>JAKBTP010000050.1 GCA_021844355.1 bacterium | reverse complement strand
TCTTGGTCACGGCGCGCCGCGTCCAGCACGCAATGCCGCAAGTGGTCGTTCAGGAGGCCGATCGCCACCTCCTGGAGCGCCCGGGTGACCGCGCTCACCTGCACGACCACGTCCGGGCACCACGCGTCGGTCTCGATCATCCTCTGCAGCCCGCGCACCTGACCCTCGGTCTTCCGGAGCCTCTCCAGGTAGTCGTCCTTGCCTGAGGCATAGCCCCTGAGCGACGGCCTAGAGGCTCTCATGTGCCCGGGCGCCGCCACCCCTTCGGAGCTATCGAGGTGCATGGCTGATCCCGTCATCAGACGGCACTCCGGTCATTCGGGCCCGATCCCGGACGCGATGCCAGCAGGTCGCGAAGCCGTCGGTACTCCTCAGCGTCGATCTCACCGCGGGCAAGCCGCGCATCGAGGATCTGGCCGGCACTGTCGCTGGTCACTCCCCGGTCCGGCCTGCGGGTGATGCTGGTCACCACGGCGTAGACAGCCCACACCACCAGCGCCCAGAAGCCGACCATCAGCACCCACATCAGCACGATCTGCCAGAAGGGCCAGGCGCCCCCGTACCAAAACATCATCGGTGCCACCTCCTGAACAGGGCCCGCGGGTTCCCGGGCCTTCAAGGGTCATCGTGGACCGGCATACCCCTACCGGGTTAGGGTGGGATCACCTGTCCGGGCAACCGTGTTTGCCAGCTGCCCGCGGCAAGTGGGCCTTGTCAGGCTGGTGCAAGCAGGGCGCCGTTTGGACGCTTTTCGCCAGCAAGGGCGCCTGGTCATGACAGAGAACCGGTCCTGCGGCACGGTGGCCCGGGCTTCGGCGTGGCCCCAGGACGCAGTGCTCACCGGTTCCCGACTGATCTGGGCGGTCGACGCGTCCTGAAGCGGCGGCCCGGACTCCTCACCGCCTTCGTGAGCACGTTCATGAGCATTCCCAACGGGCAGCCGGCCTGGCTGCAAGCCTGGTTCCCCCTCTGGACCAACCTGGAGCATCTGGCGGCCACGTTCTTCGCCTACCTGGCGGCGATCGAGACGTTGATCGCCGCGGACCCGCTCCCGGGCGCTCCCGGACTATCCTCGTGGCACTGGCGACCGGATGCGGGAGTTGGAGGCGGGCCGTGGGGGATGCCGTGATCGTGGGGGCTGTCCGCACCCCCATCGGGCGCGGGCGGCCGGGGGGCCTTCTGTCAGCTGTGCACCCGGTGGATCTCCTCGCCGACACCATCGGGGCCCTTTTGGGGCGCACAGGAGTGCCCCCTGACCTGATCGACGACGTGATAGCCGGGTGCGTCGACCAGGTGGGCGAGCAGGCGCTCAACATCGCCCGCTGGGCCACCCTGGCCGCGGGTCTGCCGGAGTCGGTCCCGGCCACCACCGTCGACCGCCAGTGCGGCTCCTCGCAGCAGGCCGTCCACTTCGCGGCCCAGGGGATCATGGCCGGCTCCTACGAGGCGGTCATCGCTTGCGGCGTCGAGAGCATGAGTCGGGTGCCCTTGGGGTCCAATGTCCCCAAAGGCGTCGACCCCCTTGGTAGCGGGATCGCCGGTCGCTACCCGCAGGGCCTTGTGCATCAGGGCGTCAGCGCTGAGCTGGTCGCCGCGCGATGGGGGCTGACCCGCGCCGAGCTCGACGCTTTCTCCGCCGTCAGTCATCAGAGGGCGGCCAGCGCGCACCGGGATGGAGCGTTCGCCGCAGAGCTGCTGCCCCTCCCTGCCGGCACAGCCTCGCCCGGGTCCACTGTGGTGGATGAGGGCATCCGCCCCGGCACAAGTCCGGAGGTCCTGGCCGGCCTGTCCCCGGCCTTCGCCGAACCAGGGCTGGCCTCCAGGTTCCCCGAGATCGACTGGAAGGTCACCGCCGGTAACTCCAGCCAGATCAGCGACGGGGCGGCGGCCCTGCTGCTGATGAGCAGCGAGCGAGCGCGAGACCTGGGCCTTCGCGCCATGGCGCGGGTTCACGCGATGGCGCTGGCCGCCGCCGACCCGGTCCTCATGCTGACCGCGGTCATCCCCGCCACGCGCAAGGTTCTCAGGGCGGCCCAGCTGTCCCTGGCTGACATCGATTCGATCGAGATCAACGAGGCCTTCGCCAGCGTGGTGCTCGCGTGGCAGCGGGAGACCGGGGCCGACCTGGAGCGGGTCAACGTCAACGGCGGGGCAATTGCCCTGGGCCACCCCGTGGGCGCCAGCGGAGCGC
The DNA here is from genome assembly GCA_021844355.1 of bacterium. GTDB lineage: Bacteria > Chloroflexota > Dormibacteria > Aeolococcales > Bog-877 > JAJYXT01. Next base: position 18,146 of record JAKBTP010000050.1, on the reverse strand, counting down.
GGCTGATGACCACCCTGGTCCACTCCATGGTTCGGCGCGGGTCGAGGTGGGGCCTGCAGGCGATGTGTGAAGGCGGGGGCATGGCGAATGCCACCGTCCTAGAGCTGCTGTAGCTCAGTCCAGCCGTGGACTTGCCGGCTCCGCGGTCGGCGACCTTGGCCGAAGAGCCACGGGTGGGCGCGCCTCCGCTACCAGGTCGGGCGGCCCTTCAACCTTAGACACCTAGTGCCGATCGCCTTCGCCCGGCAAGCACCGCATCTTGCGGCAAGAGGGCCCAAGGCGGAGCCAGACAGAAGTTTGCTCGGCCATCTCGGACCGCCTCACCCAGACCGGCTGCATGGCCCCGAACTCACCCTGGCGGAACGACTCCGTGGGGAGCTGCGATAAACGTGCCCGCGGTGAGCCATCACTGACACCAGCGAACTCAGGGCGCAGCGTTCCCTGATACGGCCTCCGCGCCAAGGACCATCGACCGGCCCCGAACTGAGAGTGCCCCCGCCGGGGCTGACTTCCGTCATCCTATGCCGATGCCTGGGATCCAGTCGTACCTGCGACGGATGCTCTCCGGCTGGCAACCCATCGTGGTCGCCAACCGGCCCCCGATCAACGTCCACCCTGAGCGCTCCGGCCCCTCCAGGATCACCCGGGGTGGGGGGGGACTGGTGACCGCGATGTCCGCCCTGGCTCAGGCCAGCGAGTCGGTCTGGGTGGCCTGCGCCCGCGGGCCAACCGACCTGGAGCTGGTCTCCGGAGCGGACCGGCTGGCCGAGGTCACCTCGGAGACCGGGGACTTCTTCCGGGTGGCCTTCGTCACCCCCGACCGCGAGGCCTACGACCTCTACTACAACCAGATCAGCAACCCCCTGCTCTGGTTCGTCCAGCACTACCTCTGGGATCTGGGCCGGGAGCCCATCCTCGACGGCCGGACCTGGCGGGCCTGGCGGGACGGGTACGTGGAGGTGAACCGCCAGTTCGCCCAGCGGGTGGTGGAGGTGGCGGGCAGCAGCCGCGCCCGGCCGCTGGTCATGACCCAGGACTACCACCTCTACCTGGTGCCGGCGATGGTGCGCGAGCGGCTGCCCGAGGCCCGCCTCCAGCACTTCATCCATGTGCCCTGGCCCACGCCGCAGTACTGGAAGGTGATCCCCCGGGGGATGCGGGACGGGATCCTCACCGGGCTCCTGGGCAACGACGTGGTGGGCCTCCAGACCAGTCTCGACGTGCGCAACTTCCTCATGACCTGCGAGGAGAACCTGGGCCTGGGAGTGGACCACCGTCAGCGCATCGTCTTCTACGAGGGGCGCTCGGTCTGGGTCCGGGCCTACCCCATCTCCATCGACATCAGCGCCATGGAGCAGCTGGTGGCCAGCGAGGGGGTGGCGGAGCAGGAGCGCCAGATCGCCGCCTGGAGGCCGGAGCTGCTCATCCTGCGGGTGGACCGCACCGACCTCAGCAAGAACATCGTGCGCGGCTTTCTCGCCTACGAGCGTCTTCTGGAGACCCATCCCGAGCTCCGCTCCCGGGTGGTCTTCTGGGCCTTCCTGCAGCGCAGCCGCCAGGACCTGGATGCCTACCGCGCCTACCTGGGGGCGGTGGTTTCAGCGGCCGCCCGGGTCAACCGGCGCTTCCAGACCGCGGACTGGCTGCCCATCCGCCTCGAGGTGGAGGAGAACATCCACAAGGCTGTGGCCGCCTACAAGAGCTATGACGCCCTGCTGGTCAACCCCATCTACGACGGGATGAACCTGGTGGCCAAGGAGGGGGTGCTCTGCAACCAACGGGACGGCGTCCTGGTGCTGAGCGAGAACGCCGGCAGCTTCGAGGAGCTGGGGGCGAACTCCCTGGCCATCAACCCCTTCGACATCGACCAGACCGCCGAGGCGCTGCACACGGCCCTCACCATGCCCCGGCGGTACCGTGCCAGCCGGGCCCGCCAGCTGCGCCAGGAGGTGCGACGCAACGACATCACCCGCTGGATCAGCAATCAGCTGCAGGACCTCAACGACCTGCTCGCCCAGTAGCCGGGTCGAGCCCCTCAGCGACCTCCGCCAGGAGCGCGGCCCACTCTCTCGGGCCCTCCAGGAGGAGGTCCGCCTCCGCCACCAGCTCGGGGTTCACCTCGGAGCTTCCCACCCCCACCGCGGCGGCCAGCTCCAGCTGGCCCCGCTGTGCATGCAGCTCCCGCATCGCCGGGAGGTCCCCCAGGTCGTCCCCGGCGTAAACGCAGCCCCGGGGCCCGAGGCGGTCCAGGAGAAGGCGGAGGGCGGTCCCCTTGTTGCCGCTCCGGAAGGGCCGGGCCTCAACCACCTGGCGTCCTCGAACCACCTGCAGCTGGTGACTCCGGCAGAGCTCCTCGACCTGGCGGCGGATCAACGGCCCGACCCGGCGCGACTCCGGTGAGTTGCGGTAGTGGACCGCCACCCCAAGCGCCTTGACCTCCACCCCGACCCCGGGCATCCCGGCGGTGTAGGCGGAGAGCTCCTGGGCCAGCTGGAGGAGCTCGGGACGGGGCAGCGGCGGAGCTGGGGGTGGCTCGCCCGAGCTCAGCTGGAGCCAGGGCTCCTGGCCGTAGCTGCCCAGCAGCAGCGCCCCGGTGATCCGGCAGCGCGAGGCGAGATTGGCCAGGTCCCGGGCGCTGATGACCGCCACCGGGGTGTGGGATGCCAGCCGCTCCAGTGCCAGGCGGGCCTCCGGGAGTGGCGCCGCCCGGTCCGGGTCCCGGACCACCGGAGCCAGGGTTCCGTCGAAGTCGGTGGCCACCAGCAGGCTGCCGCGTCTTGCCAGCCTGATCAGGGGAGCCGCCAGCGCGGCGATCCCCGCAGGCTCTGCCGGTGCCACTTCCCGATCATAGATGGGCCGGGCCGCGATGCCGGGAGTGGTGTCATCCGCTAACCTGCAGAGGTGGCAACTTCACCTGCGGCCGAGGAGAGCGTCGCCGAGCTGGTCGAGTCGCTCACCCGGGATCTGCGCCAGCTGGTGACTGACGAGCTGCAGCTGGCCAAGACCGAGGCCAAGGACACTGTGAGGCGCGGTCTCCGGGCGCTGATCGGGCTGGCGCTGGCGATCCTGGGAATCAGCCTCATGGTGCCCTTCGCCCTGGTGACCCTGGTGGAGTGGATCCCCAACCACACGCTTGTGGCCGGGCTGATCGCCGCGGTCGGGTTGCTGATGGTGGGCCTCGGCGGGGCCGTGATCTTCGCCAATCGCCGGCTGATCCCGCTGGTGCTGACTCGCAAGACGGTGCAGGAGGACCTTGAGTGGGCGCGGCTACAGACCAGGCGCACGCACAGGTAGTCGCGACCCGCCAGCGGCTGGAGGGGACCCTGGACCGGCTGGAGGAGCGGCTTCGCCGCGACCTCGATCCACGCTACCGCCTCCGCCGGGATGGGCCGCGGATCGCCGCGGCGGGGGTGGCGATCCTGGTGGTGGGGGTGGCGGTGTGGGCGCGCCGTCGGCGGCACCACGCAGAAGAGCCCGAGCAGGACTGGATAGCGGCGATGCCCGAGGAGTGGCGCCGACGGCTGGAGGAGCTGCTCGCCGAAGCCGCGAGCAAGGGCGGGTTGAAGGTCGCCGCCGGGTCGGAGCGGGGGCACCGGAGCCAGCCGCTCTGGCAGAAGGCGGGGCTGCGCCTGGGCAGGATGGCGGCTCCCGTGGTGCTGAACGCCGCCGCCGAGCGCTGGGCGGGCCGGCGCGACGAAGGCGGCTGACGGCGCCCGGACCGCGGGCCCCGCATCGGTGACCGCCACCGCGGCCCACCGATCCCCACGGGTGCGGGAGCTGCGCGACGGCGACGTCCCCCAGGTGGGGGCCATGCTGGCGCGGGCCTTCGCCAGCGATCCCACCACGGAGTGGCTGTTCCCCTCGCCGCGTGGCCGGGAGCGGCGGCTGGAGCGCTGGTACCGCCTCAACGTGATGGCGCTCAAGGACGCGGGGGAGGGGTGGGTCACCGACGACCTCTCCTCAGCGGCCCTCTGGCTGCCCATGGGGATTCCGCGGCGTGGGGCAAGGCCCCACCTCTGGCGCCAGCTCGGCCTCAACCTGAGGATCGGGCTCGCCCTGCGCACCCGGCTCCTCGCGGCCCTCTGGGTCAATCTGGAGGTCCACCGTCGCCATCCCCGAGAGCCCACCTGGTACCTCGCTGCCCTGGGGACCGAGCCGGATCTCCAGGGCCGGGGGCTGGGCACCGCGGTGCTTCAGCCGGTCCTTCGGCGCTGCGACGCGGAGCGCCTTCCCGCCACTTTGGACACGGTGACCGCCGAGGACGTCGCCTTCTACCAGCGCCGCGGCTTCGAGATCGTGGACGAGGTGAGGAGCCCCGGGGCCCCTCACTTCCGGATCATGCGCCGGCTCCCGGGAGAAGCGGGGACCGCCCGCGTCGAGCCTGGCTGAAGTCTCCGCATCCCGGCTGGCTCTGGAGGGGCCGGGGGCGGCTGGCGTCGCGGACCCGGCGCCGGTCCGGTCCTCCTCCGGGACCCCTCAGCTGAAGAGGGGGATCAGAGCTCCGAGCGGGCCAAGCCGGCTCCGCTCCTCCGCCGTGAGCTCCTCCCGCCCGGTCCCCTTCTTGAGGTAGGTCCGGTCGTCCCAGTCGCAGGGGCATGGGGCGCCCAGAAGGCCATCCAGGGTGCGACGGGAGACCGTCAGCGCCAGGGCCCCGGGTCCCGGGCCCTCGGTTCCCACCAGGAGGTCTAGGTGGTGCACCGTCGCCTCCACCGCCAGGGTGCCCAGGAGGTCGGGCAGCCGGAGCAGGTGACCCTGGGTGGCCAGAACTGCCCCGGCCGGTGTGGCGGCCGCCGCCCTGAGCACCGCCTGGCTGGTTCCCCGCCACCAGTGGCCCGCCTCCCGCCCCCCTATTGCCGCCGACACCCGGCGCACGAAGTTGGCGTGCTCCACGGCATCCGGATCGGAGGACGACCACCCCCGCCAGTAGGTGACGAAGTCGCGGTCGGGGGGCGAGTCGGCCGGGGTCGCCAGCCCGATCAGGGCCCGCTGGGCGTCCAGGAAGAGGTGGAACCAGAGGTCACCCGCGGTCCAGCCGCGGCACCCGGTGGGAGCCAGCGGGTCGGAGTAGTCGAGGAACTCGGCCAGCCGCCCGTAGGCACCGAGGAGCGCCGCCCGGGCAGTCTCGAGGGCGAGCTCCTCACTCGTAGCGAAGCACCTCGAGCGGACGCACCCTGACGGGTCCCCAGGCGACGAGCGCCGCGGTCACCACCGCCACCACGATCGCGCCCACCACCAGCGCCAGGGCGAGCGGGGTCGGGATGCCCAGGTTGATCTTGATCACCAGCCGCTGCAGTGGCAGGAGCACGAGGGCGATCGCCACCATCCCTCCCGCGGCCCCCAGCCCCGCCACGGCGGCGGTCTCGGTGAGGACCTGGCCCAGGACAGCTCCGCGTCCCTGTCCCACGGCCTTCAGGATCCCTATCTCTCGCCGCCTCTCCAGCAGGGCCAGGGCCACGGAGTTGGCGATGATCACGATCCCGGCCAGGAGGGCCAGAGAGGCGATGGCGGTGAGGAAGAGGATGGCGTTGTTGAGGAACTGGTCGATGATCAGGGTGAAGTCGGCGAGGCTGATCACCTGAGCCCCAGGGTCGGCGCTGCGCAGCTTGGTGGCGGCCGCGTCCGCCAGCTTGGGGGGGAACTTCAGCTCCAGGACCTGCTCCAGGTTGCCCCCGGCGATGGCGCTGGCGGTCTGCCGGGTGGCCAGGATCGGGGCCACGGTGGTGGAGATGGAGATGCCCCTCTTGCTGCCGGCGGAGGTGGCGCTGTAGAGCCCTACCACCCGGAGGGTGACGGGGGTGGCGCGGGGTGCGAGAGGGTCGATGGAGGTGATGGTGTCGCCCACCTTGAGGTCGAACGGCGACCGTGCCAGGGCGTTGCTGACCAGGACCCCGCCCGAGGCGGCGTCCGACGGCCGCAGCTGGCGCCCCTTCTTGATGGTCACGTCCGGCACCGATCCCGAGGACACCGAGAACCCCTGGACTCCGCTGGTGAGGAAGGCCAACTCGGAGCGGTCGCTGCGGCTGAGGCTCCGGACCACCTCGGCGAGCGGCCGGCCGTTGATCGCCACCGGCGACGAGATGGCCGCGGAGGTGGAGAGCTCGGAGGTGCTTCCCAGGCTCTTGGCCGCCCGGACCAGGCGGGTGGCGCTCTGCCCTGGAGCCACGGCGATCACGTTGTAGGAGGTGGACTGGGTGATGATGCTGTCGAGGTCGTTGCGGATGTCGGTGCCCAGGATGAGGATGAGGCCCACCGCGAAGACCCCCACGAAAAGCGCCACCGAGGTGGCCGCGGTGCGGGTTCTCGTGCGCTCCGAGTTGCGCAGCGCCATGCGCACCACCGCCTTGGCCGGACGCGGCAGCACCACCACCACGTATCCCAGGAGGGATGCCAGGATGAGGAGCGCCCCCACCGCCCGCAGGCTGGCCACCGTGGTGATCCCCACCGAGGCCAGGAGGGCGAGGGTGACCAGCAGGACGTGCGCCGTGGTGAAGCGTTCCGGCACCGGAAGGTGGCCGATCAGCCGGAGCGCCTGGCTGAAGACGAGGGTGAGGATGGCGAGGGCCACTCCGGTGCCGATCACCAGGATCAGGGCGAGGACCGCCGAACCCAGGATCGCCGAGGCCAAGAGCCAGAACAGCACCGCCACCACCGCCAGGAGGAGGGCGCTCGAGCCCAAGACGCCGGCGGTGACCTCCGCGGGCGTGTCCCGGAGGACCGCGGCCGGGCGCACCCGGCTCAGTCTCACGATCGGCAGGAGGGCGAAGATGCAGGTGGTGGCCACGCCGATAGCCACCCCGGCGAGGACGATCTCCCAGCTGATGGCGAAGTTGATGACCACGTTGGCAACTCCCTCGAGCAGGGCGCGGACCCCGTCAGAGAGGCCGATCCCCACCGCCGCGCCGCCCACCCCGCCCACCAGCCCCAGCATCACTGCCTCGAGTCCGAACAGCAGGTAGAGGTCCCGCCGCCGGTATCCGGTGGTCTTGAGCATGGCGATCTCCAGCCGCCTCCGGGCCAGGCTCACCTGCATGGTGTTGACGATTCCGATGCCGCCGATGAGGAGGGCCGCCAGCCCGGCGATGGAGAGGAACTGGGTCAGCTGCGAGCTCGCCTTCCTGTCGGAGTTGAGCGCCTGCTGGACGGTGGAGACGGTGGCGAGCGGCAGCTGGTCGGTCAGCTGCTGCGCCACCCGGGAGGCGGCCTTCGAACTGGCGGTGGTCAGGTAGACCTCGCCGTAGTCGACCAGGGCCGATCCCGAGACGGCGGCGCTGAGGGTGGCGTTGGACACCACGAGGTCCTGGCCCATCCCCGCCGGGAGGGAGCCCTGAGCGATGCCTCCCACCCGCCAGTACACTGGCCCCTTGGCCCGCGCGAGGTTGACCCGGACCTTGCTCCCAACCTTGGCGCCCAGCAGGCTCTCGACGGTGGAGGAGAGCACCATCGTCCCGGGGCGCGAGATCAGCTGTCGGAAAGTGCCCTCGGCGCCCGGGCGCAGGGCGACCGTGCCCACCAGGGGGAAGGTGGAGGGATCCACCGCGTCCACCGTCGTGGACACCCCCTGGCCGCCGGGGCGGATCAGCGTCGAGGAGTACTCCCGCACCGCGGTGAATCCCGTGATCCTCCCCGAGCTCTGCAGCTGCTGGAACGTCCGGAGCTCAGACTGCGGGAAGGGGACGGCCACCGAGACCACCGACACGTCACCCCCGTTGGCCTGGCGGACGTTGGCGGTCAGCGAGCTGTTCACCATCGAGGCGGCCATCTGCAACCCCACGATGGCCATGACCCCGACTCCTACGCAGAACGCCGCCAGGACCGTCCGGCGGCCCCCTCGGGTGAGGGAGCGGGTGGTGTAGCGGAGGTAGAGCCCGGCCTTCACCGGGCGCTCGCGCGCGGGCCCGGGTGGTCCCCAACCAGCTGCCCGTCCGAGATCTGCAGCATCCGCGTGGCATAGCCGGCGATGTTGGAGTCATGCGTGGCGATGACGAAGGTGGTGCCCATCCGCTGGCGCAGGTCCCAGAGCAGCTCCAGGATCTCCTTTCCCTGGGCCGCGGCGAGGTTGCCCGTGGGCTCGTCGGCCACCACGAGGGGCGGCTCGGTGGCCAGGGCCCTGGCGATCGCCACCCGTTGCTGCTCCCCGCCGGAGAGCTGGCTCGGTCGGTGCTCCAGCCGGTGGGAGAGCCCCACCAGGCCGAGCAATTCGACCGCCCTCGCCGACGGCGAGCCCCGCCAGCGGCCGGCGTACAGTGGCACCTCCACGTTCTCCCGCGCGGTCAGGGTGGGGATGAGGTTGAAGGCCTGGAACACCATCCCCACTGTGCGGTTGCGGATCCCCGCCAGCTGCGACTCGCGCATCTTGGAGACGTCCACCCCGTTGAGCAGCACCTGGCCCCGGCTGGGGTTGTCCAGCCCGGTGATGCAGCCCAGAAGGGTGCTCTTGCCACTTCCTGAGGGGCCCATCAGGGTGACGAACTCCCCGGGGGGAATGGCGAAGCTGATGTCCTGAAGGATCTCCAGCTCCTCGGACCCGAGGCGCAGCGACCGGCCGAGGTGCCGCACCTCCAGGACCGGGACCTCGCCGACCGCCGGGGCGGATCCGCCCGCCCGGTGGGGGGAGGAGGCGGTGGCGAAGTCAGACATCAAGGACCAGGGGGAGGATGCCGGAGGAGGGGTCCGGAGGGGGCACCTCGGCCACCCCCCAGTGTGGAGCCGCTGGGAAGCGGACGCCATCGCCCAATAGGATGAAAATTTTCGCCATGCCGGGCCAAATATAGTGGAGGTGTTGTGATCTCCACCCCTTTGTGTTCGGCCGAGCTGGCCATGCCCCGGCGAGCCGACCTCGCCAGGGTGCAACGGGCCGCGGATCAGCTGGCCGGCTGCGTCACCCTGGTGGGCCTCACCGACAACCACACCGCCCGGCCCCGGCTCTCTCCGCTGGCGGCGGTGGGCCCGTGCCGGGAGCGGGGGCTGGCCGCGGTGGTCCACCTCTCTCTCCGCGACCGCACCCGACTCGGCCTCCAGCAGCAGGTGATGGGGGCGGCGGCGCTGGGGGCGGCGGGTGTCCTGGTCGTCCGAGGCGACCCGGGGGCGGAGCGCGCCGCAGGATCGCCCACGGTGGCCGAGGCGCTGGCGGCGATCCCCGGCTGGGTCGCCCCCCAGCGGCTGCTGCGTGGATCTGTGGTGAACCCGTTCGCCGACCGCCGGCGCGAGCTGCGCCTCCTGGAGCGCAAGGCGGCCGCCGGGGTCGACTTCGTCCAGACGCAGATGGTGTTCGACCTGGCTGCCTTCGACGATTTCCTGGCAGACCTGGCCGGAGTCCTGGCTCCCACGGTCATGGTCTTCGCCAGCGTGGGGGTGATCCGCTCGGCCCGGAGCCTCCAGTTCGTCCGCCGGGCCCTTCCGGACTGCCCGGTCCCCGATTCCTACGCGCAGCGGATCGCCGAGGGCGAGGGAGCCGAGGTGGCGGTGGAGATCGCTGGCGAGCTGGGCTCCCGCCCCGATCTCCGTCTCCACGTCATCCCACTGGGCTCGGAGAGCCATGCCGCTCGGATCTGCGCCGAGTTCAGAGCCCGTCGGCTGGTCGCGGCCGCCGGGTGAACGTTCCCGCTGGAGACTCGGGGGCCGGCGCCCGGGATGGGGACATGGGCCCCGCCGAGTTCCGCCGATACGGCCAGAAGGCGGTGGAGCTGGTCGCCCGCTACCTGGAGGGGCTGGACGGGATCCCTCCCCTCCCGCCGGTGGCCCCTGGCGACGTCCTGGCGCGGCTGGCGCCTTCGCCCCCCGAGGAGGGGGAGGAGCTGGGAGCCATCCTGCAGGACATCGAGACGATCCTGCTGCCCGCCTCGACCCACTGGAACCACCCCCGCTTCTTCGCCTATTTCAACAGCACCTCGGCGGCCGCCGGGATCCTGGGCGAGCTCCTCGCCGCCGGGGTCAACGCCAACGCCATGCTCTGGCGGACCGCCCCGGCGGCCACCGAGCTGGAGTACCTCACCTGCCGCTGGCTGGCGGAGCTGGTCGGGCTGCCCGGGAGGTTCGATGGCCACATCAACGACACAGCCTCCACCTCCACCATGGTGGCTCTGGGAGCGGCTCGCCACCGGGCGGCGCCCGAGGCCAGGGAGCGGGGGCTCAGCGGTCTGGGCCCCCTCCGGGTGTACGGGTCGACCCAGGCCCACTCCTCGGTGGAGAAGGCGGTGGTGGCACTGGGGATGGGCCGTCAGGGGTACCGCCCGGTGGCCTGCGACCCGGAGTTTCGGATGATCCCCAGCGAGCTTGAGCGGGCGGTGGTCGGGGACCTCGGGGCCGGCCTCGTTCCCTGCGCCGTGGTCGCCACCGCCGGCACCACCGCCACCACCAGCGTGGACCCCATCCCGGCCATCGCCGAGGTTGCGTCCCGGCACCACCTCTGGCTCCACGTGGACGCCGCGCACGGGGGCGTGGCCGCCATCCTTCCCGAGCGCCGCTGGGTCCTGGACGGGGCCGACCGGGCCGACTCCCTGGTCGTCAACCCCCACAAGTGGCTCTTCACCCCGGTGGACTGCTCGGTCCTGTTCACCCCCCACCCCGAGGCCATCCGGCAGGCCTTCTCCCTGGTCCCGGCCTACCTTGAGACGCCGGAGTCGGGCGGCCACTCCGGCCTGGGATCGCGCAACCTGATGGACTTCGGGGTCGCCCTCGGACGTCGGCAGCGGGCCCTCAAGCTCTGGATGGTGATGCGCTATTTCGGCCGTTCGGGGCTGCAGCGGTTGCTCCGCTCCCACCTTCAGATGGCCGACTGGCTGCGCCGCCAGCTCGAAGCCGGCGAGGGGTGGGAGGTGATGGCGCCGGTTCCGCTGGCCACCGTCTGCTTCCGTCACCATCCGGAAGGCGCCGCCGACGAGCCCGGGCTGGAGGCCCACAACCGGGAGGTGATGCGGCTGGTGAACGACTCCGGCGAGGCCTTCATCTCGCACGCCGCCCCGGATGGGAGGTTCCTCCTGCGGGCCACCGTCGGGGGCCTGCGGACCACCCAGGAGGATGTTGAGCGCCTCTTCGCGGCGCTGCAGCTGGCTGCGTCCCGGGCCGCCTGAGCTGGCCGGGCTTCTTCGCGCTTTACGTCAACGTAAAGTAGGGAGTATCCTCAGCGCAGACACCTGAGCTGGGAGGATCCGTTGCCCGCCGCATCCCCGCCGACCGCTCCTGACCGCTATCGGGGGAAGTGGGTCGCGCTCTCCAACACCACCTTGGGGATGCTCATGGTGGTGGTCAACACCTCGATCACGCTGATCGCCCTCCCCGACATCTTCCGGGGGATTCACCTGAACCCCCTCACCCCGGGGAACACCGGTTACTTCCTCTGGCTGCTGATGGGCTACATGGTGGTGACCGCCGTGCTGGTGGTGAGCTTCGGGCGGCTCGGCGACATGTACGGCCGGGTGCGGATGTACAACCTGGGTTTCGCGGTCTTCTCCGCCTTTTCGGTGCTGCTCTCCATCACCTGGCTCGACGGCCAGGCCGGTGCCCTCTGGCTGATCGCCATGCGCGTCATGCAGGGGGTGGGAGGCGCCCTTCTCTTCGCCAATTCCTCGGCCATCCTCACCGACGCCTTCCCCCCGGACCAGCGGGGTCTGGCCCTCGGGGTGAACCAGGTGGCGGCGATCGGTGGCTCCTTCATCGGCCTGATCCTGGGCGGGCTGCTGGGGCCGGTGGACTGGCATCTGGTCTTCCTGGTCTCGGTTCCCTTCGGCGTCTTCGGCACCATCTGGGCCTACTTCAAGCTCGAGGAACGGGGGGTGCGCGTTCACTCCACCATCGACTGGTGGGGCAACGTGACCTTTGCCGCCGGGCTGATCTCGCTGCTGGTGGGCATCACCTACGGGATCGAGCCCTACGGCAACTCGACCATGGGCTGGACCAGCCCCTCGGTCCTGACCGAGATTGGGCTGGGGCTGGTGCTGCTGGGGCTCTTCGTCTACCTGGAGACCCGGGTGCCCAACCCCATGTTCCGCCTCCCGCTTTTCCGCATCCGGGCCTTCGCCGCCGGGAACGTGGCCAGCCTGCTGGCATCGCTGGGCCGGGGCGGCATCATGTTCATCCTCATCATCTGGCTGCAGGGGATCTGGCTCCCGGAGCACGGCTACAGCTTCGCCAGCACCCCTCTCTGGGCGGGGATCTACATGCTCCCGCTCACCGTGGGCTTCCTGGTCGCGGGACCTGTCTCGGGGTACCTCTCCGATCACTACGGCGCCCGCCCCTTCGCCACCGGAGGGATGGTGCTGGCCGCGCTCAGCTTCGGGCTGCTGGAACTGCTCCCCGCTGATTTCAGCTACCCGGTCTTTGCCGCGCTGCTCCTCCTCAACGGCCTCGCCATGGGGCTGTTCGCGTCCCCCAACCGGGCCGGCATCATGAACAGCCTCCCCGCCACCCAGCGCGGTGCCGGCTCCGGCATGACGGCGACCTTCCAAAACTCGGCCCAGGTGCTCTCGATCGGGATCTTCTTCACCCTCATCATCAGCGGGCTGGCGGCCCAGCTGCCCGGGGCGCTCTACCACGGCCTCACCGCTCAGGGGGTTCCGGCGTCGGCGGCGGCCCGGATCTCCCACCTTCCCCCGACCGGCGCCCTCTTCGCCGCCTTCCTGGGGTACAACCCGGTGCACTCGCTGCTCGGGCCCGTGCTCGTCCACATGCCGCCCGCCAAGGTCGCCTACCTCACCAGCCGCACCTTCTTCTCCTCCCTGATCTCCCCTCCCTTCATGGGTGGGCTCCATGTGGCTTTCGACTTCGCGGTGGTGGCCTGCCTGGTGGCCGGGGTGGCCTCGTGGCTGCGCGGGGGCAAGTTCCACTACGAGGAGAGTGAGGCATCCTTCGCCGCCACCAGCAAGAGGGCTCCCAGCAACCCGGCCCAGCCCGTCGCCGGGGGCCGCCTGCCTCAGGCGGAGAAGAGCCCGTCCAGGCGCCGGTAGCGCTCCCGTCGGCGGGCGGGGTCGAAGCCTCGGGAGGTGAGCTCCAGGAGCCGGGCCTCCAGCCGCGGGCGAAGTAGCCTGGCGGTCTCGTCCCAGTCGGTGTGCGCGCCGCCCGGGGGCTCGGGCACGATCTCGTCCGCGATCCCCCACTCCAAGAGGTTGGCCGCCTCCAGCCGGAGCGCGGCCGCGGCCTGCTGCTTGCGCCCAGCGTCCCGGAAGAGGATGGCGGCCGCCGCCTCCGGCGAGGCCACGGAGAGGAATGCGTGCTCCAGCACCAGGACCGAGTCTGCCAGGAGCGTGGCCAGCGCCCCACCGCTTCCCCCCTCACCGATCACCACCGCCAGGTACGGGGTGGGGAGCGCCAGCTGCGCCTCGAGAGTCTGGGCTATGGCCCAAGCCTGGCCCCGCTCCTCGGCGGCCACCCCAGGGTAGGCGCCCGGGGTGTCGATGAAGCTGACCACCGGCAACTTGAGCCGTCCCGCCAGGGTGAAGAGTCGCTGGGCCTTGCGATAACCCTCCGGGTGGGCCATGCCGAAGTTGCGCTTGCCCCGCTCCTCCAGGGTCCTTCCCTTCTGGTTGGCGACCACGGCCAGCGGCTGGCCGCCCAGCCGTGCCAACCCGATGACCACCGCGGCGTCATCCCCGCCCTGGCGGTCGCCGTGCAGCTCGATGAAGTCGTCCAGGCAGCGCTGGACCAGGTCCAGAGAGTAGGGGCGGTCGGGGTGGCGAGAGACCTCTACGTGAGCCCAGGCGGCCTGGGCGGCGTCCCCGGCAGCGGCACCGCCCAGGTCCGGGGAGCTCACGCCGGTCGCCCGGCGTCCTCCGCGGCGGAGGGGCCCAGTACCGCCAGCAGGCGTCCCAGGACCTCGCGCAGCTGGCGGCGGTCGACCACCTGGTCGATCAGGCCGCGGGCATGGTGGAACTCGCTGGTCTGGAAGCCGGCGGGGAGCTGCTCATAGGTGGCCTGGGTGATGACCCTGGCCCCGGTGAACCCGATCATCGCCTTGGGCTCGGCCAGGATGACGTCGCCGAGGGCCGCGAAGCTGGCGATGCTCCCCCCCATGGTCGGGTCGGCCAGGATGGAGATGAACGGGACGTGGGCCTCCGCCAGCTGGTGCAGGGCAGCCACGCTCTTGGCCATCTGCATCAGGGAGAAGACCCCCTCCTGCATCCGCGCACCCCCGGAGGACGTGACGCACACGAAGGGACGCAGCTCGGCAGCGCTCCGCTCGATGGCCCGGGCCAGCCGTTCCCCGACGGCGGTGGAGAGGCTGCCTCCCAGGAAGCCGAAGTCGAAGGAGGCCAGCCCCACTGGATGCCCGCAGATCGAGGCCGCCCCGGTGAGAATCGCGTCCGGGAGCTGCTGCCTCTGGCGGGCCTCCGCCAGGCGGTCCACGTAGGCCTTGGTATCCACGAAACCCAGCCGGTCGCGGCCCACCAGATCCGGATCCCACTCCTGGAAGGTGCCCTTGTCAGCCAGCTGGCGGACCCTTTCGTGGGCGCTGATCCGGGAGTGGTGCCCACAGGCCGGACAAACGTAAAGGCTGCCGGCGGCCTGCGCCATGGGGAAGGTGCGCCGGCAGGCGCCACAGGTGAATCCAGAGTCCACCGTTCGCGGACGAGCGTAGGCAGGGCTTATCGCCATCTGGGTCCTCCCTCGCGGGCCCGCGGCCCGATCTCGACCACCATTCCGGCCCCAGGTCTCACTGAAGGTTGAGTCCCGGAGAACGGCAAAGGTTACGCTCCGGTTGGGCGCGACCCCGAGCCCGTAACCTAGCGGGGACGATGAGCCTTGCAGAGCACGTGGGGAATCCGTGGCGGGCGGGCGATGGCGGCTCGCCCCCGGGCTGCCGGCTGGTGGCGGTGGGCAGCGCGCTTCCCGAGCGACGCCTCACCAACTCCGAGGTCGAGACCTTCCTCGACACATCCGATGAGTGGATCACCAGCCGTACCGGGATCCGTGAGCGTCGGATCGCGGATCCCGAGGTCACGCTGGTGGGTATCGCCGCCCGAGCGGCGCGGGCGGCGATGGCCGCCGGGGGCTGGACGGCGGCCGACGTGGACACGATCATCTGCTCCAGCAGCTCGCCGGACGAGACCTTCCCCTCGCTGGCCTGCCGGCTGCAGGCGGAGCTGGGCTGTCCCCACGGGGCGGCCTTCGACATCCAGGCCGCCTGCTCCGGGGCGATCTATGGGCTCGCGCTGGCCCAGTCGCTGATCCAGACCGGGCTCAGCCACCGGGTCCTGGTCGTGGCGGCCGAGCTGTTCAGCCGGCTCGTCGACTGGTCGGACAGGTCCACCGCGGTACTGTTCGGGGACGGTGCCGGGGCTCTGCTGGTCGGGGGGCCCCTCGAACCCGGCAGCGAGATCGTCGCCATCGACCTGGGGGCAGACGGGACCGGGGCGGCCTCCCTGGGCACCTCCGTGGCCCCAGACACGGCGCTCCCGGAGGCGATCCCCGGGTACGCCCGGGCGGAGCGGTCCCTCAACCGGGTCGTCTTCATGAACGGCCGCGAGGTCTTCCGCTTCTCCACCCGCATTCTGGAGCAGCTGATCGTCCGGCTCGCCGAGGCTGTTGGGGTGCCCCTGGGGGAGATCACCCTGGTGGTCCCCCATCAGGCCAACTCCCGGATCCTGGCGACCGCCGCTGGGAGGCTCGGCATGCCCATGGAGCGCTTCGCCGTCAACGTTGACCGGATGGGCAACACCTCGTCCGCCTCGGTCCCTCTGGCTCTGGCCGAGGCCGCCGTCGGCGGCCGCCTCGCGCCCGGAGCAGGGGTCTGTCTGGTGGCATTCGGGGCAGGGCTCACCTGGGCGGGGGCCTTCATCAGATGGGGAGACACCCCGGCACTGGTTGACGACCCCGGGGGGGAGCTCATATCCGATTGGGGACGACAGGAGGCAGTGGAGTGACGCAGGCGCGGAACGGAACCAGGATCGTGGTCACGGGGATGGGGACTGTGACCCCCGTGGGCATTGGGGTGAAGGCGGCCTGGGATGCGGTGTGCGCCGGCCGCAACGGCATCCACCGGATCCAGGGTTTCGACCCCGAGCCCTACGGGTCGCAGATGGCCGGAGAGGTGCTGGACTTTGAGCCCACCGACTACGTGGACCGCAAGCAGGTCAGCCGCACCGCTCGCTTCACCCAGTTCGCGCTGGCGGCCACCCAGGAGGCCATGGACCAGTCCGGGTTGCCCATCGACGACTCTAACCGGGACCTGGTGGGGGTGATCGTGGGCTCGGGCATAGGGGGGCTCAAGGTCACCGAGGAAGCCACCCACACCCTGGCCGAGCGGGGCCCCCGGAGATTGAGTCCCTTCACCGTGCCGATGATCCTGGCGGACATCGCCGCCGGGGAGGTCGCCATGCGCTTTGGGGCCAGCGGACCCAACTTCGCCCTGGTCTCCGCGTGCGCCACCGGAGCGCACGCCATCGGGGAGGCCGCTGAGATCATCCGGCGGGGGGACGCCGTGGCCTGCATCGCGGGCGGCAGCGAGGCCTCGATCACGCCGCTGGCGGTAGGCGCGTTCAGCTCCATGCGTGCCCTCTCGCAGCGCAACGACGATCCCGAGCACGCCAGCCGGCCCTTCGACGCGGGTCGGGACGGGTTCGTGGTGGCCGAGGCCTGCGCCATCCTCGTCCTGGAGGAGTACGAGCATGCCCAGAGGCGCTCGGCACCCATCCTGGCGGAGGTCGCTGGCTACGGCGCCAGCGCGGATGCCTATCACCTGACCGCCCCCGAGCCCTCCGGACGGGGGGCCAGGCGGGCGATGGTCCGGGCGCTGGAGAAGGCTGGCGCGGGGCCGGACGAGGTCGACTACGTGAACGCCCACGGCACCTCCACCCCCATGAACGATGCCGCCGAGACCTCGGCGATCAAGCAGGTTCTCGGGGAGCGGGCCCATCGGGTCCCGGTGTCCTCAACCAAGTCCATGACCGGACACGCCCTGGGAGCCGCTGGAGCGATGGAGTCGGTGTTCTCGGTGATGGCCATCGTGGACGGCCGGGTTCCCCCGACCATCAACTACCGGGACCCTGACCCCGAGTGCGACCTCGACTACGTTCCCGAGGGGGCCCGCCTGGTGCGACCACGGCTGGTGCTGAACAACTCCTTCGGCTTCGGGGGGCACAACGCCTGCCTGGCGTTCCGGGCCCTAGAGCCGGGTTCGTAACCAAACCTTAGCCCCCGGATGGCCCGGGCCTGGCGCCCGCGGCGCAACACTCCTGTCGAGGCGTTTGCCCGGGTGGCGCCCTCCGCCCTGTCCACCCCCCGCGGCGACCGGCCGAACGGCCCTCGAGGGCCTGCTTCCCGCCACCGAGGTCGAGGCGTGCCGGGTGGATCCCACCGAAAACCCCGTCAGCGTCATCGCCGACGTGACGGCCGTGCCACCCGCCTGACGCTCCCTCCCTATCTCGATTGAGCACCCCTGGGAGGAAACCTCGGGGTCTGCGGGGGTGGAGTCACCCTCCGGGGAGTCGGTGCAATCACCCTAAGAACCGCGGCCGCCGGGCTCCAGACTCTGTAAGTGGAATCCACCGGATGCCCCGGCCAGGCCGGGGCGATGGGGAAAGGTATTAAGGGTCTGGGCCCCACGGCCCGGGAGGTGCCGCGATGCGACGGAAGACCTTCGACGGAATCCTGACTGTGCTGGGAGCGCTGGTGACGGTGATCCTGGTGGGGGCGGGCTCGCTCCTGCTCTGGGGCGCCAACTACACCAGCTCCGAGGTCCACAACCAGTTGGCCTCGCAGAAGATCAGCTTCCCGGCGGCCAACAGCGCGGAGATCAAGGCGCTCCCCAAGGCCGACGCCGCCGTGATGAAGCAGTACGCGGGACAGCTCATGACCACTGGGGCTCAGGCCGAGGCCTATGCCGATCACTTCATCGCCGTCCACCTGCACGACATCGGGCTCACCTACGCCCAGGCCAGCACCCTGGCCCGCTCCAACCCCACCGACACCAAGTACGCGGCCCTGGTGGACACCGTGTTCAAGGGCACCACGCTGCGCAGTGAGCTGCTGGAGGCGTACGGGTTCTCAGTCTTCGGAACCATCGCTTGGATCTCCTCGCTGGTGGCCTACTCCCTGGCTGCGGTCTTCCTCCTGCTGACGGTGCTGGGAGTCGTCCACTGGCGGAAGGTCTCGCCCACAGCTGAGATCTGAGCCGGATAGCTCCGACCAGACCCGGAAAGGAGGGGTCCCGCCCA
>JAKBTP010000138.1 GCA_021844355.1 bacterium | reverse complement strand
GCCTTTCGAAAACCGAATCTCAAGTTCCTACCCTCCATTTCCCTTGCGCTACCGAAGAACCCGTCGCTTAACGGTCTCAGCCAGTGCCTCACCTCCTCGACCCACCGCCCGCTGTCTGTCCCACCTCGGAGTCGGCCCCCCCGCCGCCCCCCAGGAAGATGGCGCTCAGATCCTGCTTGCCCACCTCGCCGGCCGGTCCGTCCAGCCGGTTGCGCCCGGCCACCAGCACGTAGGTCCAGTCGGAGTGGCGGACAGCCATTTCCACGTTCTGCTCCACGACCACCACCGCGGTGCCCTGCTCGGCGATCCTCCTCACCTGCTGCCAGACCACGGTGGTGTACTGAGGTGAGAGGCCGGCGGTGGGCTCGTCCAGCAAGACCACCTTGGGCTCCAGCATGAGAGCCCTGGCCATCCCCAGCATGTTGCGCTGGCCCCCGCTCAGGACCCCGGCCTTGCCGCGGCGCGCCCGTTGCAGGTCAGGGAAGATGGCCAGCACCTCCTCGATCCGACGCTCCACCCCAGCCCGACGGATATAGGCGCCCATCTCTAGGTTCTCCACCACGGACATGGACGGGAAGACGTTGTTGACCTGGGGCACGTAGGCCATGCCGCTGGCGGCGATCCGGTAAGGCGGCAGGTGGGTGACGTCGGTGCCCGCCACGCTCACGGTGCCCTCGAGCTTGCGGAGGAGCCCGAATATCGCCTTGAGGAAGGTGGACTTCCCGGCCCCGTTGGGGCCCACTATGCTGACCACCTGGCCCTCGGCGGCCCGCGCCGACACCCCCTGGACTATTGGCACCTTGCCGTATCCCGCGGTGACTCCCTCAGCCGACAGCACGCTCATCGAGCCCTCCTCCGAGGTATGCCCTGACGACCTCAGGGTTCTGCCGGAGCTCTGCCATGCTGCCCTCGGCGAGGGTCCGGCCGGCGGCCATCACCACCACCTGCTCGCAGATCCTCTCGACCACATCCAGGTTGTGCTCGACCAGGAGGAAGGTGATCCCGGACTGGTCGCGCAGGCGCCGTATGTGCCCGTCCAGCCGCGCGATCAGCGCGGGGTTGATCCCCGCCATAGGCTCGTCCAAAAGCATGAACTTGGGGTTGGCCATCTCCGCCCGGGCCAGCTCCAGCAGCCGCTTCTCCCCGCCACTGAGGTTGCCGGCGTACTCGTCACGGAGTGGGAGAAGCCCGTAGGTCTCGAGAACGTCCACGGCGCGGCTCGCCAGAGCGGCGTCCTGGCGGCGCCCCACCGAGGGGCGGAAGAGGGCGTTCAGGAGGCTCTCCCCGCGCTGGTCCGGGGGTGGGACCAGGAGGTTCTCCATGACCGTCAGCAGCGGAAACTCCCGCGACACCTGATACGTCCGCAGAAGGCCGCGGCGAGCCATCTTGTAGGCGGGAAGCCGAGTCACGTCATGCCCGTCGAAGTAGACCCGGCCGGACTGCACCTTGAGGGCCCCGGCGATCAGACCGACCGCGGTGCTCTTGCCGGCGCCGTTGGGCCCGATGAGGGCGGAGATGGAGCCCCTGGCGATCTCAAAGGTGCAGTCGTCCACCGCCTTGAAGCCCCCGAAGGAGTGGCTCAGGTGCTCAACCCGCAGGAAGGCCTCAGCTTCCGGCACTTCCCACCCCCTCGGCCGGGGTCCGCCGGCCGGGCAGCAGCGGCAGTTGGTAGAAGCGGCGTCTGGCCTCCGGGATGATCCCCTCGGGCCGCAGCCAGAGTACGGCGATCAAGGAGGCGCCGATCAGCATGTTGCGCACCGTTGGGATGAGAGTGGCGTTGCCGGGAATCGGCGGGATGTAGCGCGTCGCCTCGTTGACCAGCACCGCCACCACGAAGGACCCGACCACCGCTCCCCAGTTGTTGCCTCGCCCGCCCACGATGAGGGCCGCCCAGACGACGAAGGTCTCCCCCGACGTCCACCCGGCGGGGTTGAACGCCCCGATAAAGCCCATGAGGAGTGCCCCGCCGACGCCCGCCAGCACCGCCCCCATGGACATGGCGATGAGGCGCACGCGGACCGAGTCCTTGCCGAAGGCCTCGGCCGCCTCCTGGTCCTCGCGGATGGCCCGCATGGTCCGGCCCAGGGGGGAGTTGAGGATGCGCTGGGCGATGAACCAGCAGATGACCATGACCACCGCGCAGAAGCCCACCCACAGGTAGGTGAACTGGTTGTAGTTGATGTTCAGCCACTGGCTGAAGGGAGTCTGCAGCCCGGCCAGCCCGTCGAAGCCGTCGAAGAGGGGGGTGTAGTTGCTCACCAGCCCGTAGATCACCGTCCCGGTGGCCAGGGTCACGATGGCCATGTAGTCGCTGCGGAGCCGGTTGACGGCGATGAGACCGATCACGATCCCCAGCAGGCCGGCGGCCAGCGCCCCCATGACCAGCGCTATGGGGAAGGGCCAGCTCAACCCCAGGATCCATTCGAACCCCGTGGACTTCTGCCCGGGGCCGAGGGCGAACACGCCCGAGAAGTAGGCGCCGCAGGCCACGAAGGTGATGAAGGTGAAGTCCAGCACCCCGGCATAGCCGAACTGGATGTTCAGCCCCCAGGTGAGGATGTTGTAGACGAAGAAGAAGATGGCCAGGGTGGCGATGTAAGGCAGTATCAGATCCATGTTCAGGCCTTTCCACGAGTGGCGATGAGGCCCTGGGGGCGGAGCAGGAGGACGACCACCAGGGCCACGAAGGCGATGTCATCCTTGTAGGTGGAGCTGACCACGACCGCCGATACCTCGGTCACGATGCCCAGGATCGCGGCGGCGGCCATGGCCCCGTAGGGCCGGCCGATCCCTCCGAGGATCACCGCGGCGAAGATCACGAAGAGGAAGCTGTCGGCACTGGCGGGGTTGAAGCTCACGGTGGTCACGGTGAGCGCGATCCCGGCCAGACCGGCGAGGCAACCGGTGATGAACCAGGTCCAGGTGGTGATGCGCTCGGTGTCGATCCCGCTCACCTGGGCGAGGTCCTTGTTGTCCGACATCGCCCGCATGGCCTTGCCCAGGCTGGTCCGGCTGAGCATCAGGTGGATGGCCACCATGGCCACCACGGCGAGCCCGATGATGATCAGCTGGATCGGGGTGAGCGAGAAGGGCCCCAGGCTGAGCGGGCTCCCGACCGAAAGGTTGTAGGTCTGGAACCCCGGTCCCCAGATCGCCTGCACCAGGTTCTCGATGATCAGGGAGAGCCCGAAGGTCACGATAAGGAGATAGAAGAGCGGCGCCTGCCGGGAGACGAAGTGTTGCATCACCCCCTTGGCGATCCCCACCGCGACCACCCCCAT
>JAKBTP010000223.1 GCA_021844355.1 bacterium | reverse complement strand
CGGCCTTCGCTGGGCTCCGGCGGCGAACGGCGACATGGTACGCTGGACCGGTCTTCGGGGCAGGGTGAGATTCCCGACCGGCGGTAAAGCCCGCGAGCCCCCCTGAGCATCGGCCCCGGGGAGCAGGATCCGGTGAGATTCCGGAGCCGACAGTGAGGGCCGCATTGGGCGTGTCCGAGTCTGGATGGGAGAGGACAGCGCGGACGCGGTCCGGGTGACCTTCCTGCCCCGCCAGGGAGATTTCATGAGCGGATCGCGGAGCAGCCGGGGCGGCGCCATGTACCGGGCCATTGAGCTGGCGGGCATGGCTGGTTACCGGACCGCCCCCAACCCGATGGTGGGGGCGGTGGTGGTCCGGGACGGGGACGTGGTCGGGGAGGGTTTCCACCAGCGAGCCGGTGGGCCCCACGCCGAGGTGGTGGCGTTGGAGCAGGCGGGCGAGCGCGCTCTGGGGGCCGATCTCTACGTGACCCTGGAGCCGTGCCCCACGACCGGCCGCACCGGGCCCTGCACCGAGCGCATCCTCGCGGCCGGCGTGCGCCGGGTGCACGCAGCCCTGCTTGACCCCAACCCCAGGGTCAACGGGCAGGGAGTTGCGCGGCTTCGGGGGGCGGGGGTGGAGGTGGTCGTTGGCGAGGCCGCCGCCGAGGCGCGGGACCTGATCCGCTTCTACTCCACCTGGGTAACGACCGGGCGGCCCTACGTCACCCTCAAGCTGGCCACCAGCCTGGACGGCAAGGTCGCAACCGCCGGGGGCGAGTCCCGCTGGATAACCGGCCGGGTGGCGCGCCGGGCCGCCCACCAGCTGCGCTCCGACCACGACTCGGTGATGGTCGGGGTGGGGACGGTCTTGGCCGACGACCCGTCGCTGACCGCAAGGCACCGGCCCGACAGCCGCCAGCCGATCCGGGTGGTGGTGGACAGCCACCTGCGGACCCCCCCTTCGGCGCGGGTCCTGACCCAGACGTCGGGCAGGACCTGGATCGCCACCCTGGACCAGCATCCTGGACCGCTGGAGGGCGCCGAGCTGATCCCGTTGCCCGCCCACGAGGGGCGGGTGTCCCTGGAGGCGCTGCTGGATGAGCTGGGACGGCGGCAGGTGACCTCGCTCCTGGTCGAGGGGGGGCCCACCGTGGCGGGTGAGGTGGCGGCCCGCCGCCTCGCCAACCGGGTGGTCGTTTTCATCGCCCCGCTGGTCCTGGGAGGCAGTCAAGCTCTCTCCGCCATCGGCGGCGAGGGCGCCAGGACCCTGTCGGAGGCCTGGAGGCTGCGCTGGGCCAGGGTAGACGCGGTGGGGTCAGACCTCCTCTTGGAGGCGGAGGTCTGAGGTGTTCTCGGGGATAGTGTCGGCTGTGGGCAAGGTGGCGCAGCTGCCCGAGGGGCTCCCTGGGCGGCTGGTGCTGAGCCACCCCGGTGGGTGGGGCGGCCTGCAGACGGGCGCCAGCGTGGCGGTCAACGGCTGCTGCCTCACAGCGGTGGGGAGTGCCTCCGACCGGGTTGAGGTAGAGGTGGTGCCCCAGACCGTGAGGTTGACCAACTTGGGCCGGTTGGTGGAGGGCGATCCGGTGAACCTTGAGGCCTCACTCAAGCTGGGGGACCCGGTCGGGGGGCACCTGCTCACCGGCCATGTGGACGGGACCGGAAGGGTGCTAGAGATACGGCCGGACGCTAACTCGGTCACCCTCAAGCTGGGGGTGCCCGCAGCGGTGGCGAGGTACTGCGTCCCCCAGGGCTCCCTGGCGGTGGACGGGTGCTCGCTCACCCTGGTTGAGGTCGACGACCTGCCGACTGGGGGAGGCGAGGTGACGGTCTGCCTCATTCCCCACACCCTGGCCCAGACGGTGGCCGCCGGCTACCGGGTGGGGACGGAGGTCAACCTGGAGGCGGACCATCTCGCCAAGCTGCTGGAGCGGCTGGCGAGCCCGCTGCTGGGTGAGCGCCGTGGGCGATGACTTGAGGCTCCATCTGACCCCCATTGAGGAGGCGGTGGCCGAGTTCGCGGCCGGTCACTTCGTGGTGGTCCTCGACGACGAGGACCGGGAGAACGAGGGTGACCTGTGCGTGGCGGCCCAGTCGATCACCGCCGAGCAGGTGAACTTCATGATGCGCGAAGCGCGGGGGCTGATCTGTGTCGCCATGGCTGGCGAGCGGCTGGACCAGCTCCAGCTGCCGCCCATGCTGGCCCGCAACAACGCCCGCTACCGGACCGCCTTCTCAGTCTCGGTCGACCTCGCCGCCGACCCTGTGACAACTGGGATCAGCGCCCAGGATCGAGCCCTGACCATCCGGGCCCTCACCGACCAGCAGTTCAGAGCCGAAGACTTCGTCCGCCCGGGCCATGTCTTTCCCCTGCGGGCCCAGCCCGGCGGGGTCCTGGTCCGAGCCGGGCACACGGAGGCGGCGGTGGACCTGGCCCGGCTGGGCGGACTGTCGCCCGCCGGGGTGGTCTGCGAGATCGCCAGCGCGGACGGCACCATGGCCCGCCAGCCGGAACTGATGCGCTTCGCCCGCCGCCACCACTTCCCCATCATCACCATCACCGACCTCATCGCCTACCGGCGGCAGACCGAGAGCCTGCTGGAGCGCGGGCCGGAGACGGTCGTCCCCACCGACTCCGGCCACTGGCGAGCCGTGGGGTTCGCCGACCGCCTGACCGGCGCGGTGCATCTGGCACTCTTCCTCGGTCCGCTGCCCCTTCCCGAACCGGTGCTGGTGCGGGTCCACAGCGAGTGCCTCACCGGCGACGTGTTCGGCTCCCGGCGCTGCGACTGCCAGGCCCAGCTCCACCAGGCGATGGCCCAGATCGCCAGGGAGGGGAGCGGTTTGGTGGTATACCTGCGCCAGGAGGGACGGGGCATCGGCCTCATGGACAAGCTGCGCGCTTATGCCCTGCAGGACCAGGGGTTGGACACCGTGGAGGCGAATCTCCACCTTGGGCTTCCGGCCGACGGCCGCGACTATCAGATTGGGAGTCAGATCATCTCCGAGCTGGGGGTCAGGCGGCTGCGGGTGATGAGCAACAACCCCCACAAGTACTACGGGCTGCAGGGACATGGCTTGGACATCGTGGAGAGGGTGCCGATCGAGGTGCGGCCCAACCATCACAATTCCCGGTACCTGGCCACCAAGCGCGACAAGCTCGGCCACCTCCTGAGCGGGCCGAACCTGGAGGAGGCCTGATGCGAGAGATCCAAAGCAAGCTGGACGGCAGCGGCCTCGCGGCCTGCGTGGTGGCCTCCCGCTTCAACGAGCGAGTGGTGGCGCAGCTGGTGGAGGGAGCGG
>JAKBTP010000211.1 GCA_021844355.1 bacterium | reverse complement strand
AGGTAGGGGGTGCGCCGGAGGGCCGCGGCCGTTCCCGCGCGGCGCTGGTCCAGCGTCGGGCCGGCCAGCCTCAGGGCGGCTGTCTCCACCCGCCCCTGGGAGATGGCCACGGTGGCCTGGGGCACTCCCGAGTTCAAAGCCACCACCGCGGACGCGTACTCGCAGGGCTCGCGCAGGATGAGGTCGGGGCGCCAAGACCGGGCGGCGCGCTCCATGGCGGGCAGCAACGCCTCCGCCTGGGGTCCCGGGAAGAGCAGGCCGTCCACCAGGCGGGCGCGCTGGCGGGGCGTGGCGGCGGCGAACTCCGCCCAGATCGAGGAGACCGCCTCAGCCGGGGGATCATCACCGAGGGCCAGGGGGATACCGGCCGTCTTCGCCCTGCTGCCGCCGGACTTGGAGGTCACCAGCAGGAGTTCGTGGCCGTCGGACCGCGCCGCGGCGGCGAAGGGAAGCAGCGGGTCGAGGTGGCCCTGCAGTCCGGTGGAGGCCAGCAGCAATCTCATGGCTCCGGCCCCTGACCGCGCAGCTCAGCCGCCTCCGGAGTCCGCCTCCTCCAGGCGGCGGTAGGCGTCCCTCTCGCCCTCGGGCAACGGGGTGCGCGTCGAGGGGCTGACCCGCACCCGCAGGTACAGGTCACCGGCGGTTCCCCCCGCCTGCAGGGATGGGATGCCCTTGCCCGGGACCCGAAGGGTCCTACCGCTGGCGGTGCCGGGCGGGATCGTGACCTCGAGTCCGCCCCCGGCCGGGTCCCGGGTGGCGACGCGTCCCCCGAGGGCCGCACGGTAGTCCCGCACCGGGAGATCGGTGTACACGTCGCGGCCCCGCACCTCGGTACCGGGATCCAGGTCCAGGTGGACCCGGAGGTAGAGGTCGCCGCGGGCCCCGCCGTGGGGGCCGGCGCGGCCCTCGCCGCTCACCCGCACCCGCGAGCCCTCGGTCACGCCCCGGGGAATCGTCACCTTGAGGCTGCGGCGGCGGGTCTGGCGGCCGGTGCCCTGGCAGGTGGGGCAGGTCTTGACCTCGATCTTGACCGCCGTCCCGCCTCCGGCCGGCTGTTCCGCGACCCGGCCGGTGCCGTGGCAGGTGGGGCACTCCTCGTCGATGGAGAGCTGCATGGTCCGCTCGCTCCCAGTGGCCGCCTCGCGCAGGGTGACCTCGACGCGGTGCTCCGAGTCCTGACCGCGCCGGGGAGCGCTCTGCTCCCGGCGGAGCCGCTCCAGCTCGATCTCCACCAGGGGGTCCGGGCCCGCCTCTTCACCCCGGTTGCCGAAGAAGGTCTCGAAGAAGTCACTGAAGCCACCGAACCGGGCGCCGTGCCGGGACTGGTCGAAGGGGGGCGGCTGAGGGCGCCGGGCCTGGGCGCGCTCGACCTGCTCCCAATCCGCGCCCAGCCGGTCGTACTTGGCCCGCTTCTCGGGATCCTTGAGAACCTCGTAAGCCTCATTGACCCGCTTGAACCTCTCGGTGGCCCGGGGGTCCTTGTTCACATCCGGGTGCAGCTCGCGGGCCAGCTTGCGGTAGGCGGAGCGGATCTCCTTGTCCGTGGCGGTGCGGGCCACGCCGAGGGTCGTGTAGTAGTCGCGAAACTCCACAGTGCCAAGGTACCGCCTCAGGGCCGGGGGCGAAACCACAGGACCGCCAGGAGTAGGATCGCCCGCTAGCGGTGGGCGCCAGGATCGTGGTGGGGATCTCGGAACTCCGGCGGCACGGGCAGGACCGGTGCCTGGCCGACCTGGAGTCGGGTTTGTTCGCCGTCTTCGACGGCGTGGGTGGGCTTGCGGGCAGCGAACGGGCCGCGGAGCACGCTGCCCGCGGGCTTCCCCAGCTCTGTCGCAGCCTCCCGGGAAGGCCGCTGGAGCGGCTGGCTGGGGCGCTCTCCGCTCTCAGCTCCGAGATCGCCGCGCTCCAACTGGGCGCCACCACCGCCACCGCCCTCTGGCTGGTGGAGGAGGTCGGCTGGTGGATCTCCGTGGGGGACTCCCGCCTCTACCTCCTCCGCGACCGGGAGCTGGTGCAGCTGAGCCGGGACCAGGGGGAGGGGAACCTTCTCGACTCGGCTCTAGGCTTTCCCGAGCCAGACGCCTCGCTCACCCGCCAGCGGGGACGGTTGGAGCTGCGCCACGGAGACCGGTTGGCGCTGGTCACCGACGGCGTCACCGGTGACTTCGCCCCGGACATCCTCGGGCGAGAGGAGCTGGCGGCGGCGCTCTCCTCGCCTTCGGCGCAGCTGGCGGCGGAGGCGCTGGTCAGGGCGGGACGCAAGCTGGACGACCGCACCGCGGTGGTCCTGGACTGGCTTCGCCCTATGGCCGAACCGGGCCCGGCTCCAGCTCCCGGCGCAGTGCCCGGACCGCTCTCTCCAGGTGCGGGAGGAGGGCTCCCCGGGAGCTCGTGAGCGGCCCCTCGAGGATGAGCCGGCACAGCTCCTTCCCGGGCCCGGCAGGCCGCCTTCTGAGAAGCCCCACCCGGCCCGGCGCCGGTCCGTCCAGGGTGAGCCGCCGCCTGGGGGTGAAGTTCCCCTCCGGGTCCCAGTCGCCCTCATGGCTCTCGATCGGCTCCCGGGTGGCGCTCCGGCCCATCTGGTAGAGGATGAGCTGAGACCAGTGGCAGCTGAGGGGGGCCCCCGGATCGGCGGCCAGCCCGAAGGCCGCCAGGTGGAGGTCCAGGAGAGAGCTGCCCGGGGCGGCCGAGAGGGACCAGAGGGGGACACTGGCCACCAGCCGGGGGTTCACCTCGATGCACCAGGCCCGTCCCGCCCGATCCACCACCAGGTCCACCCCGAAGATCCCGCGATGCCCGAGCTCCCGGAGCCACTCCCCGGTCTGCTGCGCCACCCGCCGCACCGCCTCCGGGCTCGGAACCGGGGAGCTGAAGTCGTTGCCACAGGAGCCGAGCGGGTGGGGGGTCAGCTCCGGAAGACCGGTGAGCTGGAGGCAGGCGGGCCCCAGCGCAACCCTCCCGTGAAGGGCCACACCGGTCACGGTGACGGGGGTCCCATCCACCCACTCAGCCACCCGGCAGGGGAGGCCCCGGAAGCGGGCGCAGACCTCGTTCAGCTCCTCGGTGCCCCCGATGGGATAGGTCGCGGCGCCGGAGAACCCTCGGGCCAGCTGGAAGACTCCCCGCCCCAGGGAGGCGGCGGTGGCCGCCAGTTCGGGACCGGCCACTCCGGACACGCTCTTGGGGACGGGGATCCCCCGGGCCCGGGCGGCGTCCTGGAAGTGGGCTTTGTTCTCCAGCCGCCGGGCCACCCAGGGGTCGCTGTTGGCGGCGGGAACGCCCAGCTCAG
>JAKBTP010000070.1 GCA_021844355.1 bacterium | reverse complement strand
TGGTCTATGCGGCAACCTTGATGCGGTATGGAGTGCCGGCGCGGCAGGCCTGCCTGAGTGCCATGGGTCAGCCCCTGACTGATGACCCCGACCTTCTGGTGGCCATCCGAGCGGTGCTCGAAGCCCAGTTCGGGTGAGGACCGCGACCGGGCCAAACCGTGGACCTGAGATCGCGATCCGATCACTCCTCCAAGTCCACTGTGAGCTGGCCCAGGGGCCCCGTCTCGGTTGCGACGGCCGCACCATCTGGCTGCCCAAGGTGCCACATCAATTGCGGCTGCTGCTCGCGCTCCAGGCGTGGCACGTGGCGTCCAGCCCGTTCGCCCAACCTCCGACTGCGCCGGGCGGTTGGGCCGAGGTGCTTGTAAATCTGCTGGTCGCTGGCCACCTGCGGGGCCGCTACCCTGGGCTGGCGGCCGCGTACGGCCAGATGGAGGACGATTGGCTGGGGGCGCTGGCGGGCCGGCCTGAAGCTCGGCCCACGCCCAGCGACCTAGTCCTAGCGCGGCTCCTGGCCAGGCCGGTAGCCAGATGGGCCATGCGAGCTGTCATCGGGGCCGACGGCGATCGGGCTGTGTCCGTGGGCCGAGCATGGCTCGCCAGCCCAGTGCATCCCACCCCTGACCTGGGGATACCGGCACCTCTCGGTCTTCCCTACCAAGCAAGGTGCCAGCGGTCGGGACCTCCGGTCTCAGCCGCCGAACGCACCACCGCTCCCGTCCCCGACGGGTCGGGCGCGGCTACCCTCCGGCTGCCCGGGCCAGGATCCAGCCAGATCGTTGTCGTGATGCCACGCCCGGCTTCGGGGGATTCATCCCCAGGACTGGGGACGGAAGTCGACGCCCTCGCGCGTGGACCGTCAGGGTCGCGACTCCGGTCCGCCTGCTGGCACGACGAGTGGGACTCGCGGGCCGCCGCATATCGCCGAGACTGGTGCGCCGTCTATGAGACCGAGGTGGTGGTGACAGCACCCTCCGAGCCGGCGACCGGCCTCCCCCGGGCCGCCTCCCGCAAGGTCCGCAGAGCGTTCGAACGCAACCTGCTGGGCAGCCGGCTGCGAGCCCACGAGGTGGAGGGGCCCGAGTTGGACCTCGACGCCGCGGTGGCCGCCTGGGCCGAGTCGGGCGGCACCGGAATGGGAAGTGATCAGCTGTTCAGGTCCCCCCATCGGCTCCAGGGTGAGGCCGCAGTGGCGGTCCTGGTGGACCTCAGCCAGTCCACCGCCGGTTGGACCCTCGACCTGGAGCGAGTCGCCCTCATTCTGCTCGGCGAAGCCCTGCAGGCAGTCGGCGATGACTTCGCCTTCTTTGGGTTCCAAGGTCATTCGCGGATGGGTTGTGAGCTGGTCCGAATCAAGGCCTTCGAGGAGCCGATCGGCGAGCCCGTGCTGAATAGGGTGGCCAGTCTGCAGGCCGGCGGCTACACCCGGATCGCCGCCAGCCTACGTCACGTCACCGAGCTCCTCGGCTCCACCGGGGCACCCCACCGGATCCTGCTCCTGGTCACCGACGGGATGCCCTACGATGTCGGCGGGTACGGCGGCAGCTATGCGGTGGAGGACACGCGGCAGGCCTGGATCGAGGCGCGAGCCCGCGGAATCCGTCCCTACTGCCTGACCGTCGACTTCGCCGCCAATCAGTACCTGCCCAGGATGTGCGGCCCGGCGGCATGGACCGTGGTCAATCGCCGGGACCGACTTCCCGAGGCACTGCTCACGCTCTACCGGAGGGCGCGGCTCTAGTTCCGGAGTGGACTGGCCCATCGCTGCGGACCCGAGGGGTCCTTGTCGCCCCGGCTGTTCAGGACCCGCTGACGTGATCCCCTTGATCCCAGAGTGAGGAGGGCCGGTAGTCGGCCTCAGCCATCGGCGCCGGGATTACCGGGTAGGCTGGCGAGGAGCCGAACGGTGCCGTCGGGATCCGCGAAGGCGCCGCCTGCTGGACCCGTCCAAACCGCGGTGCCGACCCGGAGCTCCCACGGCCGCTGACAACTCTCCAGCGGGGACCGGGAGGCCACCACCGCCAAGGCCCCAGCCCCGCCCCTGCTCCAAGGTCCGCTACGCTCGTCCGACATCCCAGGAGGACTTGGCGAAGTCGGCCAGGGGGCTTCCCAAGTCAGAGCGCGGTTCGAGGCCCGCTACCCGGAGCGGAGGCGCCGGGCGGGGGAACCGGCAGCCAGACGAGGATCACCCGCCGTAGTCGTAGAAGCCCCGTCCGCTCTTGCGTCCCAGCCTCCCGGCCTCGACCAGGCGCTCCAGGATCGGCAGGGGGGCGTACCGGGGGTCGTGCAGCCCCTCGTGCATGACCCGGCAGATGCCCAGGACGACATCCAGCCCGATGAAATCGGCCAGCTCCAGCGGGCCCATGGGGTGGCGGAACCCCAGCTTGGCCACCTGGTCGATGTCCTCGGCGCTGCCCACCCCCTCCTGCAGCGCCCGCATGGCCTCGTTGAGGAAGGGGATCAGGATGCGGTTCCCGATGAAGCCGGGGGAATCGGCGGAGCGCACCGGCCGCTTGCCCAGCTGAAGTCCCAGTTCCTCGATCGCGGAGTAGGTCTCCGGGGCGGTGGCCAGCCCGGGCACCAGCTCCACCAGCTCCATCACCGGGACCGGGCTGTAGAAGTGCATCCCGATGAACCTCTCCGGACGGCCGCTGGCGGCCGCCAGGCGGGTGATGGGGATGGAGCTCGTGTTGCTGGCGAAGAGCACCTCCGGGGCGCAACTCCGCCCCATCTCCGCCCAGAACTGCAGCTTGAGTTCCAGCTGCTCGGTGATCGCCTCGATCACCACCTGGGTGCTCGCCTCCGGGACCGGGGTCTCCGTCTCGTGGAGGTGCGCGAGGCACGAGGCCGCCGTACCCGGTGCGGCCTTGCCCTGCTGCTCCGCCCGCTCCAGGCGCTGGCGGATCTGTCCGATCGCCCGCTCCGCCGCCCCGGGAAGGGCATCGTAGAGCTGGACCGCCAAGCCCTTCTGGGCGGCGGTCTGGGCGATTCCCGCCCCCATCAGGCCCGCGCCCGCCACGAACAACGAGCGGATCTGCGACTCGGTCATGGCTCACCTCCCTCGGTCAGCGCCCCCCCCGGCGCCGCGGGGCCGGGCCCTCCTGCTCCACCTCCCCGGCGCCGCCGCCGCCGCCG
Organism: bacterium; assembly: GCA_021844355.1. Lineage (GTDB taxonomy): Bacteria > Chloroflexota > Dormibacteria > Aeolococcales > Bog-877 > JAJYXT01. The sequence continues at coordinate 167 of JAKBTP010000070.1, read as the reverse complement.
CCGAGTCGGCGCGGCCGCCACTCCAGGCGGGGGGGCGGAGCTGACGACCGGCTGGCCGTCGGGCCCGAGCGCGGGCCGCCGCCTCCTCCGGCGCCGCTTGCGCACCCCGGCCGGGGGCGTCTCTCCGGGCACGGTGGCGGCCGCAGCCTCCCCCGGGAGCGCCGGGC
>JAKBTP010000053.1 GCA_021844355.1 bacterium | reverse complement strand
AGACCGCCAGAGCCGTGTCCCAGACCGGCGAGATGCAGGCCTGCAACCTGAAGCCCTTCTCGTCCTCGATGCCGAAGCTCTCCAGCGCCGCCAGCCCCGAGCGCACGGCGGGGTGGTCCAGCCCCAGTCCCCGGGCCCGGAGCGCCATCAGCCCGTACACCCAGGGGGGCTGGATGCCCGCCCAGGAGCCGTCCGCCTCCTGGTGGTCCAGCACCCACCTCTCCGCCCTGTCCAGGGCCAGCCGGCGGGTCGGTGTCCATGGCAGTCGCTCGTAGTGGCGCGCCAGCCTCTCCGCCACCCGCCAGCCCCAGGTCCCGGCAGCCCGGCCCCGGACGCCTCTCGGCAACTCCTCCGGGCTGGGCTCGGAGAGGGGGAAGACGGTCTCCTGGGTGCGCAGGATGCTGAGGGGGACGGTGGTGGCCCTGGCCCAGGAGGCCAGGTCGTAGATGCTGCCCGGGAACCGGCCGGGGAGCAGCACCCACTCCGGCGGTACCGCGGGCAGCTCCCGCCACGGCCAGAGCCCTCCCAGTGCCAGCCAGAGTCGGGTGAACATCCGGGTGGCCTCCACCCCGCCGTGCGCCGCCACGAAGCGCCTGGCGGCCTCCACCTGAGGGTGGCTCGGGGGCAGCCCGGCCGCCCGCAGGGCGACCATCACCTCGGTGGTGACGCTCACATCGCCCTCCAGCCCCGGGGCGATCGGATAGCCGCCGTCCTCTGCCTGTTCCCCGAGGAGGTGGCGAACCGACGCCGCCTCCCTCGCGGGGTCGACCACTTCGAGGTAGCGGCACAGGAGCACGTACTCGGCGGTGATGGAGGCGTTGCTCTCCAGCTCCCCCATCCAGTGGCCGTCCGGATGCTGGCGCCGCAGAAGGCTGTCCACCGCCCGTGCCAGGGCGGCTCCCGCGTCCCCCCGAGCGGCGTCCGGGCCGGGCGGCAGGGCCACCTCCAGGGTCAAGAGGCTCGCTCTCCCAGCCAGCGGCAGAGTATCTCGACCTCCCCCGCCACCTCCTCCTGCAGGGGCAGCCGGGCGGCGGCGTTGATGGCCTTCTCGGTCCAGGTCGTGGTGAGGCCCTGGCAACGGTCGGCCACCCCGCCCTCGCGCAGCAGGGCCACCGCCGCCGGCAGGTCGTTCGGGCCCAGCCCGGGGGGCTCCAGCCAGCTCCGGGCCGCGCTCCCCAGGTCGCCGTTGCCGCTCAGCGCCAGAAGCAGCGGAAGCCCCTGCTTCCCGCGCACCAGGTCGTTGCCCACCGGCTTGCCGGTCACCACCTCGTCGCCGAACACCCCGAGGGCGTCGTCCCGCAGTTGGAACGCTATCCCCAGCGTGCGGCCGAAGGCCTCGCAGGCCGACACGGTGTCCGGCCCGGCTCCGGCGGCGATCGCCCCCAACGCGGTGGCCGCCCCCATGAGCGCCCCTGTCTTGAGCTCCACCATCCGCATGTAGGCGGAGAGCCCCTGGAAGGGGACCCCGGTGCCGGAGATGTCCGCCTGCTGCCCCGCCACCATCTCCATGGTGGCTCGGCCCAGCTCGGCGGCGGCCCTCTGGGCCACCTCCGGGTCCAGCTCCCGGGCCGCCAGCAGCTGGAAGGCCAGGGTCAGGAGGGCGTCCCCGGTGTTGAGGGCGGTGGGCACCCCGTAGCGAACCCAGAGCGCCGGCTGCCCGCGCCGAGCGCGGTCCTCGTCGACGATGTCGTCATGGGCTAGGGAGAAGTCGTGGACCAGCTGGACGGCGGTGGCCAGGTGGGCAGCCACTCGCCGGTCCGCTCCCAGCCCCTCCCCGATCAGCATGGTGAGGGTGGGCCGGAGCGCCTTGCCGGGCCGGGCGCCCTCGTCCAGGCCCAGGTGGTACCTCCCAGGGCCGGCTACCTCAGCCGGCAGGAGGGCGCAGGCGCGCTCCAGACCGGATGTCACCCGCTCCTGGTACCGGCCGAGAAGGTCCTGGGCCGCCCGGGCCAGACCCTCGGTCATCCCCGCCGGGGGCGCCTCCAGGGTGGCCGGCTCCTCAGAGGGCACGGCAGGCGGCCTCCACCTCGTCCACCACCCAGGAGGGGGTGGACGTCCCGGAGGTGATCCCAACGCGCTGCCCCGGGGCGAACCACTCCTCGCGGATCTCGGCGGCGCTCTCCACGAGGTGGGTCGGCCGGACTTCAGAGCAGGTGTCGGCCAGGGCCCGCGTGTTGGCCGATCCCCGTCCCCCGACCACCACCACCACGTCCACCTGGTCGAGCAGGGAGCGCAGCGCCTCCCGCTGTCGCTGGGTCACCACCGGGCAGGTGGTATCGCGCACCTCCACCTCCCCGGTCCGTCCGGCCACGACCTCCGCGATCTCCCGGAACCGGGACTGCGGGAAGGTGCTCTGGGAGACCACGCCGCGGCGCTCCCTCCAGGGCAGTCGCTCCGCCTCCTCCGGACTCGCCACCACCTCGACCTCCGCCCCCTGGGAGGCGGCCCATCCCACCACCCCCCGCACCTCGCTGTGCTCCGAGTGTCCCACCACGACCACGGTGCCCGCCATCTGGCCCAGGTCCTCGGCGTGGTGCTGCACCCGGCGCACCAGCGGGCAGGTGGTGTCCACCACCCTGAGCCCCCGGCGGTTGGCCTCGGCGAAGAGCTCCGGTGGGGCCCCGTGGGCGGTCACGACCACGCTCGGGCCCGGGGCCTCCGGCAGAGCGCTGGCCTCGCGCAGCCCGCGCGCCTCCAGCTCCTCCAGCGCCCGGGCGTTGTGCACCACCTGCCCGAGGGCCAGCACCTCACCTCCCTCCTCCACGGTCCGGCGGGTCAGCTCGAGTGCATCCCGCACTCCGAAGCAGAAGCCGGTGTGTCGCGGGCGGATCACCTCCACCGACAAGCCCATACCTCTCCCCGATCGCTTAAAGGCCCTAAAGGATCCCGACGGTCAAATTACCCCGCCAGGATCGCGCTGGTTGTGATCCTAGTCAAGAGTGATCTCACTTATCCGTTATGAAAGGCGGCGGGGGAGCCCGGCCGAAGGTACGCTGGAGGGGTGCTGGCGCTCACCTTCGACCCCCGGCCTCGGAGACTCCTGCTCGGTGGGGTCGCCTCCCGGGTGCACCCCGAGTGGGCGCTTGTGGCGGGGGGGCCGCTGGGGTTGCGCGAGGTGCCAGACCCCGTTCGGCCACGCCCTGAGTGGGCCCTCCTGGAGCCGCTCTCAACCGGGGTCTGCGGCTCGGACGTAAAGGAGGCCCTGCTCCAGGCGAGCTCCGACAACCCCCTCAGCGGGTTGATCTCCTTCCCCCACGTTCCCGGGCACGAGATCCTCGCCCGGGTCGTGGAGCCGCCCGACCCCGGCGATCTCGAGGCCG
>JAKBTP010000061.1 GCA_021844355.1 bacterium | reverse complement strand
AGCCGGTAGGTTGGCAGATGGCCAGCAGCTGGGATGTATCAGGACGCACCTGACCCCATTTTTGACCCCAGCTGGGGCGGTCATCGGCGGTCACAGGCGAACATCCGGGCCGATTGCCCTCCCGATTGGAGTTCGCCATGGTCGCTGACGCACGTCGGCGAACAGTTGTTTTCGGATTTGTAAACAGCTGGCCGTCAATTCGAATCTGACCGTCGGCTCCCTTTTGGATCTCCGGCGCGTGCCGCCGGCTTACGTTCAGAATCGGGGAGTTTCGACCCAGTGGCTGTCAAGTCTGGAGCCGCGGGCAGGGCCTTGTGGCCGTCAATCCAGACCTCTGTGGCTGTCAGCCTTGACTGTCCGGGGGCCCTTCATCGGGGCCGGGTGGCCGACCTCTTGAGCGCGCTGCTCCAGCGGACCACTTGAACACCTCGGCTATCCTGCTCTAGGTGACTCATGCAGAGGGAGCCAGGCTCGCCTACACGGCCCACGTCCGTGATCGCATGAGGCAGCGCCAGATATCGGAGGGGGAGGTGGAAACAGTGCTTGCCGACCACCACACGAGCTACCCGGACCGGGAAGGTAACTCGATCGTGATAGGCCATTCCGGCGGCCGTCGTGTAAAAGTGGTGGTTGCCAAAGATTCGAACCCACCCCGGAGCATCGCAGCAGCGGACTGAGGAACATATGCCATGCACCTAGAGCATGATCGAGAAGCTGATGCGGTCTACATCACCCTAAGGGAAGGCACTTACGCGTACGGGGACGACCTCGGTTCAGAGCGGCGGATCGACTATGAGTCCTCCGGTGAGCCCTTGGGGATCGAACTCCTCAACGTGAGCCAGGGCGTAGACGTCAATGACCTGCCGCAGAGTGAGGAAGTTGGGATGTTCCTCGCGGCCCACGATATCCCCATCTTCGCCTGAGCTCCGGTTGCCGGACCGCATAGGACGGCTGCTCCAGCGCGCCACTTGACGAGGCCGGATCGTGAAGGTTCGAGAGGTGCTCCGGGAGCTGACCAGCGACGGACGGGAAGAGGTACGGCCCAGGACCGCGGGAGATCATGGGCAGTTCACGCACCCGAGCAGGCCCGGGGATGTGACCATTGCTGGAGCGCCGGGAGACGATCTGGCTCCGGGAACGCTCGGGAGCACGTTGCCAATCACGAAGGAATCGCACTTTCGAGCGATCTTTGAGTCAGGAAGGAATGACGCCGTAGCAGCAGTGGGGATGGAAGCGCTAGGGCAGCGCAGGGGCCGAATGGCAGCGTGGCGGCCATTCGGCCCTGGTACTATCTACTGACTCCAAAACCGGTCGGGTCCGCGGAAGATTCCAGCGACCGGGATCATACTTCGGGCCCCGACGCCACGGGCGTCAATGCCGGCGCCACCGGTGCCCTTGACACGGAGTGGAGGGCCTAGCTACTCTGCGCCCGTGGTCGCGGCGGGTCGAGTCGTCATTCTCAATGGCACGTCGAGTGCAGGTAAGTCAACGATTCTCCAAATGTTCTGCGCTGCCCGTGCGAGTGTGGGCGACCTGTGGATTCCAATCGGAACCGATGACTTCAATGCGAAGCTACCCGAGCAGTGGTTTAGCGCCGGCGACTTCGAGGGCCCCTATTGCCGTGATGGGGTTCGCTTGGAGCCGGCCGCCGGCGGCGTGCAGGTTCGCGTTGGTGACGTCGGTCGTCGGCTGCAAAGTGCGTACCACCGGACTGTTGCGGCAGTAGCCAAAGTTGGCTTCAACGTTATTGTCGACGATGTCGCCATTGACCAAGCGGACGTCCTCGATTGGGAGGAGGCTCTGGATGGTCTGCGAGTCGACTGGGTGGCAGTGCGCTGCGACGCGTTGGTTGCGCAGGCGCGCGAGCAGGCACGACGCGATCGATATCCTGGCCTTGCGCTTGGTTTGAGTGAGATCGTCCACAGATACGCTCAATACGACCTGGAACTGGACACGACCCAATCAGGTCCGGAGGACTCATGCGCACGGCTGATCGCGATGGTTGCCGCCTCGGGTCTGTAGGGGTTGGGCCGGTCTCCACCCATGGTACGCTGCGGAGTGGGACAGGTGGCTAAGCCCGACTCGCCGGTGACAGCGCCCCCAGACCTGAATCAGTGAGTCGAGCCCTTCATTGACTTCGCAAGGGGTGGTTTCAAAGCTCCACCGGTTCACAGCAGGAGGCAGCCAGCGCGCGAAGCCTGGCGCATCCCTCCCCACCGCCCACCGCGACATTGACGGTCCCGCCCTTACCGGTCACAGCCGGTGCAGCTGGTAGGTGATATGTATGCGAAGCTATTACCATGTTGAGCCGCTGGACGCTGCTGGGGAGGGAGTGCGTCGGTGCCAGCAGTGGCAGAGGTGGGGGGCCACTAGACCCCTGAGCCATGCTGCTCAGGGTGACTCATGGGAAGGACACCTGGGTCGCCTAGCCGCCGACGGCTGAGATCGCTGGTGTGTGGCCCTGGAGTGGGAGGGTGAAGTGGAGATCACGCGCGGCCACCGCCCCACGAGTTGCCCCGACTGGGAAGGTAACCTGAGCGTGATACGCCATCCTGGGGCCGGTGCGCAAGAGTCCCGTGTGTACAATCGCAGGCGCGGCTGGATGTTGGGACCAAATGGGTCCTGCACCATGCGTTTGCATACATGAGGCACTCAAGCGAAGCAAAGTAGAGCATCATCGTCGCTATGGGACCCGCCGACACGAGAACGGGACGCTTCTGGCACGTGTCGCTTTACCTCCTTTCGGATTAGTAAAAGCGGCACTCGCCGGGAATTGGAAGCCTGCCCGGATCATCACCGGAGCAAACTGAGGGCCCAATGCCTTGCACCCAGTGCCTGATCTAGATGCGTATGCGGTCCACCTGCCCGTGAGGCATGGCATCTACGCACACCGAGAAGGTCTCGCTTCCGCGCGGCGGATCGGCTGTGCCTCGCGGTATCTCCGCTTGAGGATTGAGCTGCTCAACCCGGGCAAGGGCGCTTGCCTCGACAATCTGCACGGGAGCGTGGAATTTGGGCGTTTCGCTTCGCGCACGAAATCCCCGTCTTCATCTGATCTCTGCTTCGGCTACAGCATGGCAAGGACCCTCCGCCGGTGATAGCTCGGGTTCGCCGGATCACCCGCGTCTTGAGACAGCTGGCGACCGATCCGCGCATCCCAGCTCCGGTCCGGTGGCTCCTACTGGTCGGCTTGCTCCCCATACCAGGCCCCATCGATGAGGTCGCCCTGGCACTGGCCGCCATCCTGCTGCTTTTTTACCGCCGCAGGGTGCGCCGCATCCTTGCCGATGATCGCTCCGAGCGCGACTAGGACTGGTGGATAACTGGGCGC
>JAKBTP010000139.1 GCA_021844355.1 bacterium | reverse complement strand
GTCCTCGATCTCGAAGGCGTGGTCGAGCACGTGCCAGGCGCTGCGGCGGATGCCGTGGCGGACCGGCCATCTGGCGCCCGGGCCCCGCTCGGCCCCGCGACCATGCCCCACGCTCTGCTCGAGGCGCGTCCCGCCTGCTCTCGGCCCACCGGCCAGGTCCCGGGAGATGGAGCCGGTGACTGCGCCGAAGTAGCTGCAGCAGGCCTCGGCCACCCCCGCCAGCCGCGTCAGCTCCAGAGGAGGGGGCCGCTCCTCGTCCCAGGGGCTCGGGACGCACTAGAAGACCTGGGTGCGGCCACCTCGAGGTACGCCCGGGGCAGGTGCAGGTCAGCCAGAGCATCTGGGGGCGGGGACCTCGTTGCCTCGGCCGAGTACGGCGAACGCATGTGCGCGATAGTGTCTCGGGACGCCGGCACGTCGCCGGCCCGGCGCTCGCCTACTTGCGACGCCTGATCGGGCCCTCCGAACCCTCGGGGAGTCGAACTGGGAACATGAAGGTGATGAGCTCCACCGGCACCGTGCCCTGGGGCCTCTTTGCCGGGTCCAGGCGGGGCATGAACTGCCCCAGCAGGGTGTGCAGCCGGAGCTGGATCCCCTCCAGCTCCTCCCGGGTCACCCAGAGCAGGAACTGATTGGTCTCGGCCGCGGCCTGCCACTCCGGGGGATAGGTGGACCTGGTCGTCTCCCACAGCTCCAGGTGCTCGATCAGCCGGCGGCGGAAGATGCTCCCGAGCACCTCCGCCTCGACGGTGGCCGCGGCGTCCTCACCCTCCCGGGGGACGGTGTTGGCTCGCGCGACCATTCGCCAGGGCCGGCGCCGCCCCGGTCCACGCTCCCCCTCCTCGATGAAACCGTAGCGGGCCAGCTGCCGGAGGTGGAATGAGCAGGTGGTCGGGCTCTCCCCCACCAGCTCGGAAACCTCGGTGGCGGTCAGCGGGCCGTCGACGGCCAGCGCCTCCAGTAGGGCTATGCGGAGGGGATGGGCGAGGGCCCGAAGAGTCCTGGCATCCTGGAGCCGGCGATAGGACCGGCGGGGATCCGCGGTGTCGGGTGGGGAAGCCTCAGCCTCCGCTCCGCCGGAGTCCTTCACGCGCGGCGCCTACCATCGCCCGGGCCCGCGCGGCGGCAGACCTCCCGGCCGTCATGGAGTCGCGGCAAGCGGGCCACCACGCCGTCATGTTCGCAGACCGGGCCAGCCGGTGGGCCCCGGTCAGGCGCGGCCGAGGGTGCGAGCCTGAAGCGCCACCTGCAGGACCACCCGGGTCTCGGGGTCGTCCAGGGACAGCTGGAGGAGCATCTCGAGGCGCTGCACCCGGTAGGTGAGGGTGTTGATGTGCACCTTGAGCCGGCGCGCCGCGGCCCGCTGGTTCCAGCCCTCCCCGGCCAGCGCCTCCAGCGTGGCCAGCAGCGGGGTCGCCCGCCGCCGGGAGTACTCCAGGAGGGGCCCCAGTGTCTCGCCCACGAAGCGGTCCACCGCCGCCGGGTCCCGCACCTCCAGCAGGAGGCGCAGCGCCCCCAGCGAGCGGTATGAGGCCACCAGCCGGGTCCGCCCTCCCCGGCGCGAGAGGCGCAACGCCTGCCGGGCCTCCTCGTAGGCCCGGGGCAGCTCGTCCGCCCCGGCTGCCAAGTTGCCGATCCCCACCGAGACGCTGAGGCGGCGGTCCACACCGTGGGCCAGCCGTGACAACTCCCGCCCCAGCTCCTCCACCTCCGGGAGCGAGGGACGGGCCGGATCGCGGCCCGCGGCCTCGGCCGGCACCAGCGCCAGGGTGGTGGCTCCCCGGGACGCCACCACCGCCCCGGGATGGCGGGGCCGGCAGTACTCGACGAGGTCACGGGAGAGGCGCTCCTGGAGCGGCCCAGACTGGAGGGCGGTCGCGGAGCGTTCGTCGTCCGGCTCGAGGAGCAGCAGCCAGGCCTGGGCGGGAATCCGGAAGCCCAGCCGCTCGGCCCTCTGGGCCAGCCGCCTCGCCTCCTCGGGCTCACCCCCGGCGGTGATCAGGCCCTCGATCAGGTCGCCTCGCAGCCGCCGCTCCACCTCGGCGGCGGCCCGCTCCTTGAGGAGCTCCAGGGCCACGACGGTGGCGCCCTGCTCCAGCGCTCGTCGCCGGGAGGCCGAGCCGCCGAGGTCGCCCTCCAGGGCGAGGACCGCCACCAGCTCGGAGCCGGCTCGGACCGGGGTAAGTGTGAGCTGCTGGGGGGGCCGGCCGTGGCGGACCGCCACCGGCCCCTCGGCGCCGGCGGCCAGCTGGGACGGAAGCTGGAGCCGGCGGGGGCCCGGTCCCCGCCCCAGTCCGTGCTCCAGCCGGAAACCCAGGGGGTCGTACACCCCCACGGCGCCCCCGGCCAGGCCGGAGATGGCCTCCACGATCCGGGCCAGCCCCGCGCCGGTGAGCACCAGCTCGGTGAACCGCTCGTGGGTCACCTGGGCCAGGCGGACCTCCTCCAGCTGCTCCTCGAGGCGGCGCTGGAGCTCGCTGCGCTCCAGGACCCCGGCGATCGCCCCGGCGATCGCCGAGAGGAAGGCCACCTCCTCGGGGCGGAACTCCCGCCGAGCCACGGTCTGCACGTTCAGCACCCCAACCATCCGGGGCCCCGCCTCTATGGGGACCGAGAGCATGGAGGTGAAGCGCGCCTCGTCCACCCCCTCCACCCACTTGAACCGGGGGTCGCGGGCCACCTCGGGGACGGCCAGGGGGAGCCGCGACGCAGCGACGGAGCCGGTTATGCCCTCCCCGAGGGGCATCACGACCCGTCCCAGCGCCGCCTGGTTCAACCCGTTGGTGGCGGTGAGGACCAGCCCGCCGCGGGCCTCATCCTGCAGGTACAGGGCGCAGACGTCCGCATCCATGGCGCCGGTGGTCTGGCCGATGACCAGCTCGAGCAGGCGGTCGCGAGACATGGTGGAGGCGGCGGCCAGCGCCAGCTGTTGGAGGAAGAGCAGCTCGCGCAGCTCACGGTCGTCCCGGACAGGGTCAGCCGGCGTGGGGGTCCTCCGGCCTGGTCACCGCCCCGGAGCGCCCCCCGCTCTTGGCCACCAGCTGCACCCCGTCCACCCGCGCCCAAGGGTCCACGCTCTTCAACATGTCGATCACGGTGAGAGCCGCCACGGCGACCGCGGTGAGGGCCTCCATCTCCACCCCGGTGGCATCGTCGCAGCGGGCCCGCGCCCACAGCCGGATGGCCGGAGTGTCCCGGTCGAGCTCCGCCTCCACGTCCACATGCCGCAGCGCCACCGGGTGGCAGAGCGGGATCAGCTCCGGGGTGCGCTTGGCCCCCATGATCCCGGCCAGCCGGGCCACCGCCAGCACGTCCCCCTTGGCGAGCTGACCGGCGGCCACCGCGTCCGCCGCC
>JAKBTP010000122.1 GCA_021844355.1 bacterium | reverse complement strand
GGTTGGCAGTAGGTGCAACGGGGAACCAGGTCCGCGTCAAGTGGTGCCACCTCCCGGCCGGCCGCCGACTCCACCGCTATCACCCCCTCCGCGCTGGCCGCGTGGGCCAGCAGGGGGGGACCCGTGACGTCGCCGATGGCGTACACCCCGGACACGTTGGTGCGCTGGTGCGGGTCGACGGCGATCACGCCCTCCCGCACCTGAACGCCCAGCTCCTCCAGGCCGATCTCCTCGATGTTGGCCCGCACCCCGGTCGCGGTGAGCACCATGTCCGCTTCGAGCACCTCGCCTGACTCCAGGTGCAGGCGCATCCCCTCGAGAGAGCGCTCCGCCCTCTGGATCAGCGCGCCGGGCCGGACCTCGATGCCGCGCCGCTGAAACTGGCGGTTCACCTCGCGGGACACCTCGGCGTCCTCCTGGGGGAGGATCCGGTCGAGGGCCTCGACCACGGTGACCCGCACGCCGTAGGTGGAGTACACGTCGGCGAACTCCGCGCCGATGGCACCCCCGCCGACGATGATGCAGGATGCCGGGAGTCTCCGGAGCTCCAGTGCCTGGCGGTAGGTGAAGACGGTGCGGCCGTCCGGGTCCAGCCCCGGGAGCACCTTGGGGCGAGCCCCGGTGGCGATGATGATCTGGGTGGCGGCGACCGTCTGCCCAGACGGCTCGACCCGGATGGTCTGCTCGGAGACCAGCCGGCCCCGGCCCCGGACCACCTCGACTCCGTTCTTCCGCATCAGGAAGGCCACCCCTCCCACCAGCTTGGAGACAACCTCACGGCTCCTGGCGATCGCGGCGTCGAAGTCGGCGGCCACCTCGCCGGTGGAGATGCCGAAGCGGTCCGCCTCCCGGACCAGGCGCAGGACCTCGGCGTTGCGCAGAAGCGCCTTCGAGGGGATGCAGCCCCAGTTGAGGCAGATCCCGCCCAGGGTCTCCTCCTGTTCGACCAGTGCAACGCTCATCCCCAGCTGGGCGGCCCGGATGGCGGCCACGTAGCCGCCCGGCCCGGAGCCCAAGATGGCCAGGTCCTTCATCGCTCCTCCTCCATCTGGGCCGGGCTCAGATCAGCAGTGAGGCCGGGTGTTCGAGACACCACCGGAGGTAGCCCAGGGCCTCGGCCCCCTCGGCGCCGTCGGTCACCCGGTGGTCGATGGCCAGCGTCATCTCCATGATCTGGCCGGCCACCACCTGGCCGTCCCGCACCACCGGGACCTCGCCCACCTCGCCCACCGCCAGGACGCTGCCCTGGCCGGGGGTGATGATGGCCGAGAACTGGTTGATGCCGAACATCCCCAGGTTGCTGATGGCGGTATGCGCGCCGGCCAGCTCCTCCGGGCGCAGCTGGTTGCTCTTGGCGCGGGCCGCCAGGTCGTGGGTCCGGCGCGCCAGCTCGGCGAAGGACAGCGACTCGCAGGAGCGCAGCGTGGGGGCGACGAGCCCGTCGGGCACGGCCACGGCCAGGGCGATGTTGCTGGAGAAGAAGCGCCTGACCCCTCCTCCCACGTAGGCCGAGTTGAGTTGGGGGTGACGCTGCAGGGTGAGAGCCATGGCCCGCACCAGGAAGTCGGTGACGGAGAACCTCGGGACCCCAGGCTGCTGCAGGGCGTTGAGCTCCGACCGGAGCTTCATCAGGGCCCCCACGTCGACCCGGGTGGTGAGGTAGAAGTGGGGGATGGTGCTGTTGGCCTCGGACATCCGGCGGGCGATGGCCTCGCGCATACGGGTGGCCTTGACCGGCTCCGAGGGGTCGGTGGGGTCCAGTGGGGCCGCGCGCCCGGTCGCGGTGGGAGCAGCGGCGACCAGCCCGCCCGATCGGGCCATGGCCTCGACATCCTCGGCGGTGACCCTGCCCTCGGGCCCGGTGCCGCGCACCTGGCTCAAGGGAAGTCCCAGCTCCCGCGCTCGGCGGCGAGCCAGCGGGCTGGCCTTGACCCTCCCCGCCAGGGGCGGCTCCTCGGACACCGTGGACTCCCCACCGAGTTGGTGGGCCCAGTCCGGGACGGGCGTCGGCTGGACCTCGGGGGACCGGGGGGCCTCGTCCTCGGCGGCGACCTCGGGAGGCGGCGATGCGGGTGCCGCCTCGCCTCCCTGGGCAGCCGGAGCCTCCGGTTCCAGCTCCTCACCCTCATCGGCGATCACGGCGATGGGAGCCCCGACGGGCACCTTCTCCCCCGGCCCGACCAGGATCCGGCGCAGGATCCCGCTGGCGTAGGCCTCGATGTCGATGTCCGCCTTGTCGGTGGCGATGGAAGCGATGGTGTCACCACGCTCCACCCTTGTCCCCTCCTCCACCAGCCAGCGGTTGATGGTGCCCTCGGTCATGTCGTACCCCATCTGGGGCATGGTGACCTGATAGGCCATCAGCTCATGCGCCTCACCGCGTCGACGATCTGCTGGCTGGCGGGTATGAGCTGCTGCTCCAGCTTCCGGGAGTACGGCAGGGGGATGTCGCGCATGGCCACCCGGGCAATGGGCGCATCCAGGTCGTCGAAGCTCCGGTCCTGAATCTCGCTCAAGAGGTTGGCGCCGAAGCCGCCGGTGCGCCAGTCCTCCCCGCAGAGCACCAGCCGGTGGGTACGGCCGACCGACCCCACCACCGTGGGGTAGTCCAGAGGGCGCAGGGTGCGCAGGTCGACCACCTCGCAGGAGACGCCGTCCTCGCGCTCCAGCACCTCGGCGGCGTGCAGCGCCTGGAGCAACATCCGGGAGTATCCGACCAGGGTCACGTCGGTCCCCTCGCGGACCACTGCCGCCCGTCCGATGGGCACCTCGAGACCCTCCTGCTCGGGCACCTCCCCCTTGGTGCTGTAGAGGAGGCTGTGCTCGATGAAGATCACCGGGTCAGGATCCCGGATCGCGGCCAGCAGCAGCCCCTTGGCGTCCGCCGGGGTGGCCGGCATCACGACCTTGAGCCCTGGGACGGATGCGAACCACCCCTCGAAGGACTGGGAGTGGGTCGGTCCGAGCTGGCCGAATCCGGAGACGGTGCGCACCACCAGGGGAACCGACCACTGGCCGCCGAACATGTAGTGGAACTTGGCGGCGCTGTTGACGATCTGGTCAAGGGCCAGCAGGGCGAAGTTGACGGTCATCAGCTCGGCCACCGGGCGCAGCCCGCCCATGGCGGCTCCGACCGCGAAGCCCACGATCCCGGCCTCGGCGATCGGGGTCTCCATCACCCGCTTGGGGCCGAACTCCTCCACCAGCCCCTTGGTCACGGCGTATGAGCCCCCGTAGCCGGTGATGCTCTCCCCCATCAGGATCACTCTCGAGTCGCTGCGCATCTCCTCACGCATGGCGCTGCGCACCGCCTCCCGGTAGGTCAGCTCGGCCACTTAGGTCGCCGCCCCCGCCGGGTCCCCGGCCAGGGAAGGCGCCTCCTCCGGCGCCTCGGGATCGATGGGCTTGGCGTAGATCCACCGATCCACCGAGTCCGGTTCGGGCCAGGGGGAGCTGTCGGCGAAGCGCACCGCCTCCAGCATCTCGGCCTCGACCTCCTCGTTGACCTCGGCCAGCTCCTGCGGGCTGGTGATCCGCTGCTGGACCAGGAAGTCCCCGAACCGGGGAATCGGGTCCAGCTCTCTCCAGCGACGGACCTCCTCCTTGTCCCGGTAGAGCTCCGGGTCGGCCATGGAGTGGCCACGGAAGCGGTAGGTCATCGCCTCGACGAAGAACGGCCCCTTGCCCGAGCGGCAGTGCTCCGCAGCCTGCTGGACCGCTCCGTACACCGAGAGCACGTCCATTCCGTCGCACTGCACCGCGGGCATGGTGTAGCCCTCGGCCTTGATCATCATGTCCGAGACCGGAGACTCCTCGGCCAGGGTCGCCCCCATGCCGTAGAGGTTGTTCTCGCAGATGAAGACCACCGGGAGGTTCCAGAGGGCCGCCATGTTCAGCCCCTCGTGGAAGATGCCGTTGCCGGTGGCGCCGTCACCGAAGAAGTCCAGCACCACCAGCGGCTCCTCCAGGTACTGCATGGCGTAGGCCATCCCCGCCCCGATCGGGATGTGGGATCCCACGATGGCGTGGCCGCCCCAGAAGTGGCGGGAGGCGTCCGCCAGGTGCATGGACCCGCCCCGGCCGTGGCAGATCCCCGTATCGCGCCCGAAGAGCTCGGCCATGCAGGCCTTCACGTCGCAGCCCCGCGCCAGCGCGTAACCGTGGTCGCGATAGTGCCCCAGGATGTGGTCGTCCTCGCGAACCGCGGCTATCGCCCCCACCGCCACCGCCTCCTCCCCGATGTATAGATGGAGGAAGCCGCCGACCTTGGCTTGGGCGTAGGCCTCGGCGGCGTGATCCTCGAAGTGGCGGATCTGCACCATCTTGCGGTACATGGCGCGGCACTGCTGGGCGGTGAGCCCATGCGGCAACGCCCGCGCGGAGCGGGCGGCGGAGCGAGGACGGCTCTTCCGGGGCGTGGTGGCCACGTGCCCAGTCTAAGAGATCGGCCGCGCTGCACCTGCCCGTGGATCAGGGCGAACTCGGCGTCGCCACCTCCCCGACCTCCCCGGGAGTTAGGTCGCCGTCCCTGGCCCTGGTCGCGGCCCCAGATCGCCGGCCTTCCGAGTCTGCCATTGGTAGCGGGAGAGCGCGGGGAACGACCGCCGAGGCCACTCCGGCTCGCGGCCCCTCGGAGGCCGCGAAATTGGGGGCGCCCAGGGGAGCTCAAACTGTGCCCCACGGGGTATACTTCTCCTGCGCAGCCGCGGTGTGCGGAGCTGCCGGGTGGTGGGGAGCACCGGGTAACCGGGTTGCGTCCATTGCCGTTGACACCGAGGGGCCCAAGCCACGCTGGGCTCCCAGAGGGACCAACCCATGAGGCGTGGCGCCCCCACCGAGGTAGTGACGAGATGATGACCACCGAGCGGGACAACCGCTACCGGGTTACCCACCATGACATCCTGCGTCGGCAGCGCGAGAGCCTGGCCCGGACGAGGAAGTTGCGCAAGTACCGCTCCCACCTGGAGCACCTGGACCGGGTTCTCGCCGACCTCGAGGATGCCCGCATCCGCGAGCGGCGGGTGGTTCCGCCCGCGATCACCGAGGAGCTGCGCCGGGCCGAGGTCTCCCAGGTCGACCCGGATCTCGCCCAGGTCGTGGCCAGCAGCCGCCCCAGCATCGACCGGGTGCAGGACGCCGTCTTCGACGCCCAGGGCCGCATCATGGTCGAGGTCAGTAGGCTGCTGGGGCAGCCGGACTGGATCACCATCGAGGCCGAGGAGGGCGAGGCCCTGGAGCTAGAGGCCTCCCGTCACTGACCGGCCCGGGCGGGCGCTCCAAGCGCCCGCTCTGGGTCGAAGTTGCGAGCCAACTCCAGGATCCGCTCCTGGTCCCTTCTCGCCTTGCGGCTTCGGGCGGTTTCGCGCTGGCGGGGCCTGACCGGCAGGTGAGCGGTCTCGGCCATGCGCTCGGCGAGCCTGGCATCCCGCGTCTGAGCCATCCGGTCCCACTCCTCTATGGCTTCGGCGACGGCAAGCCGCCTCTCCTTGGGGTCCGCCTCACCTAGCTCGGCCAACCGCGCCTCCAGTCTGGCCATGCGCCGCGCCGGCAGGCGGCTGCGGGCCAGCTGGATCGCCGACTCGGCCTCGGCCTCCTGGTGCCTCTTGGCGCCGGACGCCTGGCTGGCCGCGGCCTCCTGCGTTCTCGCCTCCCGGAGCGCCGTCTGAGCTTCCTGAAGCAGCGCTCCGTAGGCCGGAAGCAGCGCCTCGTGCTCCCCCTGAGCGGCCAGAGTGGCCAGCTCGGCACCCCGGGCCACCAGCTGGTCAACCGCCTGGTCCTGTCCCAGCTCGCGCAACTGGGGAATGATGAACACTCCAAGCTTGCGATCCACGTCCACCCAGGCCTGGCGGACCTCGGGTGCTAGCTGCGGGTGCTCGGGCACCGCCAGCGGGCTACGGGGCATTCTCTACCAACCTCCTCGGTATCACGGACACGACGGCTGCGCGCCCGCCCCTTGCGAGATCCGCTCCAGGAGGCACCCGACCCCGGCGGCGGTGCCCTTGGGGGCGGCGAACACCGAGGTTCCCGCCACCACCACGGTGGCCCCGGCGGCTACGCAGCTGGACACATTGTCGCAGTCCACGCCCCCATCCACCTCCAGCTCGCAGCCGGGGTTCAGCTGGGAGATCATCTCCGCCACCTCCCTGAGCCGCGGAAGCGACTGGGGCAGGAGACGCTGACCCCCGAAGCCCGGGTCCACCGACATCACCAGCGCCAGCTCCACCTCGGGCAGGAGCGGACGGAGGAGTGAGGTGGCGGTCCCCGGATTGATCGCCATCCCTGCCCTGGCGCCCAGCTGGTGGATCAGGGCCACGCTGCGGTGCGGCTGCGCACCCGCCTCCAGGTGCACGGTGACCGTGCCACAGCCGGCCTCGATGAACGCCGGGATGATGCTGTCCGGGCGCTCCACCATGAGGTGCACCTCCAGGGGCAGGCCAGTGTGACGACGGCAGGCGGAGACCACCTCTGGTCCCATGCTGAGGTTGGGCACGAAGTGGTTGTCCATGACGTCGATGTGGATGCGGTGGGCACCGGCCCGTTCGCAGGCGCTCACCTCCTCCCCCAGCCGGGAGAAGTCGGCGGCAAGGATGGACGGGGCGAGTTTTACCAATTCAGCCCCCGGCGAGCCTGGCGGCCGCCGCCGCGTCACACCACACCTCTCCCCCCTGGGGCCGCCGGGCGGCCAGCTGGGCAGGGAGGGAGACAGGGTCATAGGGCCCCTCGACCACCCGGACCAGAGTCTCGCTCTTCTCCGCCCCGGCCAGGAGGAGTGCCAGCCTGCCGGCCGCCCGGAGGGCGGCCGGACCCAGGCTGAGCCGTGGCTCGCCAGTGGGGGAGGTCGAGGCGAGCGCCAAGGAGCGCTGGTCGTATGCCCGTCCGGGGAAGAGGGAGGCCGTATGGCCGTCCTGCCCCATGCCGAGCACGCACAGGTCCATGACCGGTGTCCCAGCGGGGTCGACGCTCAGAAACTGCCTCTGGAAGTTGGCGCAGAGTTCGGCCGCCCCCAGGCCGCTCCCTGCCTCCCAGGAGAGGAGCCTTGGGGCGGTGCCCGCGATCCGTTCCAGCAGGCAGCTTCGGATCATCCCCTCGTTGGAACGCGGGTCGCTGGGCGGCACCGCCCTCTCATCGGCTGGGAGCACCACGACCCTGCCCCAGTCCACGTCCGGCTGCTCCGCCAGGAGCTCGAGGAACCGCCGGGGTGTCTCACCGCCCGGAAGCCCCACGAGCGCGGCCCCCCGGCTGGCCAAGGCCTGTCGGATGACCAGGCTGGCGGTAGCGGCCGCGAACCGGGCCAGAGCCTCCGGGCCCGGTTGCACCAGGACCCGGCAGCGACCCGGTGCGCCAACCTCCGCCACCGCCTCCCGACTTCCCTCTGGGGCCTTTCCGCCGCCCACTCAACGAGGCCCGCCCACCGGGACCAGTAGCCGCTCCAGCCCGAGGGTGAGCTCCAGGAGGCCGGCTCCGACGTCCTGCAGGTTGGCCCTGAGGACCCTGCGCCCCCGGCCGGTGAGGGAGAGGTAGTCCCCGAGCGCCTGGGCCTCCTGGAGGGTGGCGAAGTCGTAGGCACCTCCCGGGATGGCGGGGGTGCTGCGGTGGGACCCGGTGATCTGCAGAAAGGCAGCGGTGGCCGGCCCCCCCTTGTGCAGCTGACCGGTGGAGTGAAGGAAGCGGGGACCGAAGCCAAAGGTGGTGGCGCACCCGGTGGCCAGGGTGAGGGCCCGGCGCAGGCGCGCGACCTCCTCCTGATCCTCCGGATGTCCCAGGCGCATAGGCAGGTAGGCCATGACGGCTATGTACCAGCCGCGCCCCACGCCGGCCAGCCACTGCCGGAGTGCCGCATCGAGGTCGGCAGAGCCGGGGCACCCGGTGAGCTGCAACGGCCCGCTCTCCAGGTCGTACGCCGGCTCCGGCAGCCGGCCTTGGGCCTGGTACTCGGCCAGCAGCCGCGCGGTGTTGTCCTTGCTCTCCTGAACGTTGGGCTGGTCGAAGGGGTCGATCTGAAGCAGGGAACCGGCCAGCGCCGTGGCCACCTCCCAGCGGTAGAACTCCGCCCCCAGGTCCAGCAGGTGCGGCGACGGAAGGTGGACCACCGGCTGGTCGGCCCGGACCAGCTCCTGCAGCCAGGCGGTGATCTTGGGGTCGGGGTTGGCCGAGCCGCTCTCGAGGTGGATGAAGAGCCGGTCGGCGCCGTATGCCGCCACCTCCATGATCGGCTCGTCGACCACCGGCACCAGCCCCCTCCCCTCCTTGCCGGTGGACTCCGCCAGGAGCTGCTCGATCCATACGGGCAGAGCCTCGAGGTCGGGATCCGCCACGATCGTCACCTTGTCCCGGCCGCTGGCCGCCGACCCGGCCAGGATCGCCGCCAGCTGCTCCCCTGGGCTGCCTTGGGCTGCCGAGCAGGCCTCGGCCATGGCCAGAGCCGCGGCCAAGAGTTGGTCCAGGTCCACCCCGATGGTGGCCGCCGGCACCAGCCCAAAGTCGGAGAGGGCGCTGTACCTCCCGCCGATCTCCGGGTTGGCGGAGAACACCTGGTGGAAACCCAGCTCCCGCGCCCTGGCCTCGAGCGGGGTCCCGGGGTCGGTGACGGCGACGAGGTGCTCTCCAGCCTTCTCCCCCACCGCCTTCATCAACAAATCGTGGAAGTAGGCGAGGTGGCTCAGCGTCTCCGTCGTTCCCCCGCTCTTCGAGGAGACGATCACCAGGGTGCGCTCCAGCTCCAGCCTGGAGGCCACCTCGGTCACCTGATCCGGGTCGGTGGAGTCCAGCACCAGGAGCTCCGGGAACCCAGGGGCAGCGCCGAACGTCTTGGAGAGGACGTCGGGGCAGAGGCTGCTGCCTCCCATTCCCACCAGCAGTGCCTGGCGGAACCCCCGATCCCGCACCCAGTTCCGGTGCTCCTTGAGACGGGAGATCGCCTCCTGCTGGCGGCGGGGTTCATCGAGCCAGCCGAGTCGGTGGCGCATCTCCTGGCGCTGCACCTCGTCGCCTGGCCAGAGAGTGACGTCTCGAGCCACCAGCCGGGGGCTGGCCTGTGTGGCCGCCAACCGGGCGGCCGCCTCCGCGACCGGCGCGGTGGTCGAACCGAGCTCCAGCCTGGCCGTGGTGGCGGTGGCTATGAAGCGGGTGCGCGGCGAGGCCACTACCCGACCCGCGCCGAGGCTGGCCCTCTTCCCACCCACCTCGGCCAGAAGCTTGTCCATCGACGCGGCGAAACTGGCCACGCCCTGCTCCTCGAGGAGCTTGGTGACGTCGGCCAAATCGACCCCCAGCCGGGCCAGGTGGGCCCGGTTCGCCTCCGCCTGGGGCAGGTGCTCGCGCAGACTGTCCCGCACCCGCCCGTGGTCCAGGAAGGCCCGGACCGAGGCCGGGGGCATGGTGTTGACGGTGTCCGGGGCGATCAGCTCCTCGCAATAGAGGACGTCTCGGTAGGCGGCATTCTTGGTGCTCGTGCTGGCCCACAGGGGGCGCTGCAGGTGGGCTCCGTCCTCCCGCAGGGAGGCGAACCGCGGCCCGCGCATCACCTCCTCGAAGGCCAGGTAGGCCAGGGCGGCGTTGGTGATCGCCGCCGTCCCATGCGCCGCCGCCAGCTGGCGGGCCCGGTCGGGATCCGCCCCCTCCGCCAGACGGTCGAGCCGGCGGTCCACCTCGGTGTCGACCCGGCTCACGAAGAAGCTGGCCACGGAACGGATTGCGGACAGATCGGAGCCGGCCTCCCGACGCCGCTCCAGCCCGCGGCAGTAGGCCTGCATCACCTCGCGGTAGCGGTCGACGGCGAAGATGAGGGTGACGTTGACGTTCAGTCCCTGGGCGATGGCCTCTTCGATCGCCGGCACCCCCTCCGGTGTCGCCGGGATCTTGATCATGAGGTTTTCCCGCCCCACCAGCTTCCGGTAGCGCAGGGCGGCCGCGACGGTGGCCGCCGTGTCGTGGGCCAGCCGGGGGGCCACCTCCAGGCTCACGTACCCGTCGCGGCCACCGCTCTGCCGATGGACCCCGGCCAGGATGTCGCAGGCCGCCCTGACGTCCTCGACGATCAGGCGGTCGTAGATCTCCTCGTCGCTGAGCCCCTCGCGGGAGAGGCTGGCGATCTCCAGGTCGTAGGCGTCGCTCCCGGAGACCGCCTGCTCGAAGATGGTGGGATTGGCGGTCACCCCGACCACCCCGAGATCGATGAGCTCCCTGAGGCCGTTGGAGCTGATGAGGTCCCGGCTCAGGTTGTCATACCAAACGCTCTGACCATGGTCCGCCAGCTGGCGCAAAGTGTTCTCGGCCATTTCCGCCACCTCTTCAAGCTTCAAGGAGTTCGCGAGCGCGCTGGGCCACCCGCTGCGGGGTGAGTCCCAGATGCTCGTAGATGGTCTTGTAGGGCGCGGAGGCGCCGAAGCGATCCACGCCGATCACCGCACCCCGGGGGCCCACCATCGCCTCCCAGGGCTGTGGTACACCCGCCTCCACGGCCAACCGGGGAGGGCCGTCCGGGAGCACCGCGGATCGGTAGCCCGCCTCCTGCTCCCGGAAGAGCTCGAGCGAGGGGACGCTGACCACCCGCGCGGCGATCCCCTCCTCCAGGAGCAGCTCCCGGGCCGCGGCGCAGATCGAGAGCTCGCTTCCAGTGCCGATCAGCACCACGTCCGGCAAGCCCCCGCGAGCCTCCTGGAGGACGTACCCGCCCCGGGCCACTCCCTCCCGCCCCAGCTCCCTGGTGCCGTCCAGGACCGGCACCCCCTGGCGGCAGAGGACCAAGGCGGTGGGAGCGGATCCGCGGCGCATCGCCACCATCCAGGCCCAGCTGGACTCATTGGCGTCCCCGGGGCGGAGCACCACCAGGCCGGGGATGACCCTCAGCGCGGCCAGCTGCTCCACCGGTTGGTGGGTGGGGCCGTCCTCTCCCAGGCCGATGCTGTCGTGGGTGTAGACCCACACCACCCCCAGCGAGGAGAGGGCCGAGAGCCGCACCGAGGGCCTCTGGTAGTCGGAGAAGGTGAAGAACGTCGCGCTGAAGGGGCGAACCCCTCCGTGGGCGGCCATGCCGTTGACCGCCGCCCCCATGGCGTGCTCCCGGACCCCGAAGTGGAGGTTCCGGCCGTCCCCCGTCTGGCCGTCGAAATCGCGCTCCGCGGTGAGGCGTGTCTTGGTGGACTCCGAGAGGTCCGCGTCCCCGCCCACGATCCAGGGGATCCTCTCCGCCAGCCGGTTCAGCACCTCCCCGGCGGAGACCCTGGTGGCCATCTCCGGTCCTCCCGGCTCCCAGCCGGGAAGATCGTCATCCCAACCGTCGGGCAGCTCTCCCGCCAGGGCCCGGCTCCACTCCTCAGCGAGCTGCGGCTGCGCGGCGGCGAAGGCTGCGTACCTTGATTCCCACTCTCCCCGCCACTCCGCACCCCGGGTCAGCGCCTCGCTGAAGACCGCCCTCGCCTCATCGGGGACATGGAAGGTGGCATCCGGATCCCAGCCATAGGCCCGCTTCACGGCGGCCACCTCGGCCGCCCCCAGCGGCGATCCGTGGGCTGAGTTGGAGTCCTGCTTGTGCGGGGAGCCGTACCCGATGTGAGTGCGGACCGCGATCAGGGAGGGCCGGGTGTCGTCGGCGATGGCGGCCTCCAGAGCCCGGGCGATGCCATCTAGGTCCAGGTTCCCGTCCTCCACCCGCTGGACCTGCCAGCCGTAAGCCCGGAAGCGCTCCTCCACGTCCTCCGTGAAAGCCATGGAGGTGGGCCCGTCCAAGGAGATGTGGTTGTCGTCGTAGAGGCAGATGAGCCGCCCCAGCTGAAGGTGCCCGGCCAGAGAGGCGGCCTCAGCCGAGACCCCCTCCATCAGATCGCCGTCCCCGCAGAGGACGAATGTCCGGTGGTCCACCACCCGGTGGCCGTCCTGGTTGTACCGGTGGGCCAGCCAGCGCTCGGCGATGGCCATGCCCACGGCGTTCCCGAAGCCCTGGCCGAGGGGACCGGTGGTGACCTCCACCCCCGGGGTGAGCCCCCTCTCCGGGTGACCCGGGGTGATCGAGCCCCACTGCCGGAAGTGCTGGAGGTCCTCCAGGCTCACCCCATATCCGGTGAGGTGAAGTAACGAGTACAGGAGGGCGGAACCGTGGCCGGCGCTGAGGACGAAGCGGTCACGGTCGGGCCAGCCCGGATGGGCCGGATCGTGGCGCAAGAACCTGGTCCAGAGCACATAGGCCATGGGCGCCGCTCCCATGGGCAGCCCCGGGTGCCCGGAATTGGCCTTCTCCACGGTGTCGATGGCCAGGCAGCGGATGGTGTCGATGCAGAGGGTGTCGAGCGCGCTCCCGGCGAGGGGCAGGGTGCGCCGCCCAGCCGCCAGCTCGCTCTCCATGGGACTCACGCCTCCATGGTCGCACGACCGGGTTAAGGAAGGCCCCCAAGAGCATGCCGGGGCGTGAGCGTCGGGGGAGCCGGCCGTCCAGAATGAGGGCGTGGTCGACGGGAGCCGTCCGGGGTCGGTGCTCTTCCGGGGGGTGGCACCCGAGGTGCTGGCCTCCGGGGACGGGAGCATCGTCGCGGTTGGGCGCGCGGCGGCGGAGATGGGCGCCGGGGCCACGGTCGTGGAGCTGGAGGGCCGGGTGCTCCCCGGCCTCGGCGACTCACACCTCCACCTCCACGAACTGGTGCGGCTGCACCTCGATCTCGATCTCTCCAGGACCAGGACCGCCGCGGAGCTGCTGCGCCGGGTCGCGGCCCGGGCGCGCCGGCTGGGGCCCCAGGACTGGGTGGTGGGCGGTGGATGGTCGGGCCGACTCTTCGCAGATGGGGCCGCTCCGAGCCGCCGGGCGCTGGACCGGGCAGCCGGCGGCCGCCCGGTGGCCCTGCTCAGCCAGGACGAGCACTCGGTCTGGGCCAGCACCCGCGCCCTGGAGATGGCCGGGATCCCCTGGCAGGGACCGGACCCCCACCCCATGGTGGTCGACCGCGACCCCGATGGGGCTCCTTCCGGCGTGGTCCGAGAGGGGGGGCCGGCATTCCTCCGCCTGATCCCCCGCCCTGATGGCCCGGCCTACGAGCGGGCGCTGGAGCGGGTGCTCCGGCAGCTCGCCGCCCTGGGCCTCTGCTCGGTCCACTCCATGGACCCCCCGGAGACCTACTTCGCCCTGCAGCGCCTCCACTCCCGTGGCCGGCTCCCGCTCCGGGTCACCTACAACCTGCCGGCCGACCTGATGGAGGACGCCGGGAGGCTGGGCCTGCGGCAGGGCCTCGGGGACTCCTGGCTCCGGCTGTATGGGGTGAAAGCCTTCGTGGACGGCTCGCTGGGCAGTGGGACAGCGGAGATGCGGGGAGGCGGCGGGGTGGCTCGCCTCTCCGATGGGGACCTCCGCGACCTGGTCGAGCTCAGCACCCGGACCGAGCTGAACCTCTGCCTCCACGCCATCGGGGACATGGCCGTCCACCGCGCCCTCCGCGCCCTGCGCGCCGGGGTCGGGAGCTGGCCGGGGTGGCGACCACGCATCGAGCACGCCCAGCTGGTCGACCCCGCCGACGTCGCGCTCTTCCAGGAGGTGGGAGCGGTGGCTTCGATGCAGCCCCTGCACGCCCCCGCCGACCGGGAGATGGCCGACCGGCTGTGGTCAGGGCTCACCGGCAGCGCCTACGCCTGGGGGAGGCTGGCCCGGGCCGGGGTCCGCCTGGCGTTCGGATCGGACGCCCCGGTGGAGTCGGCCGACCCGATGCTGGGGCTGGAGGCGGCCACCGTCTGGCGGCGCCGCGCCGGGTGGCACCCCGAACTGGCGCTGACCCGGAGGGAGGCCCTGTTCGCCTACACCTCGGGGGTGGCCTTCGCCGGGGGCGTCGAGCGCCACGAGGGCCGGCTGCGTCCCGGGTACCGCTGTGACCTCACGGTGGTGCGAGGTGGACAGGTGGTCGCCACGGTGGTGGGCGGAGTGGTGCGCAGCGCGGCGCCTGATCCCACTTGACAGGGCCGCCAATCTCGGGACTACCCTTCCACTCGGGTCGGGCCAGGACCCTTCCCAAGTCCCGGTACTGCAAGGAGGGTTCGGGGTCATGGCCAGCAACGTCCTCACCGCGGCAGCGGAGGCGGCCGAGGCCGCCAACCCCTACGAGACGGCCCAACGCCAGTTCGACCAGGCGGCGGCGATCCTGGATCTGGACCCCGGGCTGCGCCAGGTGCTCCGGGAGGTCCGGCGCGAGTTCACCGTCAACTTCCCGGTGCGGATGGACGACGGTAGCATCCGGGTCTTCACCGGCTACCGGGTCCAGCACAACCTGACGCGGGGCCCGGCCAAGGGGGGCATCCGCTACCACCCCCAGGTCAGCCTGGATGAGGTGAAGGCGCTGTCCATGTGGATGACCTGGAAGTGCGCCGTGACCAACCTCCCCTACGGCGGCGCCAAGGGCGGGGTCATCTGCGACCCGACTCAGCTGAGCGCCCAGGAGCTGGAGAACCTGACCCGCCGCTATGCCAGTGAGATCTCCATCCTGATCGGTCCGGAGAGCGACATCCCGGCTCCTGACGTCAACACCAACCAGCAGACCATGGCCTGGATCATGGACACCATCTCCATGGAGAAGGGCTACTCGATACCGGCCACGGTCACCGGCAAGCCGCTTTCGATCGGCGGCTCCGAGGGAAGGCCGGCGGCGACCGGCCGGGGGGTGATGGTGGTCACCCTGGAGGCGTGCCGGCGGATGGGGCTGGACCCCGCCGGGACGACGGTGGCCATCCAGGGCTTCGGAAACGTGGGCAGCGTCAGCGCCGAGCTGCTCCACGGCCAGGGGTTCAAGGTGGTCGCGGTCTCGGACGTCTTCGGGGGGATCCACAACCCTGATGGGCTGGACATCCCCGCGCTGCTGAAGCACCAGAGGGCCACCGGCAAGGTCAAGGGCTTCGCCGGGGCGAAGGAGGAGATCTCCAACTCGGCCCTCCTGGAGCTCCCCGTGCAGATCCTGATCCCGGCCGCCCTGGAGAACCAGTTCACCATGCGCAACGCCGCCCGTGTCCAGGCCAAGCTGGTGGTGGAGGCGGCCAACGGGCCCACCACCCCCGAGGCGGACGACGTCTTCCACCAGCGCGGGGTGGTGGTGGTGCCGGACATCCTGGCCAACGCCGGCGGGGTCACCGTCTCCTACTTCGAGTGGGTGCAGGACCTCCAGTCCTTCTTCTGGGAGGAGTCGGAGATCAACCAGCGCCTCACCCGGATCATGGAGCAGGCCTACCGCCAGGTGGACGAGCTGGCCCAGCAGCACCGCACCACCCTGCGCATGGGCGCCTACTGCCTGGCGGTGAAGCGGGTCGCCGACGCCACCGCCGTCCGGGGGATCTACCCCTGATCGGCCGGCCGCTCGTCGTGGCCGCCGAACTGCTTGCGCATCGCCGATAGGACCCGGTTGCTGAACTCGCCCAGGTCACGGGAGGCGAAGCGCGAGTAGAGGGCGGAGGTGAGGACCGGGGCCGGCACCCCCTCCTCCACCGCCGCGATCGACGTCCAGCGGCCCTCCCCCGAGTCCGAAACCCGGCCGTGGAACTCATGAAGGTCCGGAGACCCGGCCAGGGCCGAGGCGGTGAGGTCGAGCAGCCAGGAGCCCACCACGCTCCCCCGCCGCCAGAGCTCCGCGACCTGGGCGGTGTCGATCCGGTAGCGATAGAACTCGGGGTCCTCGAGCGGCGCGGTCTCGGCGTCCCCGGTCCGCTGCTCCAGCCCAGCATCGGCGTGGTGCAGGATGTCCAGCCCCTCGGCGAGGGCCGCCATCATCCCGTACTCGATGCCGTTGTGGACCATCTTGACGAAGTGACCGGCCCCGCTATCGCCGCAGTGCAGGTAGCCCTGCTCGAAGGGCTGCACCGGCCCGCTGCGCCCCGGAGTCCTGGGTGCCGAGTCCACCCCGGGGGCGATGGAGGCGAAGATGGGCTCCAGGCGGGAGAAAGCCTCCGCCTCCCCCCCCACCATCAGGCAGTACCCGCGCTCCAGCCCCCAGACGCCGCCGCTGGTGCCGCAGTCCAGAAGGGTGATCCCCTTGTCGGCCAGCCTCCGCGAGCGGCGGATGTCGTCCCGGTAGTAGGAGTTGCCGCCGTCCACGATGGTGTCACCCGAGGCCAGCACCGCCGCCAGCCCCTCGATGGTGCTCTCGGTGATCTCCCCGGCGGGCACCATGGCCCAGACCGCCCGCGGCGGGGCGAGCTTCTGGGCCAGCTCCTCAAGTGAGGCCGCCCCGGCGGCGCCCTCCGAGGCCAGCTCCGCCACCGCCTTCTGGTTCACGTCGTAGACCACCAGCTGGTGACCGTCGCGCATCAACCGCCGAACCAGGTTGGCTCCCATCCTGCCCAACCCCACCATCCCCAGCTGCATCGGCCTTGCTGTCGCCATGTACGCCACCTCCGCTGGTCCTGCCGTCCGGGCGATCCGGCCCCCTCTAGGGTATAGGGAGGGGTCAGCCGCCTTCCGGGCACCCGGCCCGGGAGGTGTGCCAGCCGGAGGCCGCGGAGGTGGGGGCGTACAGGAGGTTGGCCGAGGTGCCGAAGACGCAGCTCCAGCCACCGGTGTGCGAGAGAAGGACGGCCAGAGCGCTACCCCTCGGCTGCCAGACCAGGTTCACCCGGTACGAGCGCAGCAGCCGCAGGCTCCCCTGGCCCCCGGCCACTATCTGAAGGTAGTCGGCGATGATCTGGCGGCCCATGAGGACCGCCTCGCCGAAGATGAAGACGCGGTCCGGGGCGCACCCTCGACCCGCCGGGTCCGCGTGGTCGATGCGGTACAGGAGCCAGCCGCTGCTCCCGTACGGGGCCAGCACCCGGGCGGTGGGCCCCTCGCAGATCACGCGCCCCACCGCCACCGGGTAGGCGGAGCTCTGCAGCTGGTTGTCCGGGCTGCTGAGCTGGGACATCATGCGCGCCCCGGTGGTCAGCACCACCAGCACCAGGACCAGCGCCGTGAACCAGGCGGGAGCGGGAGTCCGGTGCCGGGGCCGCAGGCGGAGGCCGGAGCGCAGCTCCAGTCCGAGCTGCTCCGCGCCGTCCACCCAGAGAGGCAGGGAAAGCACCGCGAAGATGGGGATGTCCCGGACGGCGTACAGGAGCAGGAGGACCCCCGCCACCGCCAGGAAGAGGTCGGAGATCCTGGTCCGGCGCGCCCAGCGGGTCACCACCACCAGAGAGAGGAGCAGGAAGAGGGCCGGGAGGTTGGCCGCCTGGTGGAAATCGGGAGGCTGCCACTCGTTGAGGTTGGCCTGGGCCACATGGCTCAGGAGCAGCTTCAGGGGGTACAGGTACACCCCCCAGCCGTTGGGGTTGACCATGGCGGAAAGCGCGGCCACCACCAGCCCCGCCAGCAGGTCCCGGAGGGAACGCCACCCCATCGCGTCGGGGCGCCGCAGGGCGGTGGACAGCCCCTCACCGGCCAGGAACACCGCCGTCACCCCAAGCCCGATGGTGAACCCGCCGTGGAGGTTGCTCCAGAGGGCGAAGAGGGGCACCAGGAGGAGCAGCAGGCGTGGGGACGGGCGGCTGCGATAGCGGTCCAAGAAGGTGAGCAGCACCCCCAGCAGCCCAAAGGTGAACATCTGCGGGCTGGGGCCCCAGATCTGCAACCCGGAGATGACCACCAGGGCGGCGCCGAGGGACACCGCCCAGGCCGATCTGCCGAGGCGCCAAACACGCCGGACCGCCAGGGCGAAGCCCACCCAGGTGGCCCCGGCCATGAGCAGGATCACCGCGGTCATGCCGAGGTGGGTGTAGAGGAGGGCGTAGAGCGCCTCCGCTCCCCACTCCTGGGTGATGAAGGGGCGGGTGAAGGCGGTGAAGGTGAAGTAGTTGTGCTGGGGCACTCCATGGGCCAGGATCTCCAGCCCCACCCGGGCATGCCACCAGAAGTCGGGGTCGAACTCCGGGGTGGTGAAGGCCGCCCATCCCAGGACCAGGATCGCCAGCAGCAGCACCGACGGCGCTTCCAGCCCGGCGACCCGGAACCGCCGACCCGCGGCGGCCAGCTCACCCAATGACATCCTGAGGCGCGATTCTAGGCGCGCGACCGCCGGCCCCCGGCCGCTTTGCTGCTACGGGCCGGCGCGTTCCGGTAACGGCTAAGGTGCACCGCCGAGAAGGGAATCCGGGCGCGCTCGGCGATCAGGTGCGATCGGAGCCCCAGCTCTGCAGGAGGGCGGAGACGCCCTGCCCGGGCTCGACCTTCTGGCCCAGCCGGGCGAGCGCCACCTCCAGGGCGGCGACCCCGCGGAGAAGCTCGGGAAGCCCCGCGGCCCCCATGTGGCCGATCCGGCCCGCGCTGGCGCTCCAGGCGGCGAGCCCGCCGGCGATCGCCACCCCCTCCCGGGCCACCTCGGTGCGCAGGGCCACCGGGGTCACCCCCTCGGGTAGGGCGAAGGCGGTGACCGTGGCGCTGGAGACCTCCTCCCGAGCCAAGGGCTCCATCCCCAGGGAGCGCAGCGCCTGGCGCACGGCCCGGCCCATCCGGCGGTGGCGGGCGAAGCGACTCTCCCACCCCTCGGACCCGGCCAGCTTGAGGGCCACGGAGGCGGCGGCGATGAGGTTGGTGGGCAGGGTGGCGAAGTACCGGCCGGACGAGTCTCGCATCGGGGGCTCCCAGCGCATCCAGTCGAGGAAGTAGCTCTGGGCGCGGCCGATAGAGCGGCGGCGCTCCAGAGCCGCCGGGGAGATGGCCAGCAGCGCCAGCCCGGGCGGGGCCCCCATCGCCTTCTGGGAAGCCGTCACCACCACGTCGATCCCCAGGCCGGCCATCCCCACCGGCATTCCCCCGGCCCCGGCCACCGAGTCCAGCACCATCATGGCGCCACGCCGGCGGGCGATCTCCGCATATTCGGCGACCGGGGCGACCACCCCGGTGGCGGTGTCCACGTGGGTCACGGTCATCACCTGGGCCCCAGATTCGCGCAGCGCCTCCTCGACCCTCTGGGGCTCCACCTGCTGGCCCCAGGGGCAGGACACCTCCACGACCTCGGCCCCCAGGGCCCGACCCACCTCGGCGAAGCGGTCGCCGAAGTAGCCGTGGTTGACCACCAGCAGCGTCTCCCCGGGGCGGAGCAGGTTGGCCAGCGCGGCCTCCAGCCCGAGGGTCCCACTGCCGGCCAGCACCAGAGCCAGGGGTTCCGGACCCGCACCCCCGACAGCCTCCAGGAGACCGGCCTGGATCTGGCGCAGGGCGGCTGCGGTGGCCGGGCTGCTGTGACTCTCGGTGGGTCGGGCCAGGGCTTCCAGGACCGGCTGGGGCACCGGCGTCGGCCCAGGGATCAGCAGCAGCGGGGCGCTCTCAGGCTCAGGCAAAGCTCTCTCTCCTTGGATCGGTCAAACGGGGAACACGCCGTGGTGTCGGGCCGGAGTGGGGCGACGCCGGGAGGACGCCGCCGCCAGCCTCAGGATCAGCTCGGACCGGAGGCGCGAGGGGTCGACCACAGCGTCCACCACCAGGTCGGAGGCGAGCTTGAAGATGTCGATGTCGGCGGCGTACTCGGCACGCAGGCGGGAGACGAACCCGGCGCGCTCCCCTACGGGCAGCTCGGCAATCCGGTTGGCGTAGACGGCGTTGACCGCCGCCTCGGGGCCCATCACCGCGATCTCGGCGGTGGGCAGGGCCAGGGTGGCCTCGGGCTCGAATCCCGGGCCGGACATGGCATACAGGCCAGCCCCGTAGGCCTTGCGCAGCACGACGCAGTAGCGGGGCACCGTCGCCGAGCTCAGGGCGGCGATCATCTTGGCGCCGTGGCGGATGATCCCCTCCCGCTCCACCTGCGATCCGATCATGAAACCCGGCACGTCGGCCAGGAAGACGAGGGGCAGGTTGAAGGCGTCGCAGAGGCTGATGAAGCGGGCCGCCTTGTCCGCCGAATCGACGAAGAGAACCCCACCCTGGTGCGCCGGCTGGGAGGCGAGAACGCCCACCGCCCGTCCTCCGAGGCGGGCCAGGCCGCAGACCAGCTCCCGGGCGTACAGCGGCTTGATCTCGAACAGGGAGTCGGCGTCCAGGAGGGAATCCAGGACCAGGTGGATGTCGTAGCCCCGGGACGGCTCGTCCGGAACGATCTCGGCCAGCTCCTGCGTGGATGCCGGCTGTCGGGGGGCGGCGATGGGTGGGTCCTGGCTCCAGCTGGACGGGAGGTACCCGAGGTAGCGGCGCAGGGCGGAGATCGCCTCTGCCTCGTCCCGGCAGAGGAGGTCGCCGCACCCGGACACTGTGCAGTGCATCCGGGCGCCCCCCATCTCCTCCAGGGTGACCTGCTCCCCCACCACCTCCTGAGCCATCCGCGGAGAGCCGAGGTACATGGAGGCGTTGCCCTCGACCATGAAGACCACGTCGCAGAAGGCGGGGATGTAGGCCCCCCCGGCGGCGCTGGGGCCGAAGAGGATGCAGGGCTGAGGAACCTGGCCGCTGAGCCGGACCTGGTTGTGGAAGATGCGGCCGGCGTGGCGGCGGCCGGGGAACATCTCCAGCTGCTCGGTGATCCGGGCCCCGGCCGAGTCCACCAGGTAGCAGAGAGGGAGCTGCAGCTGCTCCGCCCTCTCCTGGATGCGGAGGATCTTCTCCACCGTCCGGGGCCCCCAGGAGCCCGCCTTGACGGTGGGGTCGTTGGCCATCACCAGCACCCGACGTCCCTGGACCATCCCCGCCCCGGTCACCACCCCGTCGGCGCCCAGCTCCTCCTCCGCCTCGGTGTTGGCCAGCAGGCCGTCCTCCACGAAGGGCGTCTCGGGATCCAGGAGCAGCCTGAGCCGCTCCCGGACCGGGAGCTTGCGCTGGTCGGGGAGCCGCTTACGGTGGCGCTCGGGCCCGCCCAGGAGCGCCCGGGCCTCCCGTGTCCTGAGCTCCTCCACCCGGGCCCTACCCGACTTCCGGCCCGGAGAGGAAGTGCTCGACATCTCGATCCCGAGTATAGGCACCGCCGGCGCCCGCTCCTGGG
>JAKBTP010000048.1 GCA_021844355.1 bacterium | reverse complement strand
GCGGCCAACTTCGAGCTGATGCGCCGCCAGCTCCACCGCCAGCTGCTCACGGCGACGGGCAGGTCGGTGATCGCCGCCACCCTCAGCAGCCGGGTCCCGCTGGAGCAGGCGCTGGGCCAGGTGCTCAAGAGCCTCCAGGAGCTGCTCGCGGTCCAGATGGCGATGATCCTGGTCCGGCCCCAGGCCACCCAGGGTCCGGGCTACCTGTTGACCACCGGAGTTCCGGGGCCGGCCCTCGACTGGGCGGAGCTGGAATCAGGAGACGGCCTGCTCTCCCGGCTGTTGCGCGAGCCCCGCTATGTGGCGCGCTCCCTGGTGGCACCCTCGGAGCGTGGCGCCCTGGAGGACCGCATCGGCCTGCGGGACTGCCTCTCGGTGCCGTTGCGCTCCGAGGGCCGGGAGCTGGGGATCCTCATTGTGGCCAACAAGCACGCTCCCTACGTCGAGGAGGACCATGCGGTCTGTGAGGGGGTGGCCACACAGGTGGTGGCTGCGGTGGAGCGCAGCGTCCGGCTGGCGGTGACCCAGCGGGAGGCAACCACTGACGCCATGACCGGGCTCTACAACTACCGTTTCCTGATCGGTTATCTGGACCAGCAGGTCAACGTGGCGGACCGCGCCGGCTCCTCGCTGTCCGTGCTCATGCTCGACCTGGACCACTTCAAGAGGGTCAACGACACCCACGGGCACCAGGCGGGAGACCAGGTGCTGCGGGCCTTCGCCAGCGTCATGGTGGAGACCATCCGCAAGTCCGACCTCGCGGCCCGCTACGGGGGAGAGGAGTTCGTGGTGGTCATGGCCAACACCGGCCGCGAGGAGGCTCAGCTGGTGGCGGAGAAGATACGCACCGCGGTGGCCGACACCCCGGTCCAGCTGGACTCCGGGGAGAGGCTCTCCATCACGGTGAGCGTGGGAGGGGTCACTTTCCCCGAGGGCACGCGGGGCGCCCGAAACCTGCTCGACCTCGCCGACCGGGCGCTCTACGCGGCCAAGAGGGGAGGGCGCGACCGGGTGGAGTTCCTCGACGTGGCCGCCGCGGAGTCCCCCTCCCGGAGCTGAGCTCTCGCTAGCATGGTCGGGTGATCGACCTGCGCAGCGACACCGTGACCCGTCCCTCCGAGGGGATGCGGGCCGCCATGGCCGCGGCCGAGGTGGGGGACGACGTCTACGGGGAGGACCCCACCGTCAACCGGCTGGAGGCCGAGGTGGCCCGGCTCCTGGGCAAGGAGGCCGCCCTCTTCTGCCCCAGCGGCACCATGTCCAACCTCGTCGCCATCCTCACCGCCACCCATCCCGGTGAGGAGGTGCTGGTGGACCGGGAGGCCCACGTCCTCCATTACGAGCTGGCCGGGGCGGCGGTGGTCGGCGGGGCCCAGCTGCGCAACTTCGACGCCCCCAATGCCGGCTGCCCCACTCCCGAGCAGCTCTTGGAGCTGGAGCGGCTCAACGACCCTGGTCACGAGCCCCGCGCCGCCCTCCTCTGCCTGGAGCAGACCCACAACCGCCGGGGGGGGACTCTGGCCACCCCGGCGGAGCTCCGGGCAGCCGCCGGCACCGCCCGGGAGATGGGCATGCTGGTCCACCTGGACGGGGCCCGGCTGGGCAACGCGGCCGCCCGGCTGGGTGTTCCCCTGCGCGACCTGGCGGAGTGCGCCGACAGCGTCAACTTCTCCCTGTCCAAGGGGCTGGGATGCCCGGTGGGGTCGCTCTGGGTGGGGGGCCGAAAGGCGCGGGAGCGGGCCCACGTCTGGCGCAAGCGGCTCGGGGGGGGGATGCGTCAGGCGGGAGTGCTGGCAGCGGCCGGTCTCTACGCGCTGGAACACCAGCTTCCCCGGCTGGGCGACGACCATGAGAAGGCGCGGCGGCTGAGCTGCGCCCTCCAGGGTGCCCCGGGGCTGGAGGTCGACGAGGATCGGGTCCAGACCAACATCGTCCTGCTCCAGACCCGCCGCCGGGCCGACGAGGTGATCGCCCGGGCCGCCGGCGAGGGCGTGCTACTTACCGCCTTCGGGCAGCACACGGTGCGCTGCGTGACTCACCTGGACGTGTCGCTGGCCCAGATGGACGAGGCCGCCGCAGCCATCAGCCGGGCGGCGGGCTGAGCGGGCGGGGGCGTCTGGCCCCCGCCCGCCCGCAGGTCAGGACTCGCTGGGCGCGCTCCCGGAGAGGGTGATGCGGCCGCGCTTGCGCGCCGCCGGCCTGGCCGCCGGCTGAGCCGGGGCCGCGGCGCGGCGGGTGCGGGTCGCCGGCGCCGCCGCGGTGCTGCGGCGGGTGCGGGTGGTCGGCGTCGCCGCGGTGCTGCGGCGGGTGCGGGTGGTCGGGGTCGTCGCGGTGCTGCGGCGGGAGCGGGTCGTGGTGGTCCTGGTGGCGGTGCGGCCGGCGGTGGTGCCGACAGCGCGCCGGCCCCGGACGGCCGTCCCGGTGCGGGTGCGGCCGTTGCTGGCACCGGCCGCCGCGGGGCGGCGCCCCCGTTGTGCCGCGGCCCGCGGCGCTGCGGTCCTGGTGCTGGCGGACCGAGCAGTCGTGACTCGCCTGGTCGTCCTGGAGGCGGTGGACCGTGGGGTCCGAGGACGCCCGGATGCGGCCCTGGTCCTGACCGTGCCGCGAGCTGCGGGTGCCCCGGCGCGGCGGTCGCTGATCGCCGCGTCCAGCTTGCGCTCGATGTCCGCCAGGCGGCGCTCCAGCAGCTTGAGCTGCGCGGTCAGGGCGCGGTTGATGGCCGCGGGACTCACCGCTGCCATCGCAGTGCGCGCGGTGCGGCGCGGCGTTGTGCTGCGCTTGGTGGCAGCGGACCTGGTGGTGGTCCGCCGCGCGGTGCGAGTTCCCGAGCGCGCGGCCGGGCGCCGCGTCGCGGGTTTCCTAGGGGTGCGGGGCATTGTTCGCCTCCTTACTGAAAGCTCGCGACGGTGTTGCTCGCCGCGCTGCAGTCATCTGCAGTGTTGAAGTGGTCGATGAGCGCCACAAGGGCGGCCGGTGAAGGTGGGACGTATAACGGGTTATGCAACTGGCTCGACAATTGTGGCACATCCATGCGCACGCGCGCGCATTGTGAGGTGAACGACGGTGGAAGCGGGCACAGGACACGGTCGCCTGGCGGTGGCCGCTCCGTCTTTGCCGACCATCCACAAATCGCGGATGACGGCTCCTTTGGGAGCATTGGAAAATTATGAACGGGTCAACCGCTCAGGTCGCGCCGTGCACTCCTTCGGTGTGCGGGACTGGCGTCGGCGTGGCGATG
The DNA here is from genome assembly GCA_021844355.1 of bacterium. GTDB lineage: Bacteria > Chloroflexota > Dormibacteria > Aeolococcales > Bog-877 > JAJYXT01. The sequence goes on along the minus strand of JAKBTP010000048.1, from coordinate 199 downwards.
AACACCAGCTCCCGACCGGGACGATCCGGTGCGTCCCGCACCTGGACGGAGGCGAAGCCGGCCGCCTGTAGAGACGCTCTGATTTCCGCCTGGCTGCGAAAGCGCAGAGTTGAATTGGAGGTGAGCGTGATGCCCTCATCGACAAAGGCGAAGGTCCAGCGGAATGAGACGTAGGGAAGGCTGACGTCGGTCAGCTCAA
>JAKBTP010000216.1:2295-3441 GCA_021844355.1 bacterium | reverse complement strand
GTCGGTGGTGGTGTGGAAGATGTTGCCCACGTTCTTCCAGGTGATGGTGCCCCCGGCCTTGAGGCACACGCTGGCCGGGACGAACTTCAGGGAGTTGGTGGCGTCGACCGTGACTGCGCTCTGAGCGGTGGCCGCGGTACAGCCCCCGGAGGAGGTCGTGGACGTCGAGGAGCCCGGGGTGCCGCTGCCTCCGGCCGGCTGTCCGGGAATTGGCCCGGTGCCACAGGCAGCGACCAGGAGGGCCGCGCCCAGGGCGGCCAGGCCCAGCAGCAGGGGGGGGCGCCGAGAGGTCGGGTGCGTCATGACTCCTCCTTGGATGTGTCGCCCCTGATGCTACCGCCCCGGGTGCGGCGCGGTCGACTCCGCGGCGAGGTCCGGGAGCACGAGGGAGCGCAGCTGGCGGAAGCGCGCGAAGAAGCCGGCGGTGTGGGGCGAGCGGCGGAGGCCCAGCCCGGTGAAGTCATAGTGGTGCACCCACTCATGGAGCAGGGTGTTCGTGAAGGCGCCGGCGCCGACCACCTGGCCCCTCACCGCGGTACGGTGGTAGACGCGGATGGCGCAGCGCTGCGGGGGGCCCGAGCTCGGGATCCGGCAGCGGTAGTAGCCGTACGTGGCGCGTGCCAGGCGGCCCTTCTGGTCCCGGGAGTGGACCTGGGGCCGGTCCGCCACGGTGAGGGCGCAGGGCGGCAAGCCGAAGGTTGCGTTCAGCACCTCGAGCAACGCGCTCCCCAGGAGCTCACGCTCACGGCTAGCGGAACTGGCGAGGAGGGCCGACAGAAGTGGGGGCGCGGTCGCCGGTGCGGGCACCGACGGGAGGGCGGCCGCCAGGCTGGCGGCATACCAGAGCTCGTTTCCTCGCCTCCTCACCACGCCGAGTGTACCCAGCGCGGGTCAGCCGTACGCCGGGAGCCCGGCGTACGCCCGAGGGTCTTGCCGGGACGGGTGCGCACCCGTGGACACCCCCAGAGCGACTCCGAGCTGCCCATCCAGGTGTGGCGCTCCACCCAGTTGTCCTCCGGGCCACCCGGATATCCCAGGGCCCCGTGCTGGTTGAGGAGATGCTCCTGGGGGTCAGGCCTCCGCGGGCGAGGCGTACGGCCAGAGCCCGCTGTAGGCGATGAACTGCACCGGGTGCGCGTGCTGGTA
>JAKBTP010000216.1:0-2195 GCA_021844355.1 bacterium | reverse complement strand
AGCCGCCCCTGGCCCCCATCCACTAGTCGTCCTCGCTGTCCTGTGACATCTGTGCGAGGGTGGAGATGGATGGAGCCGCGCACTCTCCGAGGGCCCTTCCCCCCACCGTGTTGGGCGGCTGGTTCGAGTCTCCCACATGGACAGTGGGGGAGTTGTCGAAGCAGACCAGGTTGCGCCCGACCGCGTTGTGGAGCACCTCGTTGGCGTCAGGGTCGCCCATCTGGTTGCGAATGTCGATGACGTTGCCGCGCACCGTGTTCCGCAGGGCTCCCAGCCAGCAGGTCTGGATGCCGTTCATCCGCAGGTCGCCGCCGATGGTGGAGCCCTCGATGTCGACGTAGACAGGCAAGCTGCCCAGCGTCGGGTCCTGGGACCATGGTGCGGGCGCGGGGATAGTGAAGCATCCGGGCGGGTGGTTCCCAGATCCGGCCAAATCCGCGATCGCCGGCCCGCCACCCCCGCGGATGATGTTGAGGTCATCGCCGACGCTCACCGCGTGGATGACCACCCCCAGGGCGTCGACGGCGATGATGCTGCCTCGAACCGTGTCTTTTCCGAGGGTGGAACCGGATCCGCAGAACGGCAGCGACGGCCCGCAGCCGAGGAGGAGCACCGCGCCTCGGCCAACGAAGATGCTGCCTCCCACCGCGAGTGACCCCGGAAGGCCGAATGCCGGCGGCGTGGAGGCGAGGCTTGCCGGTGTCATTGCGTCCAGGAGCGCTCCGGGCCGGATGAAGAGGTTGCCCTGGACGGTCACCGAGCCCGAGGGGATGGTGCAAACGCCGGCCACCGTCAGCGACTGGTAGGTCCCTGGCGCGATGGGCCCGCCATTGCAGGTCAGCCCATGGTCGTCTGCCCCCCGGGAACCGTCGGCGAGCGCCGTCCCGGCGCTCAGCAGGATTGCGGCGGTTGCCAAGGCGGCCGCCGCCGGCAGGCGCAGGTTTCTCATTCCCTCCTCCTTCCAATCGAGATAGCCGCCGTCCATCCCGGGCGCCGAGGCCCGGCACTGCACCGGTCTGTGGCCGACCACCCGCCGGAGATCGCGCCCGCGCAACGGCCTTCGGCCCGGAGTACTCGAGCTCTTCCCTGCCCATCTCCCCTCACCCGGGCTACTCCTGGTAGCGGGCCACGGTGAAGGCGATCACGGTCGGCACGTCGACCGCGAACAGGAAGAGGGTCGCCACGAGCACGGCGAGCATCGGGCCACGGGCCCCGTCGCGGATGAAGACGTAGGCGAGCAGGCCCGAGATGACCAGGTAGGCCAGGAGCGCCCACCGGACCACCTGGAAGAAGGTCCTGAAGGAGAACGGCCTGGTCCTGGCCAGAAGTCCCAGGGCCAGCGCGGTCAGGAGCCCACCTCCCACCAGCAGACCGGCCGGCAGGCCCAGGGGGACTGTGCCGGGGAGATTGGCGGCGATGAAGACCCCACCCGCCAGCATGAGCGCCAGAGAGCCAACGCAGAGTTCGGTAACCGGAGGCAGTCGCCGGGCGGCTCCATCCGGCCCGCGGGCCCCGCCCTCTCGCCCCGGCGCGGACACCTGGCTCATAGCGTGGCCAAGTGGGTCATGATCACCAGGGTGGCGACCTGCATCGCCCCGGTGATCCCCGCGGTGAAGATGAAGCGGCGCATGAGCCGCGCGATCACCTCGCCGTTGGGGCGGGGCTTGCGCATCTCAAACAGCACAGCGATGTTGGCGGGCTCGAGCACTCCCAGGGCGATCAGCGCCATCACCGCCACCACCACCGTGGAGGCCACGACCCAGCCGTGGTTGGGGCTGGTCGCGTAGACGTTGCCTAGGTGGATGGCGAGCTGCCACCCCGCCGCTAAGGTGCAGACCACCGCGGGGGGCATGATGAGAACCATCTTGGGCATGAACCGCGCGGTGAACTCGGCCCGGGCCGGCACCGAGAGTCGGGCGAGGGTTGGCCCGAGGACGAACCCCAAGAACAGGTCCAGCACGGTCCAGATGGCTCCCGCGACCACGTGGTAGAAGTCCAGCGCCCAAAGCTGGTTGGCAGCTATGGCCCAAACCAGGCCGGCCAGCACCGCGGCCACGACCGGCAGCCCCCGAACCGGGACTATCTGGACCCTGGGCGCCGCCCCGGGCGCAGTTCGAGCCACTTCCAACACAGCCTCGGCTCTCATCTCCGCCATCTCTCCCCTCCGACTGGCCCGACCTGCTCCAGGGCGGGCC
>JAKBTP010000210.1 GCA_021844355.1 bacterium | reverse complement strand
GCACTGCGGCGCTCGGGGCTGGCGAAGACCAGGGCGAGAACGATCCCCACGGCGACTATGAAGTAGTAGTCGAAGAAGGCCCACTTCGCTGTCACGAAGGCCAGCAAAGTGAGGACCGCGCCCATCAGCAGGGCCGCGTCCCAGTCATTGGTTCCCCAGAGGGCGAATGCGGCAAGACAGACTGCTGACAGCGAGACGCCGGCCCAGCCCGGCAGAAGTGGACGGCCAAGGTGCGCCAGAAGCCCGTTGATCGACAGAGCGTCTGGTCGCGGAGCCAGTCGGAGTTGGAGGAGAACTGTGTCACCGATGAAATTGCCCACCCCCGCCCAGAGGGCAAATGGGACACAGGCCAGAAGCGCGACCAGAATAGCCAGGGTGATCTCCCGTCGCGCGTCTCGCCGCCAGAGCCAGACGAAGACGAGCAGCGGAAGCGCTGTGGGAACGGTACATAGGCCAGTGCCCAACGCCAGGACCGCCCACCGCGGATGCCGCGGTCGCAGAACCAGCCACAATGCAACCCCCGCCACTGGATACACCTCTGGCCAGGCTTGGACGATCATGAAGGGAGAAAATGGCATCGCGAGCGCCAGCGCCACGTATCGGCCGGCTGCGGCCTCTCCCATGTGGCGCCGGGCCAGGATAGCGATGCAGGCGAAGAGCAGCATCATCGCTGCCGCGCTGGCTACACGAATGTCACCTAGGAGTCGAAAAGGTGCGGCCAGAACCAGCAGGGCCGGGCCATACGGAAAGTGAGCTGAGAGAAGCCCCGGGGTGGTCGTCGGATACGCCATCCCGTAAGGGTTCAGGCCGTGAAGTAGTCGCTCAGTCGAGCGTTGAGTGAACCAGAACACGTCGATCCCGGCTTGGCCCCAGACCATCCGACTGGCGGCGAGGGCCAAGTCGGTGCCGGCGGCAATCAGGGTCAACAGCTGAGCTCGGCTGCCCCAGGGGGCCAGGCACAGCGCCGTGGTTGCCCCGGCGAGCACAGCCGAGAGGGCTGCTGTGGTGAGCGAGAAGCCCGGATCGAGGCCGGGTGCGAAATTGAGGAGAGCTAGAGCCGCCACCACGAGCGGCCACAGCCACGTCGGAACCCCCCGCCACCGGGGAAGGTGCCGGGCCACCACAGCGGCTCCTGCAGCGAGCAACCCCACGAGAAGGGCCATGAGGGAAGCGTTGGAGTAGGTGCCAGCGCGCCAAGCGCTTCCGCATGCGATGGCTGCCAGGGCCAGGAGTGCGAGGCCCTCCCAGAGTGGGATTCGGCCCGAGAGATTGGTAGTGAGCTGGGAGACGGTATCGGAGGATGGTGGCAGCGTACCTGGAGTTCGGGAGGTGAGTAGGGGTGGTGCGTGGACGCTATCCGAATCCCTCGTGTTCACGCTTGGATCAAAGGCGGATCGGCCTTCCGCCCGATCACCAGCATGAGGTCTCGGCTTCGGATGGTGAGGCGGGCATCCCTAACCAGTGGCAGGGTCAGTACCCGTGCCGCGAGATCGGCAGGACCGCCCGTGCCCCGCAGGCGACGACCGACGTACCCGGCGGTCAGTCGCCGGGGAGCCGCCCTAAGCTCGACCGTCTCTAGGCCGGCAATGCGGAGCATGGAGCGCAGGGCGTGGGGGGTGAAGTAAGTCAAGTGCATGTCCATGAACCCTGGCCAGTGGCCCCGTAGCAACCGTGCCGGCAGCGCTGCCATGTTCACCGTCACCAGAGCCAGAATCCCTCCTGGGGCGAGCCATCCAGCTGCCTTGAACACAGCCTCCTGGGGATCGACCAGATGCTCTAGGACGTCGGACATCGCAACGCAGTCTACGGGTGCAGGTGGTCCGGGGTCCGACTCGATCGTTCCCTGGCGGATGCCCAGGGAATACCGCTGGTGCGCGACCGCCACGGCCCAGGAGCTGGGCTCGATCCCGGCCACCGACCATCCTCGAGCTCGCGCCGCCTGCAGCAGGATCCCCACGGACGCCCCTACCTCGTACAGCGCTCCGGGCGCGCGATACCTCTCCACGCGAGAGAGAAGCCAGTCGGCGTTGCGCAGTCGGTGCGCTTCTTCCTCCAGGTACGAAGGGTCGACCACACCCTCATACTCCGCCAGCAACCACCCGGACGGCGGCGGTAAGGAGTATCCCACTCGACAGGACGCGCACCAGTAGATCTCCGCATGGGTACCGGCCAACCCGCTGGTGCAGGCGAAGCGGTCACCGCTGCGACCCATGTCCAGCAATGCCCGGCGGGCTCCGAACAAACGTTTCTGGCCGGCCGTCCCCCGGTGGCAGATGGGGCATGGCGGCATGGGGTCCGCGCGTTGGCTCATCCTAACGGGCGCGACGGGCTTGCCAGCACACCCGGATGCTGAGCGTCACATAGGTCAGCGATCGCCCTATCCCGATCGACGAGGACTCTGCAGTGTACCGCGTGGGAATTGCCACCTCCCGGATTCGGAAACCGCGCTCGTGGGCTCCGACCAACAGTTGCGTGTCGAAGAGGAAGTCGTCGGAGTAGCTCTGCAGCGGCAACGATTCCAGCACAAGACGAGAGTAGGCGCGCATGCCGCTGTGCATCTCGGAGAAGCGCGTGCCCAAAATGCGATTCTCGACCAAGGTCGTCAGCCGATTGCCGAAGTATCGATAGCTAGGCATGCCGCCCCGACGGGGATCGGCGCCTTGTGCGAACCGAGACCCGAAGGTCATGTCCGCCTCCCCGGCGACAATCGGAGCGACCAGCAGCGGCACGGACTTGGGGTCGTACTGGTAGTCCGGGTGCAGCAGCACCACGACAGTGGCCCCGAGCCGCAGAGCCTCCTGGTAGCAGGTCTTCTGGTTGGCGCCGTAGCCGCCATTCCGGGACCTGGTCCGCACGTCCAACCCGAGGCCGCGGGCCACTGCCACGGTGGCGTCCCGGGATGCGTCATCGACCACCAGGACATGGTCGGCAGAGCCCTGGGGCAAGTCTGCGACGGTGAGCCCGATGGTGCGCTCCGCCTGGTACGCAGGCAGAACCACCACCGTGTACGGCGTCTGACTCGCTGGCATCATCTCTCCCCAGGTGGGCGCGCAGCCTAGACCGGCGGTCGGCGTGGCTCATTGTGGCAGGCCGACAGGGCTCGAAGCGCCTGCGCCGGCATTGTTACCGGGCCGCGACCGCGGGAATCCATGTCCACCTTGCCCTGGAACCGGTGTGTCCTCGACCGCGCTAGCCCGAACTTGGCCTAACATGGCACACCTATTGGCGGAAGCGGCCCGGCCCTCAGGGCGGGGCCGTGGCAAGCCCCCGCAGGAGGAGGAGGTGCCGACATTCCTTGGTCCCGCCATCGAAGGGGTCAGGGTGGCCAGGCTGAAGGCGACGTGCCGGAGGTCTCGCACAAGTCGCCAAGCGCCAGGTGGGGCGGCCACGATATACGGGGATGCGCTAGGTCGTGGCCGATTTCCCTGAGGCACCGGGGCGCATGCGCGCCGATGTGACCGCCCCTTATCTGAACGTGGACCCGGCCGGAGAGCGCTTTCTCATTCGGGGCGCCCATCGCCTCCAGCGGCCGATGGCCAGCTTCATGCTGGCGCTGTTGGCATATCTCGTGACCCTTGCGCTGCTTCTGCCACGGGGCGTGAACCCGCTTTCGGCTGCCCACTTCCTGGGAATCGGCGCTGACCCGACGCTCTTCGCCTGGGCGCTCAGCTGGTGGCCCTACGCACTGACCCATGGACTCAATCCCTTCGTAACCCACACGGTCTGGGCTCCCCAAGGTTTCAATCTCGCGTGGGACACCTCAGTTCCGTCGGTGGCACTGCTAATCTGGCCCGTCACCGGAGCGGCCGGTCCAGTGGTCGCCTACAACGTCGCCATCATGGCGAGCCCGGTCCTTGCTGCACTTGCGGCATTCGGCCTCTGCCGCGAGCTTACAGGGCGGACCTGGCCGGCGGTCGTGGGGGGCTGGCTGTTCGGGTACGGACCTTACGAGACCGGTCAGCTGCTTGGCCACTTGCACCTCACGTTCATCTTCCCGGTGCCGCTGCTGATGTGGCTGGCGGTGCGCCGCTGGCGGGGCGCAATGGGCGGGTACACCTACGCCGGACTTTCCGCGCTGGCTTTGGCACTCCTGCTGGGAGTGTCCGTTGAGGTGTATCTCACCTTCACGCTGATGGCGGCCCTGCTGGCGCTCCTCACTTGGATGCTGGTGCCCGATCAGCGTGGCCACTTGTACTCACTGCTGCGATGGGGATCGTCCGCCTACGCTGGTTCCCTGGTTCTGACCCTGCCGTTCCTGTACTACTTGATCATTGGAATGGGCGCAGCCCCGGGATCACTTCATTCCCCCGTGGTCTACTCCGCAGATGTCCTCAACTTCGTGTTTCCGACCCCCATCACGACGCTCGGCAGCGCCGCGAGCCTGCCCGTGACAAGCCGATTCACTGGCAACCTGGCGGAGAACGGAGCTTTCGTGGGGCTCCCGCTCCTGGGGCTCTTGACATGGTGGGTATGGCGCAGCCGACGCGACAGGTGGACCAGGGTTCTGGCCCTCGCTGCGCTTGCCTGCCTGGTGGCCGAACTGGGGCCCAAGCTCCACGTTGGGGGCCTGGTCGGCGGGCACCTTCCCTGGATCCTGCTGAGCAAGCTGCCGCTCCTGAAACAGATCCTGCCGGTGCGCTTGGCCATGTACTTCGACCTCATGGCGGCGGTCACCGCGGCCATCATCCTAGCCCGCCTATCGCGGGGCCGAGCCCTTGCCGCATCACTGATCGCGGCCATTATGGTGCTTTCGTGGTGGCCGGCCTCCTGGCCCGCCACCAAGGTAGTCACTCCCCCGCTGCTCCGGCCGCAGAACATTCGCCAGGAGTTCCGGGCCCATGAGACGCTCGTGGTGCTGCCGTACGGCGCGGCGGGCCAGTCCATGATTTGGCAGGCCACCGACCAGATGTACTTTAACATGGCAGGCGGATACCTGAGCTTTGTCCCGAAGTCCCTGGCCAAGCTGCGGTTGGTGCGCGAGCTGTACGGGACGCTCGCACCGGGCAAGCACTTTGGCGCGAGCCTGCTCGCCTTCTGTCACTCGCACGGGGTGGTGGCGGTGGTGGCCACCAGGGGAACGCCTCCGCCCCTGATGACCGACCTCAGCACCTTGAGCTGGAGGACGTCGATCGAGAAGGGGGCCGTGGTCTACTGGGTACCGAGCGCCGGCAGTTGAAGTGACTCACGCCCCTGGTCCAGCCCGATTGCGGCCCTTGCTTCGAACCGCCCGTAGGCCTGGCCTACGTAGAGCGGTCGGCCACACCCGCCGCAGGCCGTCGGCAGCTGAACCGCTCCCAAGGATGCACCATGTACCCATCTCGGAAAACAGTGCCAGCTGCGTGAAGACCATTGTTCGGGGCAACGAGGCGGCCAGCCAACCTCTAATGCCCAGACTTCCCACAGCATAGGTGAACACCAGTGCACCGAGATACCCCGTCGTGACAGCCCATAGAAGCCACGGGGAGCCGAGCCCCGCGGCCTGCCGCGCATGGCGCCATCGCACCCCGCCAACCTCCTCGACGCTCATCGCGAGCCCAAGCAACGGCAGATAGGGAAGCAGCGCTATACCGATAAAGTGAAGCCTTAGGCCACTCGACTCCCGCAAGGTGGACGCGGAGAAAAAGCGATTCTCAACATGCATAGCATGCAAACCTAAGAACCACACTGCCCCGCTCCCCAAGGCGACGAGCCCACCGATCGCCACTCTGCCGCTCACAGCGCCCCAATGGGCTGGTTGAGAGCGCGCCCGTGCCCGTAGGCTTCGGCGCATGCGGTCCCAAAGTGGCCCGGCGGCGCACGATGAAAAGACCCGGAGATATCGAAGAGCCATTAGCGCAGCCACCATCAGCGCGGTGACCAGTCCTTCGGTCTTGGTGAAACTGGCGATGAGGCAGCACAGCGTGGCCGTAGCAAAGTAGTCGCGACGGCAAGGCAACACCAGTCCGTACATGAGAGCCGCCGTTGCGCACGCGGCCCATAACAAGTCGGCATCCCCCCCCAGTGAGTAGGGTGCGTCCAAGGTGAAGCCCTGGAGGCACAGCCCGCCTGCGACAAGGACGGCGACGGCACCTTGGATGCCACGGTGTGCGCTGCGGACGTGCACTAGGCCGCTGGCTGCGACAAATAGCGCGCACGAATTGAGGACGGCCACCAGTGCCGCCGCGGCGGGCGCGCTGAGCGCGAACCTGAGGAGGCCCGAGGTGGCGATGGCCGCCGAAACAAGCGGCGGATACGAGGGGTTGCTGAAGGAGTAGGCGGGGTTGAGAAGGTTTGCTCGGTACTGTCGATGTCCCGCCAGTATCCAGGTGGCGTGAAAAATCCAGATGGCGTTGGCGTCATGGGTAACGTACTTGGCGCTGAGGAGAGCAAGCGGAGCTCCGCAGGCGGCGGCGAGACAGAGTGAAGGGAGCACCTTGAAGGCATACGGACGATGCGAACGCGACGGCGGAGAGGTGCGCTTCGAGACCCAGCGCCTCTCCGGGACTAAGCGAATCTGGCCGGGTTTAAGCGGGGAGGAGCGCCTCGCGCCTAGAACGTAGGCGGCGCACACCGCGTTCGAGGCAATGCCCAAACCTACGAACCAGAGCGGAAATGTGCCACCGATGAGCAACTCACCCTCGGCTGCCCAGGCCGCCAGAAGGGCCCCGCCCAGGGGTGCGAGGGCGACTGCGGTCAGACGACGGCCAACGATGAGGAACATGGGGGCAAGGCCCACGACGGAAAGGGTCACGAGGGTGACCAGCACGAATGGTGTCACGATGTGGGGGCCACTCGCAGTGCAACGCGATCGCACACCTGGTGGGTAGGGGATCGTACCACCGTGACTTCCCAGTGCGCCGAGGTGACCGATGAGACCGGGTGTGCCCAGTTGTTGTTGAGTTCGAGGAGCATTTGCGTGAGACCACTTTCCTGACTGCCAAAGTAGACCGACACCCTGGGCGGCAGTGCAGAGTGCAACTGGAGTGTGAGACACTGCCGCTCGCGAAGGCCCGCGGAGATCAAGTGGCGCGTGTCAGAAGAGAGAAGCGGGAAGAGCGCGGCAGTGGACGATTGGACAATCACTGCGATCATGTAGATCGCGACTGCCCCCAAGAGCAAGGGCTCAAGGAATGCGGTCGGCCTGGCGGGCGTGTGGTGATGATCCAAGCTTTGCGTTCCTTGGCCTTCTAGTGACCGTTGGGGGCGTGGGCGCGTGCAATGTGACGGCAGGACCCGCGGCGGTGCGGACCAGCGCCCGGGGTTGGGACCATAACGCCGTTTGTGTGCGGCGACGCGAACTGCGGTCGGGGGGGACGCTCAGTCGCCCTCGGTAGGGGGCGTTGCGCAGATGAGTCGCCGCCTCGGGTAGGGATGAGCGCCCCGGCACGTCAGCAGGGGCGACAGGGGGCTTGGGGCTACAGTCTTGGGCCATGGGGTGCGGCCGTGGGCGATGGGGTGAACGATGGCGCCGGCGCGTGCAGGCCCAAGGCTACAGCCGGAGTGAGCCAGAGAACCGCCAAGTAATAGTAAACGGGCGCATGCCAGCTGACGAGGAAAGAGAGGAAGGCTATCGGCACCATAGCCCATCCGAGGCTTGGCCGCCGAAGGGCGGTGACGGCGCAGCCGACTATGACCAAGATGAAGAGGAGAAGAAAGACAGGATGCCACTGCGAGTGGATGGCGAACAGGGTGGCGACGGTCGCGCCGAGGGGGAATTCGGGAAGGGTGACGAAGGTCCACAGTTGGTGTGGGAGGGCGGGATCCCAGAGCAACCATGGCAGGAGTGTCGCCATCAGCGCTGCCGCGAGCCAGCGCAGGCGCGTCTGGAAATTGGGCTGATGGGAGATGATTGCGAGGTAGACGGGAGCGACTACCCATGAAATGGGGTTGGAGAGCAGGGCCAGGGCAAGCGCCACGGCGCTGACGCGGGGCCAGCGGAGTCGGGCGAAGGCGATGGCAAGGAGAAGGTAGGCAATCTCCTCAGGGTTCCAGCCGAAGGCATACCACAGGGAGGCGAGACCAGCGCACTGCCAGGCGATTAGCAGAGGGGGGAGATCAGGCTGCCGAATGAACATGAGGCCGAGGGCGAGGATGGTCAGAAGGCATACCCACAGGTCGATTTCGGCCCAAGAGGAGTAGGCCACTGGGAGGACCAGAAGGGCGGCGAGCGGGGGATAGCCAAAGGCTGGGAAACCCGAATGCGTCCCTGACTGTTGGTCGGCGCGCATTTGCGTGGCCACGGCTGTGGCTGACGGGTAGTGAGCGTCGTGCTGGAAGGGGCCAGTAGCAATAGGGGTGCTGGCGGTGCCGTGGAAATTGAGTGAGGCTTCACATTGCGGTTCATAGGTGAGGTAGGGGACCCTGCCGTGCATCAGATCCCGCGCCGCACAGGTCAGAGTGAGCGGCTGGTCCCATGTGGCCGGGATCTGGCCGACCGCGCTCACCCCGATCGCGAGGGAGGCAGCGACGATGACGGCGGCGGCGGCGTTTTCTAATGCCGGCTGAACCGGTAGAGGTCTGGCCTGTGCGAGGATAGGCCTGGGAAGGAGCGCGTCGGCCGCAACCAGGGCCGCGGGCACTGGGAACCAGATGGCGAGCCAGGTTGGTGGTGAGGCCAGGGCGACCCAGCCTTCGCCAGCGGCGAAGACGACCACACTGAGCAGGCCAATCAGCGCACGGTGCCCTTGACTGACCGCGGACGGACCTGCTGTGTGCAAGTCCGAGCGCCCCCAGGGCCTCAGCGGATCGACGGGAGACACGTTTTGCCGCGGGGGACCCCGGCCGAGAGGATCTGCACCATCATCGATAGTCTGAGGCGGGCCACGCGCCTGCGGGGTGACAAGTCGGTCACCGCGCGCCCGGAGTCGCGGAACGTACGGTCTGCGGGTCTGTGGGTCCTCGTGGCCGCGAGCACCCCGCCCGAGCCCAGGGCACTTGGTAGAGTTGGGGCATGAGCGATCTGGGCGATTTGGCACTTTCGCTGTATCAGCGCGCCCTGCAGCTCAAGGAGCACCTTTGACTTTGCTGGCAAGGATGCCCGGGCCAGGGAGATCGAGGCCGAGCTGGGAGCGGACGGGGCATGGGATGACCCGGCAGAAGCCCAGGTGGCCGCCCAGAAACTGAGCCGCCTCCAGGGGGAGCTCGCAGACTTGGACCGCTTGGAGGTGCGGGCCCGTGATGCCGTGACCCTCGCGGAGCTGGTTCAAGACGACGAGTCCATGACTGAGCAGGTCGAGGAGGAGTTGTCCACCCTTCGATCTGACCTCGACCAGCGCGAGCTGGAGCTCCTCTTCCAGGACCCGTACTCGGACTACCCAGCCTTGCTCAGCGTCCACGCCGGAGCAGGGGGGACGGACGCTCAGGACTGGGCCGAGATGCTCTTGCGGATGTACCTCCGCTGGGCGGAAGGCAGGAGGCTCAAGGCAGAACCTCTGGACCAGTCAGAGGGGGAGGAGGCCGGGATCAAGAGCGCCACGGTCCGGTTCGAAGGGAAGAACTCATACGGTCTCCTGAGGGCCGAGAAGGGGGTACATCGGCTGGTCCGGATCTCCCCCTTTGACTCCCAGCATCGGCGTCACACCGCCTTCGCCCTGGTGGAGGTGTACCCCGAGATCCCGGACGATGTCGAGGTCGAGATCGATGAGAAGGACGTCCGGGTGGACGTGTACCGGAGCTCGGGAGCCGGCGGGCAGCATGTCAACAAGACCTCCTCGGCGGTCAGGATCACCCACCTCCCGACCGGCATCGTGGTCACCTGCCAGAACGAGCGCTCCCAGCAGCAGAACCGGGCCACCGCTTGGCGGGTGCTCCGCTCCCGGCTGGCCGACTATCAGAGGGCCCAGCGGGCGGAGCATCTCGCGGACCTCAAGGGCGACCTCATCTCGCCGGAGTGGGGGAACCAGATCCGCTCCTACGTCCTGCAGCCCTACACGCTGGTCAAGGACCTCCGCACCGGACACGAGGTGGGCAACGTCCAGGCGGTGCTCGAAGAGGGGCAGCTGGACCCCTTCATCGAGGCCTACCTGCGGCAGGAGGCCGAGCGCAGGGAGCGGGGCCAGGGGGCCTGACCAAAGGGGCCGCGTGAGCCCCAGGGCAGGTCTGACACCGGCGGGCTATACTCGCCCAAAGCAAGAACGGCTCAGGGCTACGTCAATCTCCCTCGTTTGGGGGTCCGCCCGTCGAGCGCCAGCCGGGCTGGCACGAGGACCACAGCACCCCAAGATGTCGATCTCCACCAGCCCCGCACCGCCGAGGCCCCAGGTCGCGGAGACCACCCGGCCGGCCCGCCACGAGCCGCCCATCATCGTCTTCCAGAACGTCAGCAAGACCTACCCCAACGGGGCCACCGCCATCCGGGACGTCTCCTTCACCATCCCGCCCCGGGACTTCGTGTTCGTGGTGGGAGCGAGTGGTGCCGGGAAGTCGACCATCATCCGTCTTCTGATCCGTGAGGAGACCGCCACCAAGGGCCACGTGCTGGTGGAGGGCCAGGACCTGGCCCGCCTCCGTCGCCGCCACCTCCCCCGGCTGCGGCGCAAGATGGGGATCGTCTTCCAGGACTTCAAGCTCCTGCCCACCCTCACCGTGGCCCAGAACGTGGCCTTCGCCATCCAGGTCACGGACCCCGGCCGCAGCCACCTGAAGGAGAAGGTGGGGGAGGCGCTGTACATCGTGGGGCTGGAGGACAAGCTCAACACCTTTCCCACCGAGCTCTCCGGGGGGGAGCAGCAACGGGTGGCGATCGCCCGGGCGCTGGTCCACCGCCCGAGGATCTTCCTGGCGGACGAGCCCACCGGCAACCTGGACCCGGACGCCGGGTGGGGGATCGTCCAGCTCCTGCTGCAGATCAACCACCGGGGAGCCACGGTGGTCATGGCCACTCACAACCGCGAGGTGGTGGACCTATGCCGGCGCCGAGTGCTGGCGATGGAGGGGGGAGGGCTCATCCGGGACGAGCAGGAGGGCCAGTACCTGAAGGATGGGGAGGCCAACCTTTGAACCCCATCCCCGCTCTCCGTTTCGTGGTCCGGGTCGCGCTCCAGAACATCGTCCGCAACCGCGGGATCGCCTTCGCCTCCCTCCTCACCGTGACCCTGACGCTCCTGGGTGCCGGGGCCGCGGTGGGGGTGGTGTTCGCCCTGGACAAGGTCCTCCAGCAGGAGGAGTCCCAGGCCAGCGTGCTCAAGGTGTTCATGGCCGACCACATCTCCTTCGCCTCGGCCCTCAACCTGGAGCACACTCTGGCCAGCGAGCCCAACGTCCAGGCGGCCAGCTTCGAGAACAAGGATCAGGCCGCCGCCCAGGCCTCCTCCACCCTGGGACTGGGCGGGGCGCTGCACGTCCTGGAGACCAGTGGCGGCGGCAACCCACTGCCGGCCAGCATCAACCTCCACCTGAAGAACATCGCCGCGGTCACCGCCATCAACAACCAGGTGTCGACCTCGGACCTGCTCTTCCCCGGCCCCCACCAGACCGACTACAACAAGGATGTCATCCCCCGGGTTGAGCACTACATCCTTGCCGCCCAGCTGGGAGGCGCCATCCTGGTGGCGGTGGTGGGCGCGGTGGCGCTGGTGATCATCACCATCTCCGTCCGCACCGCGGCCTTCGTCCGCCGGCAGGAGATCGAGATCATGAAGCTGGTGGGGGCCACCGACTGGTTCGTTCGCTGGCCGTTCATCCTGGAGGGCATGATCCTGGGGGTGATCTCCGCCCTCCTCGCCTCGGGAGTCCTCCTCGGGGTGGGGGTGGCCTTCGGCTCCGGAGGATCGCTGGCGCTCGGCGTGGGGGTGAGGCTGGCGGTGCTGATCTCGCTCGGGCTCATACTGGGCGGCGCGGTCCTGGGCTCGTTCGGCAGCCTGGTCGGCATCCGGCGTTCGCTGGCCACCTGAGGAAGGAGGCGGGGGGGTGCCGGGGAGGATCGGTGGCGCGCTAGGATGGCGCCGGGGACAAGGCTCCACAGGAGGCGCTAAGGCCATGGCGGTATCCGAGTCGGCGCCCGCGATCGCAGCTGACCTTACCCAGGACCAGCTCCGCTCCATGTACCGCGACATGGTGCTGGGCCGGCTGCTGGACGAGCGGATACTGGTGCTCAACCGCCAGGGCCGGGCCCCGTTCGCCATCTCCGGACAGGGGCACGAGGCCGCCCAGGTCGGGGTGGGGTACGCCCTCCGGCGAGGGCACGACTGGCTGGTCCCCTATTACCGCGACCTGACCCTGGTCATGGTGATGGGGATGGAGCCGAAAGACCACCTCATGGCCTCTCTGGGCCGCGCCCAGGACCCCAACAGTGGCGCCCGGCAGATGCCCGGGCACTACGGCAGCCGGGCACACAACATCGTCACCACCGGGAGCCCGGTCGCCACCCAGATCCTGCACGCCGTGGGGGTGGCCACCGCGTTCAAGTACCGGGGCGAGGACAAGGTGGTGGTCACCTCGGTGGGGGAGGGGGGGACCAGCGAGGGGGACTGGCACGAGGGGCTCAACTGGGCGGCCGTCCACCGGCTGCCCGTCGTCTTCCTCGTGGAGAACAACTCATACGCCATCAGTGTCCCCCAGTCGCTGCAGATGGCCGTGGCTCATGTCGCCGACCGGGGGCCCGGGTACGGAATGCCCGCGGCCACGGTGGACGGGGGCGACTGTCTCGCGGTGTACGCCGCCGCGCGGGAGGCGGTGGACCGCGCCCGGCGCGGGGAGGGGCCGACCCTCCTGGAGGCCGTGTGCATGCGCCTCCAGTCCCACAGCAGCGACGACGACCAGCGCCGCTACCGTTCCCCAGACGACCTCGCCCAGATGCGCGAGCGCGACCCGCTGGAGCGGTTCCGCCGCCAGCTTGAGGAGATCGGCGTCCTCTCGGAGGGGGACGCCGACACCATCCGCAAGGACTGCCAGCGGGTGATCGAGGCGGCCCAGGCGGAGGCGGACGCCGCGGCACCCCCTGACCCCGCCACCGCTCTCAGGCACGTCTACCAGGAGGGCTGACGGTGGCTCAGATGACCTATGTGGAGGCGATCCGGGGCGCCCTCGAGGAGGAGATGCGCCGGGACGACCGGGTGCTGGTCATGGGGGAGGACGTGGGGGCCAAGGGAGGGGTGTTCGGTGCCACCGCGGGGCTGTTCCAGGAGTTCGGTGAGGAGCGGGTGATCGACACCCCCCTCGCCGAGGCGGCAATCGTGGGGGTCTCGATCGGGTGCGCCCTGGCCGGGCTCCGCCCGGTGGCCGAGATCCAGTTCCTGGACTTCATCCCTCCCGCCATGGACCAGATCATCAACGAGGCCGCCAAGATCCGCTACCGCTCCAATGGCGACTGGAGCTGCCCCATGGTGATCCGCGCCCCCAGTGGGGGAGGGGTCCACGTCCACGGGGCGCTGTACCACTCTCAGAGCCTGGAGGCGCTGTTCGCCCACGTTCCCGGTCTCAAGGTGGTGATCCCCTCGACACCCGCGGACGCCAAGGGCCTTCTGCTCTCGGCCATCCGGGACCCAGATCCGGTCTGCTTCTTCGAGCACAAGGCCCTCTATCGCTCGCTGCGCGAGGAGGTTCCCGACGGGGAGCACCTGGTGCCGATCGGGAAGAGCCGGGTGGCGCGTGAGGGCGCCGATCTCAGCTGCATCACCTACGGCGCGACGGTGCATGAGGCGCTGACGGCTGCCGAGCGGATGGGCCACGATGGGATCGAGGTGGAGGTGCTGGACCTCCGAACGGTCCGGCCCCTGGACCGGGAGGCGATCATCGCCACCGCCCGCAAGACCGGCAAGGTTCTGGTGTGCCACGAGGCCAACCTCGCAGTCGGCGTGGGAGCCGAGGTGGCCGCCATCGTCGCTGAGGAGTGCTTCCAGCAGCTGGACGCGCCGGTGATGCGCCTCGGGGGCCCCGAGGTTCCCGCCATCCCCTTCGCCGAGCCACTCGCCGAGGTCTACTGCCTTGGCCCGGAGAAGATCGAGGCCAAGCTCCGGCAGCTGGCCGCCTACTGAGCCCAAGAAGGAAAAAAGCCCATGGCGATCACGGTCACGATGCCGCAGCTGGGGGAGTCGGTCACCGAGGGGACCATCGGTTCCTGGCTGGTGCACCCGGGCCAGCAGGTGGAGAAGTTCGACTCTCTGGTGGAGGTGGTGACCGACAAGGTGACCGCTGAGGTGCCCTCCCCGGCGGCGGGGACGGTTGTCGAGATCCTGGCGCCGGAGGGCGAGCGACTCTCCGTGGGTCAGCCGATATGCACCCTGGATTCCCCCGAGGAGGAGCAGCCGCCCCCCGACGACTCCGAGCCCATGCCGGTGGTGTCTCCCTCGGTGCCGGCGGTGGCCTCGGATGAGGAGCCCGCGCCTGGGGCGCCGCCTGAGGTGGCCGCAGCTGAGCCTCGGACGCCGGCGGAGGGCGCGCCGTCGCCTAAGGGGCTGGGGTTCATCAGCCCGGCGGTGCGCCAGCTGGCGGACGAGAAGGGGGTCGACCTCTCCCAGGTCAGGGGCACCGGGTTCGAGGGACGGATCACCAAGCGCGACGTCCTCCTCTACCTGGAGGGGACGCCGGCGGCAGCCGCGCCCACCGCTCCCCGGCTCTCCGGGGCCCCGTCTCCGGCCGTCGCCGCCCCGGGGGAGCGGATCACCCTCAGCCCCATGCGCCGGTCGATCGCCGAGCACATGGTGCGCAGCCGGCACACCTCACCCCACGCCTGGACCATGGTGGAGGTCGACATGAGCGGTGTTCGGCGCGCCCGGGACGCTCAGCGCGAGCAGTTCCGGGCCACCACCGGGGTGGAGCTGAGCTACCTGCCCTTCGCCATGCAGGCCACCTGCCTGGCCCTCCGCGCGGTGCCCACCATGAACGCCAGCTTCGAGGAGGAGGCGATCGTGGTCCACCGGGAGGTGAACCTGGGGCTGGCCGTGAGCGTGCCCGACGGGCTGATCGTCCCCGTGGTGAAGAATGCGGACCGCTACAGCATCGCCGGGCTGGCCCGGGCCGCCTCGGAGCTGATCGCCCGGGCCCGGGCGGGGACCGCCCGGCTCGAGGACGTGGAGGGCGGCACGTTCACGCTGAACAACGCCGGGGCGCTGGGAACGGTGCTCTCCCAGGCCATCATCAACCAACCCCAGGCAGGGATCCTGGTGATGGACGCCGTGGTGCCCCGGCCGGTGGTGGTCGGTGACGCCATCGCCATCCGCCCGATCATGAACCTCACCCTGAGCTTCGACCACCGGATCAACGACGGCTCGGCCGCGGCCCGCCTGCTGGGGGCGGTCAAGAGCTGGTTGGAGTCGGTGGGGCCGGAGACCCCCCTGTATTAGCGGATGGGCCTCGCTCCAGCGGCTAGGATGGGGATGTGGCTGACAGCCCCGCCCCGCCCCGCGTCCCGCTGCCACTGATCCCCGACCGCAGGCCCAACGTCATCCCGGGACGCGGTCCGGTGGGAGACGGCCGTCCCATGTGGCAGCAGCTGTTGCCTGAAGGGGTGGACCGGCGCCCCCCCTGGCTCACCGTCAAGATGCCGGTGGGCGGCCGCTACACCCAGCTTGATCGCCTAATGCGGGGCCAGCGGCTGCACACGGTCTGTGAGGAGGCGCGCTGCCCCAACCTCGGGGAGTGCTGGAGCCACGGCACCGCCACCTTCATCATCCTGGGGGACATCTGCACCCGCGCCTGCGCCTTCTGCGCGGTCCGCTCCGGCCGTCCCGAGGGGCTGGACACCGACGAGCCCAGGAGGGTGGCGGAGGCGGTCCGGGAGATGGGTATCACCCACGCGGTCATCACCTCGGTGGACCGGGACGACCTGCCCGATGGCGGTGCGGGGATCTTCGCCGCCACCATCCGGCAGGTTAAGGAGCTCAGCCCGGGTTGCGCCGTCGAAGTGCTGACCCCCGACTTCCAAGGCAGCCGGGAGAGCATCGCGACGGTGCTCAAGGCGGGGCCGGAGGTCTTCAACCACAACATCGAGACGGTGCCCCGGCTGTTCCCCAGGGTGCGCCCGAAGTCCGCCTATCAGAGGTCGCTCGGAGTTCTGGCTGCGGCGGCCGAGTTGGCGCCCGAGGGACGGGTGAAGTCCGGCCTCATGGTTGGGCTCGGAGAGTCCATTGAGGAGGTCAAGGAGGTCCTGCGCGATCTGCGGGACCACCGGGTGCGGCTGGTCACCATCGGCCAGTACCTACGGCCCTCTCTGAAGCACATCCGCTGCGACCGCTTCTGGCGGCCCGAGGAGTTCCTGGAGCTCCGGGAGTACGGGATGAGCCTCGGGTTTGACCATGTGGAGTCGGGACCTCTGGTGCGGAGCTCGTACCACGCCCACGAGCAGGCCCAGGCGAAGGCCGTGGGCTAGCCGGGATGGCCGGGATCTGGCGGCCTCCGCTGAAGGTGGCCTGGTGCGGAACCCTCCCCTACGGGCCGACCTGGGAGTGGCAGCGGCGGCTCGCTGCCACCCGCGCCAGCGGCGAGCTAGCCCATGACGTCCTCCTCCTCCTGGAGCATCCCCCCGTCTACACCATGGGGAAGGGCGGCAGCCCAGATCACCTCCTCGTCGGGGAGGAGGGGCTGCGGGAGGCTGGGGCCGAGTATTTCGAGGTGGACCGGGGTGGCTCGGTCACCTACCACGGTCCCGGGCAGCTGGTCGGGTACCCGATCGTCAACCTGGAGGAGCTGGGGCTTGACGCCGTGGAGTACCTGCGCCGCCTCGAGGGCGCGCTCATCGACAGCTGCCAGCTCCTCGGCGTGGAGGCGTACCGCGACCCGCCGTACACCGGGGTCTGGGCAGGGTCGGGGAAGCTGGCGGCGATCGGGGTCCGGCTCAGCGCGCGCAAGGTGACCTACCACGGCTTCGCCCTGAACGGCAGCACCGACCTCAGTGCGTTCGCCCGGATCGTGCCCTGTGGCATCGAGGGACGGACGGCAAGCTCCCTGAAGGAGGAGGGGGCCACGGCCGACTGCAGCCCCCGGGCGCTGGCGGAGGTGGTGGCTCCCTTCGTGGCCAACGCCCTGGGCCTGCGTCCCGAGTGGGCCGATCCCTCAGCTCTGGAAGTGCCGGCTCCGAGAGAGCTGACGGCTCCGGCCTGAGACCGGAACCGGGCAGAGTAAAGTGACCGCCGTCGTGCCGCGACCCTGGTCAAGACCGCCTGCCGGTCACGGACCGCACCGGGGCTCCCCGGCCACCGGAGGGCAGCTACTGTGAGCCAGGAGGAGGAGTCCAGAGCCGCCCGGACCGGAAGGCGGAGTCGACTGGCCGAGCTGGACTCGGCCCTGGAACTCCTGGAGGAGCTCAATCTGAGGGGAGAGGAGACGGTGCCGCCCAGACTTCGGGTCCGGCTCCAGGCGATGGGGGTGCCGGTCGTGCCCCTTGACTCCCCGACCTCGCTTCTGGAGAAGGTCCTTGTGGTGCAGGACGTGTATCTTCTGCACCCGGTCGAACTGGACCGCCTCGACTCCGGTCGCCGTCCCGGTGGGCCGGTGCGCTAGCCTGGGCCTCCCGGGCGAATAGCTCAGTGGTAGAGCGCCTCGCTTACAACGAGGAGGTCGCAGGTTCGATACCTGCTTCGCCCACCCGGGCAGCACGGCTCCTCAAGGTGCGCCTTGGTCAGATCTGGAGCAGTGGTCGATGCTGAGAGCGGGGCGCCTGCGCCGCCCGGCTCGCGAGCCCGCCCGATTGCAACCTCGCAGGCCGTGAACCGGAGGTCCGGCGCATGGACCACCCGGCGGTCTCGTCAGGTCGCCTTGCTACTCGTCCTGCTGCTCCTGGCCTGGGTCACCGCCGTGGCCACAGGTTGGCAACAGCAGTGGCCGAACGACTTCAGCGCCTTCTACTTCGCGGCTCGGGGGTTGGTGCATTTCGGCTTTCCCCTGACCCGAGACCTCTACTCGCTGCCCACCCAGTACGCGCTCGAGGCCGCGGTCAAGGGCCGGGGAGGAAGCCTCGCGATCCCGTTCGTGAACCCACCGATAGCGGCCTGGGCCATCCTTCCCTTCAGCTACCTCCCTCTCCGATACGCTTTCTGGTGCTGGGACGCGGTGGCCCTGGCGGGGTGCGCAGGAGGGCTCTGGTGGATCCTCCGCCAGCACCCCGACATTCCGGACATCTGGCTCGTCGCCCTGGGGGCGCTCGCCAGCTACCCGACATACATCGCCTTGGGGCAGGGCCAGTTCGACCTCCTATGGCCGCTCGGCGCGGCCCTGGCGATGTCGGCAGCCACCCTGGCTCGGGCCCGACGCTGGGTCCCGCGGGCGGCGACCTCCGCGCTCTTCCTGGCCCTGAAGCCGGACCTGTTCTTGGGCCTTGTGGTGCCGGCCCTGTCGCGCTGGCGCAACCGCCGTGTCCAGGTGTTCGCTCTGGCACTCCTGGCGCTCGGACTCGGCACTTTCCTCGACCTCGGTGTGGCCGGACTCCGCCAGGCGATCCACCTGGAGACCTACACCCTCGTCCAGCGCTTCCCACCCACCAACGATGTGACCGCCCTGGGGTTCTTCTGGCGGCTTTTTGGGCCTGGCTCATTGGCCTCCACCCTGGGTCTCCTGATGATTCCTCTGGGCCTGGCCCTGCAGGCGTTCGCCTGGGCGCACCGGCCGCCCCGGTCGGAGGCCGATTGGTGGTGGGCCCTCACATCGTCGCTCTGCCTCTCTTTGTTGATCGCTCCGCACGACCTCACCCAGGGGTTGCTGCTGCTGGCGCCCGCCGCGGTTTGGTCTGCTCTGGCGCTGCGCGCCCAGGGCCGCCCCCTCACGGGGCTGGCGCCTTGGATGTTGGCTCTGAATCTCGCCGCTCTGCTGGACCTGAGTCCGCACCTCTACCTTCCGATCAAGGCGACCCCGCTGGTCCTCGGGGCGGCGGCCGTCATGGCCTGGCGGCAGGTAGCCCGAGAGGCCACCCATCCTCCCGAGGAAACGCCGCGGGAAGGTGCGGTGCCAGTGCCGAAGGGCATCGGGATTCGCGGCCGCGCTTGAGCTGGTGCCGTAGAGGGGGGCATATCGGTCCGGGGGTGCGGAACTGGGCGGTGGCCGCCTGCAATTGAGGCTTCGCCACAAGCGTCCTCTACGGTGTGGACTGGGTGAGGGATGGACCGGTACTGGACGACCTGCAGGCCGCCTGGGGTGGCGACCGCGAGGCCGTGGCCCGGCTTCTGGAGCCACGACTGGATCCCGGCTACCGCCCCGCGCTGACGACGCTCCGCCGTCCCGAGGCAGCTCAGGACGCTGTCCAGGACTCCTGTCTCAACGCGCTGAGGGCGATCCCCCGGTTCCCAGGAGAGACCGCGGATACCCGCCCCTGGTTCCTCACCATCGTCCGGAATGCCAGCCGGTCCCAGACGCGGCTGCGATTCTGGCGATAGACAGGGCTCAACGAAAGCCTGGTCTCGGCGGACGGCATGGGCCAGGTGGCCGAGAGCCACGACCTTCGCCGGGCCCTGCGCCGCCTTTGGCCCGGCCAGCGCACCGCGCTGGCCCTCTTCTACTACCTCGACCTGCTGATGGAAGAGGTGGCCCAGGTGCTGCTGACATCGGAGCCGGACGGTCGTTTGCCGAGGAGTACAGGGAGCCGCCCACGGACCTTCGATCGGTGCTGCGCTCCCACCCGCGCCCCCGCCAGCGGTCGGGCGAGCAGCGGGTTCCTCTCGGACTTCGGGTACCGGCTGGCGGGCTCCAAGTCGGGTGGGGCCGGCCGCACCTACCTCGGCACGGTTCCGGCCGGATACGAGTAGGGGGTGTTTCTCACCAACTCCTGCCGTGCCAAGGTCACCCCATTCCGTCTCCCCCAGGGAAACGGCCCGGCGGAGGTTGGCTGGCTGCTCGCCGTCGAGGTGGGGAACACGGCGGCCTGGTCGGTCCCGGCCAGCTCCCGGCGCCATCCGTGCCAGGGATCGGATGGAGCGAGCAGGACTACCAAGCCCGCCCAAGGGCGCCTGCGGATTCACGTGGTGGCCGCCAGGGGCGTGCGCTGGAGGGCGGAGCTGGAGGGGGCGCGGGTGCCTGGACCACTGCCCAGCCCTCCTGCGATCCTTGGGGAGTGCCCGTCGAGCCAGCTGGGGTGGGGCTCCAGCGCCGGAAGGACAGGGAAAGGTGGATGGGACTACTGCGCATATCCCACCGGTCAGGTAGCCAAGCCCTGCCGGTTTGTCGCCGAGGTGCGCCTCGGCCTCTACCTGGCAAGCTCGCTCCGGCCCCTGGCGGTGGACGGCAACCTGCAGTCGCACCAGATCTCGGGCGTGCTCAACGGGTCCAGCGGCGGACCTTCCGCCACCTGGAGCTGGACCAACTGGTGCGGGCCCCGCTCGGCGGTGCAGGTCGTGCTCGAGCTCTCATTCGGGGCTCCTCTCCTGGACAGCAACTCCCCGATCCCTCTCCCAGCCTGCGAGGACTCCCACGCTCCGTCGCTCCTTCGCCTGACGGCTTCCAGTTAGCGGTACCGCCGCCTGGTGGTACCGTGCCCGCGTGGAGATGAGCTGCAGTTGAGCGCGGCGCCAAAGGAGGACCCTGGGCTCCTCCGGCCCGATCGAACGGTGGCGGTGCTCGCGGCGGTCTGCGCCCTCACCCTCCTGGTCCTGGCGGCGGTCGCGACCCACGCCGCCTTCTCCCGCCCCCTTCTGGCGGCTCACCCGGCCCGTCCCTCCGGGGTGGAGACCGCGGCGGTGAGCGCGGTGGGAGTTGTGGTCCTGACCGTCTTCTTCGCCGCCGTCGACCTCGCCATCGTCCTCACCCTGTTCCTCATCCCCTGGCGCCGTTTCCGCGAGGTCGGGCGCCCGGGGGCACCGGTGGCCAAGCTCAGCCGAGGGATGAAGGCCCGCCTGGTGCTGCTGGCTGCCTCGCTGGTCGTGGCCCAGTGGCTGGTGCTCGCCCTCACCCTGCAGCGGCGGGCCCATCCCCGAGTGGGGGTCAGCGGGGGCGGGCCTACGGCCCAGGGGCTGCCGGGCTCCCACCCCGGAGGCACCGTTCCGGTGGCGGACACCCTCCTCCTGGGGGCGCTGCTTGGGCTCGTCTTCGGCCTCGTGGTGATCGGGCTGGTGATCCGGCAGAGGCGGCGGAGCAGCGGCTGGAGAGCCCGTGATGCCGGCATCGCCCCGGCGCCCGGCCTTCCCGAGGAGCTGGCAGGAGCCTTGGATGCGGGGCTGGAGGAGCTGGAGTCCTCCTCGGACCCGCGGCGGGCGGTGCTCCTCTCGTATGCCCGCATGGAACGAACGCTGGGGGAGCGCGGCCTGCCCCGACAGCAGTTCGAGACCCACCTGGAATACCTGGAGCGGGCCCTGCGCGGCCTGCGGGCCAGCCCCCGCTCCCTGCGCCGGCTCACCGACCTCTTCGAGCTGGCGCGGTACTCCCAGCACGAGGTCC
>JAKBTP010000228.1 GCA_021844355.1 bacterium | reverse complement strand
TCGGTGTGCAGGCGGTGAGGCGATTCTGCCTCGAGCTGATCGAGGCCACCGCGGACCAGGCGGGGGCATTCAAGCCCAATACGGCCTTCTTCGAGCAGATGGGGCACGAGGGCTGGGAACTGCTTCGAGAGGTCGTGCAGGCGGCGGGCCGGAGAGCCCTGGTGGTGGTCGATGCCAAGCGCGGGGACATCGGCAGCACCGCCGCCGCCTATGCCCGCGCCATGTTCGATGGGCTGGGAGCGGATGCCTGCACGGTGAATCCCTACCTGGGAAGGGATGCGCTGAGCCCCTTCCTGGACCACCCTGACCGCTTCGCCTTCGTGCTCTGCCGGACCAGCAACCCCGGCGCCGCCGACTTCCAGGACCTACCGGTCGAAGGCGGCGATCCGCTCTACATTCATGTGGCGAGAGCCGTGTCGGCGTGGGACAAGGAGCCTCCGGCGGGGACGGCCGGCCTGGTGGTGGGGGCCACCTGGCCAAAGGAGCTGGGCCGGGTGCGGGCG
Source organism: bacterium (assembly GCA_021844355.1). GTDB lineage: Bacteria > Chloroflexota > Dormibacteria > Aeolococcales > Bog-877 > JAJYXT01. The sequence goes on along the minus strand of JAKBTP010000228.1, from coordinate 2,956 downwards.
GAGGCGCCTGGCCTACCCCTCCTGATACCCGGGGTAGGCGCCCAGGGAGGTGACCTGGAGGCCTGCGTGAGGGAACTGGCGGGGGCCCCGGGATCCTACCTGATCTCGGTATCCCGGGGGGTGGCGGCGGCATCCAGCGGCCCAGACTTCGCCGACGCGGCCTCCAGGGCCGCCGAAGCGCTTCGCCAGCGGATCACGGCAGCCGCGCAGCCATCCGAGTAGGTTATGCGCATGCGGGCCACTCTCACCTTGGCAGGGTTGGTGGTGGCCGGCGTGGTGGCGGGGTGCGGGACCAGCGCCCCTCGCCCGGCGGCCACTCCGCGGCCCTCGCCCACCCCGACCAAATCGCCCCAGCCCACTTCGTTGACTGTCATCGCTCCCGACGGGGTGAACTTCCGGACCGGGCCCAGCACCACGGCCGCGGTCATCCAGGTGATTGCCCAGGGGGTCACGTTGCCCATCGTCTCCGAGACCTCCTCGGGGGGAGGCTGGTGGGAGGTCAGGGGCAACACCGCCACCGGCTGGGTGACCTCGAATCCGGAGGACACCTCGACGGGCTCCTTCCAGATGTACCAGTCGGGCGGGAGCGACAACTGGTCGGTCCTGTATCCAGCAGGCTGGCAGTTCGCCCAGCTGCCCACCGGGACGATTGACTTCAACGGTCCTGGTGGCGAGTCGATCTCCGTCACCACGGCGGCAAGCACGGCCCAGCTACCACCAGCCGCCCCGTCAGGCACCGTCACGTCCGGTGTCTCTTCGGTCGTCGTCTACGGCGTCACCACCTCGCTGGTCACCTTCGCGGCCACCAATGGCTACCTGGGGGCGGTGGCCTTTCAGGCGTCCCCGGGGCTTGCCTTCCTGATCGTGGCCAAAGGTGGGGCCGCCACCACCGGAGCCGACTTCCAGCTGTTCTTGAACACCTTCAAGTTCCCGTTGCCCGCGGGTGGAGCTACTCCGTAGGCGGCAGGGAAGGCTCGAGCCGGCGCGCCAGCTCCCTGTAGGCGGCCCGGCGTGACTGGTCCACCACCTTGGTGTACCCCTGCATCGTGTTCAGGTTGGCGTGTCCCAGCACCTCCTGGACCAGGCGGACGTTGCCGGTAATGGTCAGGAGCTCGGTGGCCGTGGTGTGACGCAGGACGTGGGGTGAGCGCAGCCCCTCCACCCCCAGTTCCCGGCGCAGCCGTCGGATCAGGTGGCGGGCGCCGGCGGCGGTGAGACGCCTACCACCGCGAGCCTTGGAGCGCCTGTCGTAATTCAGGAAGAGGGCGGACTCACGATCGTGACGCGCCTCCAAGTAACTGGAGATGGCGTCCAGGGCCGCTGGGGTCAGCTCCACCATGCGCTCCTTGGAGCCCTTCCCCCGCACCACCAGGCGACCCTCGGGGTTGATGTCGCTGCGGTCGAGGGCCAGGGCCTCGGAGATGCGGCACCCGGAGCTGACCAGGAAGTGAACAAGGGCCCGGTCGCGCAGTTGCTCCTCGGCCGCGACGGGAAGGGAGGCCAGGAGGCGCCGCGTGTCGGAGGTGCTGAGGGGCTTTGGGAGGGGAGCCGACACCCTGGGGATGTCGATGTGGGCGGCAAGGTCCTGGTCGGTCCACCCTTCCCGCTCGCAATGGCGCAGGAAGCTGCGTAGAGCCTGGAGGCGGCGGGCCCGGGAGCTAAGCGCCAAGCCGCTCTCGCCCAGGTGCCGTTGATAGGCACGGACCAAGTCGCGGTCGAGCTCCGAGACCTGCTCGGGCCGGCGCTTTAACCCTGACCAGAATTCGATGGCCCGCTGCAAATCCAGGCCGTAGGCTCTCAAGGTCTGCGGGCTCCTGGCCCTGTCCACTGCCAGGTAGGTGAGGTACTCGTCAGCAGCCTGGGCGATCCGCATATCCAGGGGAAGCTGCGCTTTGGTCGGGAGCAGGCGTAGGCGGCCCACCGGTCGGCTGGCCGCACGGTGGATGGTGGTGATGGTGGTGGTGGCAGCTGTCGCCATTCACCGGGCAGTGGCAGGCAGGCGGCCCGCCGTCGACGTGGTCGTCGCCGCCCGGGCACGGGCACCCCGGCGGGCCCTGGTCCTGGCCACCACAGCCAGGCGATGGGGTGGGGGAGGGCGGTGGAGCCGCGGTTGGTGGCGGGGAGGGGGGCGTTGGCGTGGGGGCCGTTGGCGTGGCCGGTGGCGTGGCGGCTGGCTTGGGGCTGGACACCGAGATCGGTGTGAGTGTCGCGGGAATGGATGGGGACGCCGAGGGAGTCTGGGTGGGCCCACTGCTAGTGGTGGGAACGGGTCGCGGAGTGGGTACCGGAAGCAGCATGGGGCTCGAGGAGGGTGGAGGCGCGGTCCCTATTGAGGGCGCTGGCCCCAGCGCGGCGGGAGACGAGGCGATGGTAGCCGTCAGAAGGACTGCGGCGGAGGCTGATCCGATCGACGCGATGGCGGTCGCCGCGGCCAGCGTGGGAAGGGTGACCGCCGCCGCCCAGACCCGGGACCACGCCGATCGCAGGCCACCAGATGGGGCTGGGCCCGGGGGCGCCGCCAGGGGGGCTACGGCTCCGAGGAAGAGGGCAGCCGTCTGGGGCACCCGAATCGCCAGCCAGGCCGCCAGGTCGGCCGGAGCCGCGAAGTCCAGTAGGGTGCGAGCGGAGAGGTCGAGCAGCACCTGCTGGGCGACCAGGCCCGCAAGCACTGCGTCTCCAACCTCGGCCCGGGCCCGCTCCCGAAGCAGGGGACGCAGGACCTCGAGGTCGCCGGACCCCAGCTGCGTGAACGCCTCCTTGACCTCGTCGCCTACACCGAAGTCATCGGCGAGCATCACCTCCTCCCGGATGGGCGGGGCGAGACCGTTGCGGCCGAGCCCGGACGAGCGTACCTCCTGGGGCCCACCCCCGCACCTCTAAAGGCGATTTGCGACACCGACACGGTCAGCCACCCAGTCGATCGCCTGAGTGAGTCGGGCGACATCGTGGGGCTCGA
>JAKBTP010000199.1 GCA_021844355.1 bacterium | reverse complement strand
AGCGCCTCACCTTCGATCCTGGTGGGTGGCGGAAATTCCCTCCACCCAAGGGAGGCACCCAGCTGAGGTTGACGACTATGATGGACGCCTCGGGGAGCCGGTGCGGCCAGCCTCACCTCGGGCCCGACCGCGCTGTTCCAGGCGCCACTCGATCGCCTTCAGGACACTCTTGTCGCTCACCCCCAGGCGCCGACCGATCGCGGAGTCGTGGAGCCCAAGCTGGCGGAGGCTGCACGCCTGGGGCGCGATACGCTCGTAGAAGGGTGGCGATTCAACCTGGCCGACCTGCATCTCGAGCTCGAGCGCCGAACCGGACTCCGAGCCCTCGGCTCCAGGCATTGGATACAGCAGGGCCAGGGTGTCGATCGAGGTCCGGGCCAGGTAGTACGGACGTCCGATGTCCCCCCTGGTGGGCTCCAGCCGGATCGATCCCAGGATCTGGAGCAGCAACTGGGCGGACCTTTCGGTCGCCTGCTCCAGCAGGGGCCGGAGTCTTGTGAGGCGCTCCTCGATCTACTCGATGGGAGGCGCCTGGAAGACGGCGTCGCGGCTGCGCCGAAGCCCGTCGACCTCCTCGCGAAGGGTCTCCACCCGGCGCTCGGTCTCGGTCAGGACCGAGGCCAGGGCCTGGCTGCCGCGCCCCTCTCTGATGAAGTCGACGAAGTTGGCCAACCGGCGCTCGTCAGCCTGGAGTTCGGCCTCCTTGAGCCGGATCGTCTCGGGGACGTCGGAGTACATCCTCTTGACCTCCGAATCGACATGCTCCAGGACGTAGCGGATCGTCCCCGCGTCTGCAAGGCGCTCGCGCACCGCGTCGAGGATGACACTCTCGGCCAGGGTGCGCCGGACCAGCAGATGGTTGGCGCAGGCCCCTTTGGTGGCCGCCAGGCAGCCGTAGTAGCCGCCGCTCTTGCCACTGACCTGGGCCATCGCCGCCCCACAGCTGCCGCACACCATGGCCCCAGAGAGCAGGTGGGTGGGGTAGGTCTTCTGGCGGCTACCCTGCTGGGAGCTGAACCCCCGGCGAGCAGGAGCGCCCGGCCAGGCTCTGCGCGCCTGCTCGCGGTGCTCTCTGACCTTCTGCCAGAGGTCGCCCGGGACGATGCGTAGCTCGTCGTTCTCCTGGACGATCCACTCCGATTCTGGCTTGTCGAACTGGCGCTTCCTGCCGGTGCGAGGGTCTCAGCGGTTCTCGGTCTTGTTCCACACCCACCGGCCGACGTACTTCTCGTTGTCCAGGATCCGACTCACCGTGGCCGGTGACCACCCCAGTGTCGCCCGCACTCGGCCTGGCACCCGGTCGTCGTTGAGAGAGCGGACGATCCCGGGCAGGGATGCCCCCTCTGAATACTGCTGGAAGATGCGCAGCACCACCGCGGCCTCAGCGGGGTTGATCTCCATCCGATAGCCGTCGGGACGGCGCTGCCCCCGCTTGTCGATGCGCATCTCGCCCACCGGGAAGGAGCGGTACCGGTAGGTGCGCTCACCGACTGAGAAGCCGCGCTGCTTCTGGCCGATCTGGCCGCGAAGGGTCTTCTTGCGGAGGTCGCGGAGCTGGCGCTCGTTGAAGATGCCGCGGATCTGGATGCCCAGCGCCGCCTCCTCGTCGTTGCTGTCCAGTCCGTCCGCCGCCGAGACGACGAGAACGCCCTCGAAGGGGAGCTCGGCCAAGACTGAGAGCATCAGGTAGTCGTCGCGGGCCAGCCGGGACAGGTCGTCGACCAGGATCACCTCGAACCGGCTGGACTTCGCAGCCGATAGCAGGTGGGCCAGCGCCTGACAGTCGCGCCGCGCCCCCGACTGGGCCTGGTCGGCGAATACATCCTCGTCCGAGATCTCGAACCCACGCTCTTTGGCCAGCCTCCGGCAGGCGGAAACCTGGTCCTCGATGCTCTCGGGGCGCTGGTTCTCAGAGCTGTAGCGGGCGTAGATGGCGGCGCGCATCGTTGGTCTCGGTCAGAGCCCGGCGAGCGGGATGCCTGACCAGGCTACGAAGGGGTGCCGGGGCCGAAATCGCTGAGGCGCTGGTTGATGAGTCCCCGCGCCGATCCCGGCACAACCCAATTGGAGGGAGCATTCGGCGGTCCCGATCAGCCCTGCGCCACAATTTTCGTCGAGCGCGCAGGGGCCCAATGGCGAAGCGCGTCGGCGCTCAGGAACTGCCGAGTTCAGCGAGTTTGACAGTTATCGACCTTTTGGCGCCGCTGGAGGTGGTGATTGTCAATCTCACATTGGCGCCGGGCCGCAGGTCAGACAGGGCGGTGAGGAGAGCCTCAAGGCTAGGAGTCTTGATTGCTCCGATCGCGGTGATGAGGTCTCCGACTTTGATCCCGGCGGCTTGTGCAGGCCCGCCAGCCTGCACGGCAACCACGGATACTCCGATCGGGGCATCGGTAGAGTCCACCGCCGTGGCTCCACTGAGCCCTAGGCCCGCGCGGCCCGCATGGGCCACCGTTCCGGATGCGATCAGCTGAGGGACTATGCGATTCACGGTGTTGGCGGCAATCGCGAAGCCGAGTCCGGACACCCCGGACCCGGAATTGTCGGCGGCGGTGAGCGTCGGGATTCCGACCACCTGCCCGGACAGGTTGACGAGCGCGCCCCCGCTGTTGCCAGGATTAATGGCTGCACTGGTCTGAATCAGATCTGTAAGCACGACACCGGGGCCCTCCGTAACCGTGCGGCCATTGAAGCTGACGATGCCTTCGGTCACGGAACTTGAGAGCCCCATTGGGCTGCCCATGGCGAGCACGATTTCCCCGACTCGTAGGGAGTCCGAATTGCCAAAGTGTGCCGGCTTGAACCCAGTATCAGCACTGACTTTGATCACAGCTAGATCATCGGGCGGGTAAGTACCTACCAGCGATGCATGCAAACGCTGGCCATCGGCCAGCGACACCAGAAAACTGGTAGCGGTACCGACTACGTGGGCGTTGGTCACAATGTCACCGTTGGTGTTGTAGAGGACCCCAGAGCCAAGGCCGCTCGTCGTGGTTATCTCCACCACCGACGGCTGGACATCGCTGACCACGCTCGTCATTTCCTGCTCCAGAGAAGGGCCCGATTTGCCTTGCACCGAGCTTGTCACAGGGGGGGTCACTCGGCTCGTCAAAAGCCATAAAGACATCCCTAGGGAAGCGGCGGCCACAATGGCGACGGCGATAAACATAACCAGCCCGATGCTGCGAGCCCCGCCCCCACCCACTGTCCTCACCCACCGCCCTCCCACACTCGTGAAGTGCTCCTGCTGGCACTACCGATAGTCTCTCGTTCGAGGCTATCACCCTTGGAGTCTTCTTGGGTGGCCAAGTCCGGCTTTCCGCGCATCGGGGAGGGGTTGGCAGCAGCTGGCGGAGAAGTGTGCGGTAGTGCCCATAAGGGCGGTTGAGTGAACCGGGAAGAGGTTGGCGCGTGGGGCAGTGGGTCAGGCTATGGGCGACTTCTGTTGAGTGCGCCCTCCG
>JAKBTP010000042.1 GCA_021844355.1 bacterium | reverse complement strand
CCCGTCCTCTCGTGGGCGCCGCCCGGCCTTGAGGCGCACCGGCCTCCTCGGCCTGCTGGTCGGCTCGGCCTGCGGCTTCGTCTGCCTGGCGGGGGTGGCCGGCTGCGGTTCGCCGGCCGTCCACCTGGCCGCCCGCCGGCGCCGGGCGGCGGCGCCCCCCCTGCCCGCCGGGGCGCTCCCCACCGGGGCGGCTCTTCCTCAGTCCCTGGTGCTCCAGGGCCCCATCCGCGGTGAGGTCAGGTCCGCCTACGCGACCAGTTGCGGCGTCTACGCCGGAACGGGCTTCTCGGCGGTCTTGGACCTCAGCCTTCCCGGACGGGTCGAGACTCTGCGCCTGGCCCTCCCCAACTTCGGGGGCCCCGGCCGCTACCTGGTCTCCGGCGGAGGCCCTGTCCAGGTGGCCTCGGCGAACCTGGAAGGCACCTACGTGGCCCGCTCCGGATGGGTCAGCGTCACGGCCGGCGGCACTGGCGGGACCCTCTCCCTGGCGCTGAGGGGGGCGGGCCAGACCGAGACGCTCTCGGGGACATGGTCGTGCTCCACCTCGACCGCCGGGTACTCGCCCGCCCAGCCGCCCTCGGGGCCGGCCTATTCCGAGGCGCTGATCGCCACGGGCGCGATCCAGGCCCAGGTGGGCCAGGCAGTGGTCCCGGGGACGGACCTGGTGGGGGGTGCCCCCAACTGCGGCGTGTTCGCCGGTGGCAAGTTCAACCTGGCCATGTCGCTGGTGCTCGCCGGCCAGCCCTACCTCCTGCAGGTTGAGATCCCCCAGTACCAGGGGGCTGGCTGGTACTACCCGGCCCTCACTCCGGCGGACCTCCCGATCAACAGCCCCTTCGCCACCGCCGAACTCTCACGCCAGGGTGGCCCCGCGCAGGTCGGGCGGCTTCCCGGGGACCTGTGGGGAGGAGTGGGTGGCGACCTCAGCATTTTTGCCGGGGCCGACCGCGGCCGGATGTTCATCCGTTTCGTCGACCGGGCGGGTGACTCTCTGATCCTCTCCGGCGCCTGGACCTGCTGAGAGGCCAGCAGACCGCCCCGCGATCCTCTGGGGTTGGCAGGGGAGCGCTGTGGCCCGTCCCCGGGACCGGGCCAACCCTGGGCAATACCATGAGGGGGTGGACTTGGAGCCGTTGCGGCGGGGCGACACCAGGGCGCTGGCCCGGGCGATCTCGCTGATCGAGGGGGGCGACCCTGAGGTCTTCCAGGCGATCGCCGATTTGCGTCGGACCAGGCGCGGAGCGGGCTCCAAGGTGGTCGGACTCACCGGCTCCCCGGGGTCCGGGAAGAGCACCCTGGCGGACGCCCTGACCGCGGTCTGGCGGGCGCAGGGGAGGCGGGTCGCGATCCTGGCGGTGGACCCCAACAGCCCCTTCACCGGCGGAGCTTTGTTGGGCGACCGGGTGCGGATGCAGGGCCACGCCCTTGACCCCATGGTCTTCATCCGCAGCCTGGGGGCCCGCGGCCACCTCGGCGGGCTCTCCCTCGCCACCTCGGCGGCGGTGCGGCTGCTGGACGCCCTGGGGTGGGAGATGGTGCTGGTGGAGACGGTGGGGGTGGGGCAGTCCGAGCTGGAGATCTGTGAGCTGGCGGACACCGTGGTGGTGGTGGCGACTCCGGCGGCGGGCGACTCGGTCCAGGTGATCAAGGCCGGCATCACCGAGATCGCCGACATCTTCGCCGTCAACAAGGCCGACCTCCCCGGGGCCGACCGGGTGTTTCGGGAGCTGCGGGACATGGTGCGGCTCTCGCCTCCGGCTCCCTGGCGCCCGCCGGTCGTGAAGACGGTCGCCGAGCGCGGACCCGAGGGCGTCGCCGAGCTGGTCCAGGCGGTGGAGGACCACGCAGCTCACCTGCAGGCATCGGGCGAGGTGGCGGACCGCACCAGGCGTCGCATCCTGGACGAGCTGGTGGGGCTGGTGGCCGCGCGTTCCGCCCGGGCCGCGCGCCGGATCCTGGCCCAAGAGGGTCCCGATCTGCTCGGGGCCGAGCCGGAGCTGGCCCAGCCGGAGCTCCTGGCGCAGTCCCTGCTCTCCCGGATCGCCACCGAGGAGCGCACAATGGCAGACACCCTGCCCTCCGCGCAGAGGAGCTGAGAGTGATGCTGGAACAGAAGTCGGCCGGCATAGTGGACGACGAGGAGGAGCTCGCGCGCTGGGCCGAGCGCTATCGCGCGGCGCGCCAGCGGCGGGCTCCCGAGGGGTTCCTGCCCCTTCCCGAGACCCTCTCCGGGCTGCCGGTGGAACCGCTCTACACCCCTTCCGCCCTGCGGGGCCAGGACTATGCAGCGACCATCGGCTACCCGGGCTCCTTCCCCTACACCCGCGGGGTGTACGACTCCATGTACCGGGACAAGCTCTTCACCATGCGCCAGTTCGCGGGCTTCGGCACCGCGGCGGCCACCAACCAGCGCTACCGCTTCCTGCTGGAGCAGGGCCAGACCGGGCTGTCGGTGGCCTTTGACATGCCGACCCTCATGGGCCGGGACTCAGACGACCCGCTGGGCCGAGGAGAGGTGGGCCGCTGCGGGGTGGCCATCGACTCCCTGGAGGACATGGCGAGACTCTTCGAGGGCATCGACCTCTCCCAGGTCACCACCTCGATGACCATCAACTCCCCGGCGGCCATCCTCCTCGCCATGTACATCGCGGTGGGGGAGCGGCAGGGGGTGGCCGCAGACCGGCTGGGCGGGACCCTGCAGAACGACATCCTGAAGGAGTACATCGCCCAGAAGGAGTACATCTTCCCGCCCCAGCCCAGCCTGCGACTGGTCACCGACGTGGTGGCCTTCTGCGCCCAGCATGTCCCCCGCTGGCACCCCATCTCGATCTCCGGATACCACATCCGCGAGGCCGGGTCCACCGCGGTGCAGGAGCTGGCCTTCACCCTGGCCGACGGCTTCGCCTACGTCGAGGCGGGGATGGAGCGGGGGTTGGCGGTGGACGAGTTCGCGCCCCGCCTCAGCTTCTTCTTCAACAGCCACATGGACTTCTTCGAGGAGGTGGCGAAGTACCGGGCCGCCCGCCGGATCTGGGCCCGGAGGATGCGTGACCGGTATCGGGCCCGCGATCCCCGCTCCTGGCTGCTGCGCTTCCACACCCAGACGGCCGGGTGCTCGCTCACCGCCCAGCAGGTGGAGAACAACGTCGCCCGCACCGCCCTGGAGGCGTTGGCCGCGGTCCTGGGCGGCACCCAGTCCCTGCACACCAACGCCATGGACGAGGTCCTGGCCCTGCCCACCGCCAAGGCCGCCCAGATCGCGCTCCGCACCCAGCAGATCATCGCTTTCGAGTCCGGGGTGACGGCGACCATCGACCCCCTGGGGGGCTCGTATTTCGTGGAGGACCTCACCAATCGGATGGAGCGGGAGGCGGAGCGGTACTTCGAGGAGATCGACGCCCGGGGCGGGGTCCTGGCCTGCATCGAGCAGGGCTTCTTCCAGCGCGAGATCGCCGACGCCGCCTTCCGCTACCAGCAGCAGCTGGACTC
>JAKBTP010000039.1 GCA_021844355.1 bacterium | reverse complement strand
CCGGCCCCCTCCAGCGGGGTGCGGTGGGGCTGAGCGTTGGCCGCCCGGCCCAGCTCCGGGGCGATCAGCGGCTCCGCCACCTCCAGGGTCACCACGGCGAGCCGGCGGGTACGGGCCACCTTCTCGACCTTGGCCTTGATCCGCCGGCGCAGATACCCGGCCGGCATCTCATGGAGCAGCGTGCGCGCCTCCATGGACCACCCAATCTTGCGGTTGTCGAAGGTGAGCTCCTCGGTGACCTCGCCCTCGGCCAGCGCCGCCTGGGCGATCCCCTCCCGGTCCACCCGGGCGAAGAGGTCGCTGGAACCCCCGCAGACGGGGCACTCCACCGGTAGCACCCCCCGGGCGGTGTAACCGCAATCTCGGCAGACGTGGACCTCGGCGTCGTCGGCCGGGCGGCGGCTGACCTCGATCCCGATGGCCGCCGAGGCCTCGGGGGGCAGGATGTCACCGAGCGCGGCCACCACCAGGTTCTGGGAGATTATGGAGTGACCCCGCTCCATGGCCCAGCGCAGCACCGCCGTGCGCGACAGCCCCTGGGCGGAGCAGGGTATCCGCTCCAGCACCTCGTTGGCCTCCGGGGTCCACACCACCTGGGCCTCGCCCCGGACGTCGATCGGGGGGACGTAGGTGCGCGAGGAGAGGAGGACGCTGCAGGGGGCCAGTCGAAGAAGGTTCTCGCTGTTCCCGCCTATGTCCATCCCCTGGTCGGAATGCACCCCGATGCGCCCCACCACCAGGAGGCTGGCATCCCGCTCCCGCAGGTAGCGCAGCACCTGCTCGAAGGCCTTGCCGTCCAGCAGGGTGATGGGCAGGTCATAACCCTCGGCCCGGGCGACCTCCTTGGCCACCTTGAGGTGAGAGGAGTAGATCATCGCCAGCCCGGTGTCGATGATCTCCTCGTGGAGCGCCTCCTGCTCCTTGAAGCGGAAGACCTTGCTGGCCTCCTCGGAGAGGACCCCCACGATCCCGTTGAAGAGCACGTAGTGGAGGTAGGGGTCGTACACCGAGACGGCCTCCACCGGCAGATCCAGAAGGCGTCCCATCTCCAGCGCCGAGCGCAGCCCGGCAAAGGACTGGGGGGAGCCGTCCACGGCGACCACGATCGGCCCGGACAGCGGGTCCCGGCCCTCGCGGTGGCGGACCACCAGGGTGTCCCGGTGGGCGCGTCGCACCACCCGGTCGACGCAGGTGCCGATCTGGGTCTCCTTCACCTGGCCCAGACCGCAGGCCCCCATGACCACCAGGTCGTACTGGTTCTGCTCGATGTCCTGGACCAACACCTCCCAGTTCTTGCCGTCGAAGGTCTTGGGGGTGAAGGTGATCCCTTCCTCCAGGCAGCGCCGCTGGGCAGCCTGGAGGTAGGAGTCGGAGATGAGGTTGAGCCCGGTGGTGATCAGGCTGTCGTGGATCTTCCGCTGGCGCTGGAGCTCCACCTCGTCCTGGTACTCGGCGGGAAGGGTGTACTCCATCTGCTTGAAGCGGTAATCGTGGAGCCGGGCCGCGTACACATGGCTCCCGACCACCTCTGCGGAGCTGGCCCGGGCCAGCCGGATCGCCACCTCGCAGGCGGCGTTGGAGTGGTCGGAGTTGTCCAGCGGAAGATAGATCTGACGGTACATCCCTGGTCCCGGTGGGGCTGGCGCTGCCGAGTGATCGTAGCAAGCCGGGCTGCCCGAGGAGGCCGTATCTCTCTCAGCCGGACTGCCGCCGGACCCAGGCATGCCCGCGGCGCAGCTGCGCCGCCGCTCGACGCAGCGCGGCGCGCTGGGCCCCTGGCCCGGGGGCCCCGGGCTGCTCCCGGGCGGCCAGGGAGCTCCGGGGGTCCAGCAGCCCCGTGGGATCTTCGGCGAAGCCCATCTGCTGCCAGCTCTCGCGCAGCACCAGATCGAGGCTCTGCCCCTCAGCCTCCGCCCGGCTCACCAGCCTGCCCACCAGCTCGTGGGCGCGGCGGAAGGGTACCCCTTCCTGCACCAGCCGCTCCGCCAGGTCGGTGGCCAGCAGCCGGGGATCGGAGGCCGCCTCGGCCATCCTCTCTCGGTTGAATGACACCTCCCCCAGCATCCCCGCCAGGGCCTCCAGGCTGGCTTCCACCGAGGCCACCGCGGGGAAGAGGTGGGACTTGTCCTCCTGGAGGTCGCGGTTGTAGCTGAGCGGGAGCCCCTTGAGGACCAAGAGAAGGCCCAGGAGTGCGGCCACCGGTCGCGCGGCCCTTCCCCGCACCAGCTCCAGAAGGTCGGGGTTCCTCTTCTGGGGCATGAGGCTGGACCCCGTCGACCAGCGGTCGGGCAGCTCCAAAAAGCCGAACTCGGCGGTGCTCCAGATGATGAGGTCCTCCGCCAGCCGCGAGAGGTGGACGGCGATGAGGGCGCTGGCGAAGAGGAGCTCCAGGGCGAAGTCGCGGTCTGAGACCGAGTCCAGGCTGTTGGCCGTCGGCGCCAGAAGCCCCAGCTCACGGGCGGCTTGCCGGCGGTCCAGGGGCAGCGTCGAGCCGGCCAGGGCGCCGGCCCCGAGGGGGGAGAGCCCGGCCCTTCGGTGAAGCTCCTGGAGCCGCTCCCGGTCCCGCTCCAGCATCTCGAAATACGCCAGCAGGTGATGTGCCAGGGTCACCGGCTGCGCCCTCTGGAGGTGGGTGTACCCCGGCACCAGCGTCTCCCGCTCGCGCCGTGCCCGGCGCAGCAGCACCCCCTCCAGCACGAGCACCTCCTGGGAAAGCCGGACCGCCGCAGCTCGAGTCCAGAGCCGGAGGTCCAGCGCCACCTGGTCGTTGCGGCTCCGACCGGTGTGCAGCCGAAGGGCGGGCTCACCTATCAGCTCAGCCAGCCGGCGCTCCACCGCCATGTGGATGTCCTCGTCCTCGGGCCGCGGCTCGAAGGACCCGGAGCGCACCTCGCTGGCGATCTGCTCCAGCCCGGCCAGCAGCTGTTGGTGATCCCGGGGTCGGATGAGCCCGGCCCGGGCGAGCCGGCCGGCGTGCGCCGCCGAACCGCGGATGTCGAACTCGGCGAGGCCCAGGTCCTCCTGGACGGAGGTGGAGTAGCGCTCCAGCAGCGGGTCGGTCGGGCCCTGGAGCCGCCCGCTCCAGGCCTTGGGGTGGACGCGCCCGCCCGCCCTCGGGTCAGCCCCCGGAGGCACCTGGCTCCTCGGACCCGGGGGCGGCGGCGATCCCCCGGGGCGCCGATTGCAGAAGCGGACGAGAGTCCTCCCAGAGGCGCCCCTGGACCTGGGCCTGGGTCCGCAGGGGCAGGCCGAAGATGGAGAGGAAGCCGGTGGCCGCCTGGTGCTGGAAGCGGTCGTCCTGGCGCTCGTAGGTGGCCAGCTCGCGCCGGTAGAGGGAGCTGGGGCTGCTCCGGCCCAGCAGCGTCAGCGCCCCCTGGCGGAGGCGCAGCCGCACATCGCCGGTGACCAGCGGCTGGGTGCTGGCCACGAAGGCGCCCAGGCTCTGCCGCAGGTGGGAGAACCAGAGGCCGTCATAGGTCAGCTGGGCCCACTCGTCCGCCACCAGCCGCTTGAAGCGCAGCACGTCCC
>JAKBTP010000173.1 GCA_021844355.1 bacterium | reverse complement strand
TCGGCGCCTCGGTCCTGGTCTTCGCCGTCCTCAACATCCTGCCGGGGAGCCCTGCCCAGGTGATCCTCGGCACCCAGGCGACCCCGGCCTCGGTGAGGGAGCTCACCATCAAGCTGGGCCTGAACCAGCCTCTTCCCCTGCAGTACCTGCACTGGATCGGAGGTCTCCTCTCACTGCACCTGGGCAACTCCTACATCTCGGGCCAGCCGATCGCTCCGGAGCTGGGAGCGGCGCTGGCGGTGACCGGGCCCCTGGTGGCCCTGGGTTTGCTCTTCGGGCTGGTCATAGCCGTCCCCACCGGGATCCTGAGCGCGCTGCGGCACCGCCGCGCCTCCGGGACCTGGCTGGCCGCCGCCACCCAGGTGGGCATCGCCATCCCCAACTTCGTGCTGGGGATCCTGCTCATCATCGTGGTGGCGGTGGACTGGCGGTTGCTCCCGGCCAGTGGCTTCATCCCCTGGTCCCAGAGCGTGGGGGGGGCGCTGCGCTCCCTGGTCCTGCCAGCCATCTCCCTCGGCCTCGTCGAGGGGGCGATCCTCTCCCGCTACGTCCGCACCGCCATTCTCGGGGTGATCCGGGCCGACTATCTGCGCACCGCTCGAGCCAAGGGGCTGCCCGCCGCCCGGGCCCTGGTCCGCCACGGGGTCCGCAACGCCTCGGTCCCGGTGCTGACGGTCCTGGGGCTGGAGCTGTCCGGCCTCATCATCGGCGCCGTGGTCATCGAGGCGGTGTTCACCCTGCCGGGGGTGGGCAGCCTGCTCCTCTCCTCCGTGGCCAACCGTGACCTGATCACCGTCCAGGACATCGTGATGCTGGTGGCCACGGTGGTGGTGGTGGCCAACCTGCTGGTCGACCTGCTCTATCGCGTCGTCGACCCGCGGCTGGAGGTGGGCGGGTGAGCCTTGAGCTGGGGCTGCGCCGAGCCGCCGTCCGGGGCCCGTTCCGCCGGCTGGTGGGCCGCAGCCCCAGCGCGGTGTTCGGGGGCCTGGTGGTGGGGGGGATCCTGCTTGTCGCCATCGTGGCCGTCTTCTGGACCCCCTACGGTCCGCTGACCGTCTCCACGGGGAAGGAGCTGCTCCCGCCCAGCGGCACTCACCTGATGGGCACCGACCAGTACGGTCGCGACGTCCTCTCCAGGTTGATGTCCGGGACCGACCTCACCCTTCTCTCGAGCGTGGGCGCGGTGCTCATCGCCGGCCTGGTGGGCGTCCCCGCCGGGCTGCTGGCAGCCTCCCGGCGGGGGGTGGTGGGGGAGGTGATCATGCGCCTCGCCGACCTGGTCTACTCCTTCCCCGCCCTGCTGGCGGCGATCACCCTGGTGGCCGCCTTCGGAGCCTCCACCGTCACCGCCACGGTGGCCATCGGAGTCGCCTCCATCCCCTCGTTCGCCCGGGTGACCAGGAGCGCGGCCCTGCCCGTCCTGGCCAGCGAGTACGTCCAGGCCGCACGCGCCTACGGGCGCTCTCCGCTGGCGATCCTGCGCCGCCACGTCCTGCCCAACGTGGCCCCCTTCATCATCGTGCAGGTGTCGCTGTTGCTGTCGGTCACCGTGCTGGCGGTGGCCGCCCTCTCCTATCTCGGCCTCGGGACCCCTCCGCCCACCGCCACCTGGGGAGGGATGCTGGAGAACGCTCAGAGCTACCTCTACCAGGATCCGCTTCTCGCCGTCTGGCCGGGGCTGGCGATCGCCGTGAGCGTCCTGGGATTCAACGCGCTGGGCGACGGACTGCGCGACCTCCTCGACCCCACGCTGCGGGGACGGGCGTGACGCTGCTCACGGTGAGGGGCCTCAAGGTGGAGACGGCTGGTCTGCCCGTCCTCCGGGGGGTCGATTTCGAGGTGTCGGCCGGCGAGCGAGTCGGACTGATCGGGGAGTCCGGCTCGGGCAAGACCGTCGCCGCCCTGGCCCTGATGGGGCTCCAGCCGGAGGGCTTTGCGGTGCAGGGCTCCGTGGAGTTCGAGGGCCGCCAGCTGGTCGGGCTCTCGGACCGCGAGTTCTCGGCCATCCGGGGCGCCCGGATGGCGATGGTGTTCCAGGAGCCGATGACCGCCTTGGACCCGCTCATGAGGGTGGGCCAGCAGATCACCGACGCCGTTCGGGCGCACCGGCGGGTGTCTCGCTCCGAGGCCCGCCGCCGGATGCTGGAGCTGATGACCCGGGTCGGCTTCCCCTCCCCCGAGGAGCAGTCACGCCGCTTCCCCCACCAGCTCTCGGGGGGGCAGCGCCAGCGGGTCGTGATCGCCATCGCCCTGGCCTGCGATCCCGCCCTGATCCTGGCCGACGAGCCCACCACCGCCCTGGACGTGACGGTGCAGGCCCAGGTGCTGGCGCTACTTCAGCGGCTGGTGGCGGAGGAGGGCTCGGCCCTGCTCCTGATCAGCCACGACCTGGCGGTGGTCTCCTCGGTCTGCCAGCGGGTCCTGGTGATGTATGGGGGCACCCTGGTGGAGGCCGCCAGCACCGATGAGATCCTGGAGGCTCCCCGCCACCCGTACACGGCGGCGCTGCTCAAGACCTCGGCGGGGATCGGGGCGCAGAGCCAGCTGGCGGCCGGCCGCCTCCCCACGATTCCCGGCTCCGTCCCCTCCCTGGGTGGGTTCCCGGAAGGCTGTGTCTTCCGGGGACGCTGCCCGCGCGAACAGGCCCGGTGCCAGGAGACCCCACCCTTGGTCGCCGATGGCCACCGGTTCGCCTGCTGGTTCCCCCTCCAGCCCGGCACGGCGTCGACGCGGGGGACCTCCGTTGGCCGGTGAGCCGCTCCTGGAGATGGTCGAGGTCAGCCGAACCTACGGCTCCCGGGGCCGTGCCGTCCAAGCCCTCTCCCGGGTTTCGCTGCGGCTGGGGGAGGGTGAGCGGCTGGGCATCGTGGGGGAGTCGGGGTCCGGCAAGTCGACGCTGGCCCGGATCCTGGTGGCCCTGGAGCGCCCCGACCGCGGGGAGGTCCGCTTTCAGGGGCGTTCCATCCTGGGCGGGCGACGCCAGGACCTCGTCCCGCTGCGGAAGGGTGTCCAGATCATCTTCCAGGACCCCTTCGGCTCCCTGGACCCCCGGCTGCGCGTCGGCCAGTCGGTGGCCGAGCCACTTCTGGCCCTGCGGGTGCCGGGGGACCACCGCCGGCGGGTCCAGCAGCTCCTGGAGGCGGTGGGCCTGCCTGCCGGCTCGGAGCGGCTCTACCCCCACCAGCTCTCAGGCGGGCAGCGACAGCGGGTGGCCATCGCCCGAGCGCTGGCGCCGGAGCCCACGGTGTTGATCGCCGACGAGGCGGTGAGCGCGCTGGACGTTTCGGTGCGGGCCCAGGTGCTGAACCTGATAGCCGACCTGGTGGACCGCCTGGGGCTGAGCCTGATCTTCATCTCCCATGACATGGCGGTGATCCGGCACGTCTGCACCCGGGTCCTGGTTCTCTACCGTGGGGAGGTGGTGGAGGAGGGCCCGGTGGACCAGATCTTCGAAGCGCCCCAGCACCCCTACACGGCGGCCCTCATCCGCTCGGTGCCCGTGCTGGGGGGCCGGATCGAGGACCTCTAG
>JAKBTP010000156.1 GCA_021844355.1 bacterium | reverse complement strand
CTGGGCCGAGCGGAGCGCCGCACGGCGCACCTGGAGGCTGCAGGGTACCTGCAGAGCTCCCTTCCGGACTCCGGACTTGAGGTGGCCGAGGCGGTGGCGATGCACCTTGAGGCCGCGCTCGAGGCCACGGCTGCTGGCGACGATGCCGCTTCGCTGCGGGCTTCGGCGGCCGAGGCGTTCGCCCGGGCGGGGGCCCGAGCCCGAGCCGTGGGCGCCCCCGCGTCCTCCCAGCGCTCCTACGCGAGGGCGCGACGGCTGGCCCCCGAAAGCCCAGATGCGATCGCCTGGCAGATCCAGGCGGCGGACGCCGCCGCCGACGCTGGAGACTATGACGCCGCCCTGGAGGAGGCCGCCAGCCCGGTGTCGGTGCTCGACCCCATCTCCCCTGAGAGCACGAGCCTGGCCATTCTTAGGAGCCGCGCCCTAGCCCGCCAGGGCCGCAACGACGAGGCGGTCGTGGAGCTCCGGAGCGCGCTGGAGGCGAGAGACGGTCTCGGTCCCGACGCACAGTCCGCACGTCTGCACGGTGAGTTGGCCTCGCTTCTCTTCACGGCCGGCGAGCTGGAGTCCGCCGATGCCGAGGCGGAGCTGGCCCTCGCCCAGGGCCAGGCGTACCAGGTTCCGCATGCCGTGGCCCGGGGAGCCGAGGCGAAGGGCTGGGGGTTGGCAGTTCAGGGTCGGGTCGAGGAGGCCCTGCTGCACCTGGAGTGGTGCGCCCGGCTGATTACCGCCCACGGCACACTGCGCGAGCAGGCCCGGGTTACCATGAACGTTGGCGACCTTGAGGCGCAGTACGACCGTCCCGGCGCCGTGGGGCACTTCGAGGCTGCCACCAACCTCTGCCGCCGGGCCGGCGCTCGTGACCTCCTCCCCACCGCCGTTTCCAACCTGGCTTGGGTCTGGAGCCTGACCGGGAGATGGCAGGAGGCGGAGCAGGTCGCCTCGGAGCAGCTCGCCGACGTGCTGCCGGTGTTGGACCGCGCCGTCCTTCTTCTCAGCGTGGCGTTCGTACCACTTTGGCGTGGCGACGTCGAAATAGCGGCTGAGAAGCTCTCGGCGGCCATGCCGCTCCCGACGGGGATCGACATCCAACTGAAAGCGGAGGTGGACTCACTCGACTGCGGCATCAAGCTGGCCCGGGGCAAGCCCGGGGACGCGCTGGCGGTCGCGGAGCCGGTGCTCACCTCCCACATCAACTCCCTCGGGATCAGCCATCAGGCGATGCGCCAGCTCTGGACGGACGCGGTGGAGGCGGCCCTGCGGTGCGGCGCCCACGAGCTGGCGGGCCGCTGGCTGGAGGAGATGGCCGCCCGGCCACCGGGGCTGGTCCCACCCTACCTCACCTGCCAGCTGGCCCGGCTACGTGGCCTCAGCGCGGCGGAGCGGGAGGAGTACCCCGAGGCCGATTCCCATCTGGCCCGTTCGGTCGAGGGGTTCGAGAAACTAGGGTTCCCGTACTGGCGGGCCCGGGCCGAGCTCGACCGGGCCCGGGTGCTGGCCGCCCTGGGAGACGAGCGCGCAGCTTCCGTTTCGGCCGCGGCAGCGGCCACCTTCGAGTCCCTGGGGGCCCGGACCTGGCAGAAGGAGGCGCTCGTCGCGGCCAGCGGTGCGAGCCTGGTGACTTCTGCCAGCCCCCAGTCTGTCGGCTGATCCAAAGGGACGGCCCGACCGCTGCTGGCTGGCCCGGCGCCAGAGCCACGGTGTCCTGAGGAGGGGCGCCATGCATCTGGCGAAGCCGGGCCGGTTTTGGGCAGCTGGCCCGACCCGGGGTGGAAGGGACAGATCCAGCCGGACGGCAGCAGCCTCGCCCTCGGCCGGCCTGGTTGCGCCCACCCTGCCCAGGTCCCATAATCGCGCCGCAGTGCCCCGGGGGCGCCCGACCGGAAGCGAGGGGGACCAGAGAGTGCCGGATTCCGAAACGACAGAGCTCGCGTTCGAACCTCCAGGCCCGGGATCCTGGGGGCGGGATCCCGTTCACTTTCCCCGTCCGGCGACCCGCTACTGGGCCGAGACTCATCCCTCCTCCATGCGCTCCGGAACGCAGTCCTTCACCAGCTACTACGGGATGCTCTTCGACGGCATGGAGGCGGCCTACGTGAACGGGTACGCCTACAACCGCACCCGGCCGCTGGACGAGGCGGAGGTCCCCCGCCGCTTCCAGCGGGCCGATGAGGTGTTCCAGAACCGGGTCTGGCGAGAGCAGCTGCGCGAGTGGGACGAGGTCCGGAAGCCCGCCTCCATCGCCACGGCTCGGGAGCTGCAGGCGGTCGACCCCGACTCCCTGCCGGATTCGGAGCTGGTCACCTACCTCACCCGCTGCCGCGACCACCATGCGGCCATGATGGCCCAGCACATGAGCTTCACCGGCGCGGCGATGCTGCCCACCGGGGACTTCCTGGTGCACGCCGCAGAGTGGACCGGGCTCCCCACCGCCCAGCTTCTGGGTCTGCTCCGAGGCTCAGCAGAGGTCTCCGCCGGCGGATCCGCCGAGTTGGAGCGGCTCACCTCCACCCTGGCTAGCAACCCCGAGGCGCTGGAGCTACTCCGGTCCGCCGACGATCCCGGACGGGTGCTGGCCGCGTTGCGCGGCCTCCCTGACCCGGCGGGGTCGGCGGTCTCTGGCTACCTCGACCTGGTCGGATACCGGCTTCTGGACGGCTTTGACATCTGTGAGCCGTTCGCATTGGAATTACCCGACGCCCTGCTGCGGTCGATCCGCTTGGCGGTGGACGCGGGGCCCCGGAAGGATACGGACCTGGAGCAGAAGGTCAGCGCCGCCCGCGCCAGGGTCCCTGAGGAGCATCGGGCCGAGTTCGACGAGCTCCTGGGGGAAGCCCGGCTGACCTACCGGCTGCGCGATGAGCGCGGAATCTACAGCGACATCTGGGCCTCGGGGCTGGTGCGCCGGGCGGTCCTGGCGGCCGGCCGCCGACTTGCTGCCCGGGGGCGGGTTCACGACCCCGTCGACCTAATCGACGCCGGCTTCGAGGAGATGTGCTCCCTGCTCGCCGGATCCAGCCTCCCCTCAGCGGACGAGCTGAGGCGGCGCCGCGAGTACCGCACCTCGCATGGCACCAATGACGCGCCCCCGTTCCTGGGCGATCCGCCGTCTGCCCCCCCGGACCCCTCCCACCTTCCGCCGGCGATGGCCCGCCTCATGAGGGCCACCGGTTTCGCCATGGGAGAGATCTTCGGAGGCTCGACGGCGGCGCACGAGGAGTTCCTCCTCCGGGGGCTGGCGGCGAGCCAGGGAGTGTACGAGGGACCGGCCCGATGCATCGCCGGACCCAACGAGTTCAACCGGATAGTCCAGGGAGATGTTCTGGTCACGGAGTCGACCTCCGAGGCCTTCAACATCCTCCTGCCGCTGTTGGGAGCGATCGTCACCGACCACGGAGGGCTGCTGTCCCACTCGGCGATCGTGGCGCGCGAGTACGGAATCCCGGGGGTGGTGGGGACCCGGGAGTCCACCCGACGCATCGCCGACGGCACCAGGGTGCGGGTGGATGGGGACCGCGGCGAGGTGACCGTGCTGGCGTGAACGAGGTCCTTCCACTCAGCGAGGCTCACGACAC
>JAKBTP010000206.1 GCA_021844355.1 bacterium | reverse complement strand
CCAGGCTGCGTCATGCAATTGACCCACCCGCGCGTCACGTTATTGACCCACCCTCACCGCGCACCGATGCGAACACTTTGGCGGCACGCGTGGGCGGAAGTCAGCGCGGGTCTGGGGCCATTATGGGCCGACGGGCACCCCTGCGTCACCTCGTTTCTGGCGCGTCCGGCTCCGGGCGGGGGGACCGGAGGGGGGCGGCAGCCACCCTGGCGCGCGGAGGCCTGGGGTCAAGGCGGACGTGCGACGGTGGCACTCAGGCTAAATACCCCCCTCCTTTGTCGCGGCTTAGGCTCCGGCTGACTCGCCTGGCTCGGCTGCCGACGCATCTGATGGCAAGGGGTCTCCGGCGCCGGGTCGGTCGGGGCGGCGCAGGGGGCGGTAGCTGCGGCCGGTGAGCACCAGGTGATGCGCGTTGTTGATCAGCCGGTCCAGGACGCTTTCTGCCAGGACCGGGTTGGGGAACAGCGCGTACCAGTCTTGGGGGCTCCGGTTCGAGACGACGATCAGGGAGTGGCGGCGCTCGCCGATCAGCTCCCACAGGTCCTCGGTCTGCTGCTCGGTAAACGCCCGCATGCCAAAGTCATCCAGGATGAGCAGGTCCATCAGCAGATACCGGCGCAGGCGCGCCTCCGCCGTGCCGTCGGCGTGACCCCCACCAAGATCGGCGAGCAGGCGGCTGGTCTTGAGATAGAGCACGGTGTGCCCCTGCTGGCAGGCGGCGTGGCCGAGGCCTTGGGAGACATGGGACTTACCCACACCCACGGGGCCGCAGATGATGATCGACTGGCCGGCCGTCAGGTATCCGCCGCGGGCGAGGTCGCGAATCTGCGGCGCCGGGATCTTGGGATTGAAGCTGAAATCGAAGTCGGCCAACGTGCGCACGCCCTCGAAGCGGGCCCGCTGCAGCCGGAGGGAGAGGGCCTTGTTGTCCCGCCGGGTGATCTCGTCTTCGAGCAGCGACTCAAGAAACTCCAGATAGCCGCCCTGCCCCTGCTGCGCCTGTTGCAGACGCAACTCCAGGGTGTCGAGCATGCCGCCCATGCGCAGGGCTTTCAGCTTTGGCGCCAACTGGTGCGCGCGGACCATCTCTCTGCATCCCCTTTCTCGGCACCCGAGCCTCGTCGCCGTCTGCCTCGTCGGTGGTCCGCGCCCCCCGGATGCCATCAGGTGTCGCGCCCGGGGCCAAGCGGCCTCGGTGCGGCGCTCGTCCCACCTGCTGGCGGGCCGGCGAGTTCCGCGTCCCAGCCGGGCAGCGGCTGGGCTATCGGGAAGGCCGGCTTGCCCCACCGCCACTCGGCGAGCACGGCCGCAGCGGAGCGCAGGGACCGGGCCTGGTCGGGCCGCAGCGGCTCGGCCATCGCCGCCCAGTAGCGGAGCCGTCGTTCGAGTTCCAGCCACTCAAGCCGTTCGTTGGGCATGCCGGCGGTGGTCTGCGCGCGTTCGTGAGGCGGCCCCTCGATCAGCGCCTGTTCCACCGCGTCCCAGTTCACCCGGATCTCTGGGAAGCGCGTGGTGACGCCGTCGCGGATCTCCGGCGCGACGGTGTAGGCGCCGCCAAGGGTCGCCAGGTGCAATTGCCGGCTGCGCCCCTGGTCGTAGACGGTGGTCAGCAGTTCCGCGCTGTTGCCGCGCCAGCGGACGAAGGCCACGGGTATCCCCTCCTCAGGGTCGGGCCTGGACTATGCGAATGCCATCAGGTGTCAGGGGTCCCCGGCGCACGCGCCTCGGATCTTGCGGCAACCGGCGTACGACAGCGACGGGCTCCGCGAGGGCAGCGAGCCCCCGGGTCGTCCCCTCGTCGCCCGCCGTTTGCGTGAGCCCGGGCAGATCGGGGCTGACCGGCGCCCCGGCGCACCCGGCGCCGAAGGCCTCCGGCCCGCGCAGGAAGGCGCCGGCCTGCGTCGGCCGCTCCAATGGCCACAGCGGCACTGCACCCGGCCGCTGGTCGAGACCGGAGACCAGGATGTTCTTGACGGTCAGGTAGCGCGGGTCCCCATAGGCGGACGCGCGCGCGCACGCCGCATTCAGTCGTGCCGGGCCAAAGGTCCCCGCCAGTTCCAGCACCCGTTGCGCCTGCCGCAGGCGGGAGTTGGTGCGCACCTCCAGTAGCTCACGCACCGCGGTCACCACATCCGGGCCAAAGGTCCCCGCCTGCTCCAGGCACCAGGGCGGGGTCCGGCGGAAGAAGGCGATGCGCTCTTGCGGCAGGTCGGCGTCGTCCAGTTGGCGGCTGCCGCGCGCTACCCGCGGGTGCGTCTTGACCAGTTCCGTCTCCCGGAAGAACTCCACCCGGCTCCCCGTCACCCGCACGTCCAGCGGCTGCTCCAACAGGCGCCAGGGAACCGAGTACGTGGCCCCCGCCACCAGGCAGGTGCTGTCCCGCCGCACAGTCACGCGCTCCCAGGCGCAGAGCGCCCACGCCTCGGTCGGCAGCGGACGTAGCGCTGGCCGCTCGACCTCCATGAACAGATCCCACGGCCGGCGTCCCGTGGTGCGGTGGACGCGGCCACCGGCCTCCTCTCGGCACCACTGCTCCGCCCACGCCGCGCCCGTGGCCAAGTCGGGAAACCGTTCCTCCCGGCCGCGAAACATGTGCTCCCGGACGAACTGCACGTTGCGCTCGACGACTGGTTTATCGGTAGGACGCCCGCTTCTCGCCGGGTCCAGCAGCAGGTCATAGTGCCGTCCCATCTCGGCGTAGGCCCGGTTCAGCGTCGGGTCATAGACGCTGGGCTTGAGCACGCCGGTGCGCAGGTTGTCCAGAACCACGCGCCGCACCGATCCCTCGAAAAAGGAGAAGGCCCGCAGGTGGCATTCCAGCCACGTCTCCTGCTCCATCGTGAACACCGGGCGCACGAAGATGTGCCGGCTGAACACCAGCACCATGATGAACGCCCACAGCACCCTCTCCCGGCCCGTCCCCGGGTCCACCACCGCGCCCAGTCGACCGTAGTCCACCTCGGCCAACTCCCCGGCCTCGGCTGCCACCCCATGGATCACCACGCGCGCCGGATCCACGGCTTCGGGGATCCGGGCACGCACGTACCGCCGAAACGTGGAGAGGCTGCATCTCACCTTCCCGTCCCCGTGCATCCGCTGCCACACGGTCGTGACCCGGTTCTGCGCCAACGCCTGCACGATCTCGTCCCTGCGCTCCTCCAACTCCGCCCACCACACCGCCCGCGCCGCCGCGCTCTCGGTGGCCGGGAAGTGCTCACGCATGAAGACGGCCCACTCCTCGGGACTGAGCACCCGCTCCCGCCTGACCCCCGCCGCCTCGGCCGCCCGCACATACCCTCGTACCGTGTTCCGCACCAACCCCAACGCCTTGGCGATCCGCCGCGGGCTCTCGCCCGCTTGCCAACGCCGAAACACCTCCACCAGCTCTTGCACGCCAAACGCCCTCCGTCCCAACCGTTCACCTCCGTGCCTCGCGGCATTGGCGAACGGTGTCGGGTTATCCCGGCGCTCCGCGCTGCTCTCCCATACCCTGGTGGGTCAATTGCGTGACGCGTTCGCGTCCCCGAACGCGCTGTCGGGGGTGGGTCAATTGCGTGACGTTTTCACTGCCTGGGGTGGGTCAATAACGTGACCGCTGACACC
>JAKBTP010000185.1:12267-22192 GCA_021844355.1 bacterium | reverse complement strand
TTCTGGTCGACGCCGCCAAGATCCCGGGAGCGGGGGCCGCCGGCGGCGCGGGCTTCGGACTGGTGGCGTTCTGCGGGGCCCGGCTGGTCTCCGGGGTGGAGCTGGTGGCAGAGCTGGTCGGGCTGGACTCGGGGCTGGACGGAGCCGGACTGGTGGTGACCGGGGAGGGGAGGGTGGACCGTTCCAGCTTCGCCGGCAAGGTGGTGGGCGAGGTGGTGCGCCGGGCCCGTCGGCGCGGACTCCCGTGCCTTGTCGTTGCCGGGTCGGCCGACCGGGCGGCCGCCGTCCGCCTCCGGGGGCTGGGCGCGAGCCTCCACCTGTGCGGTGAGCCGGGGAGGGCCCCCGGGAGCCGTCTCGAACAGGCCGTGTATGCGGCCTGTCGCGAGCCGAGGTTGGTCGCCGATGCCCTCCGCCCGGACCCTCAGTAGACCGGGAGGCACCACTCCCGGTACTTCTCCACCTCTCCGCGGACGACCTTGGCGTAGAGCTCACCCAGCGCCTGGCTGTAGGGACCCGCTTTGCCGCTGCCCACGCTGCGGTGATCCACCTCCACCACCGGGGAGAACTGGGCCCCGGTGCCGCAGAGAAAGACCTCATCGGCGACGTAGAGCTCGGTGCGGTCCACCGAGCGCTCCAGGAGCGGGAGCCCGAGGTCCTCGCTCCAGAGCCGCATCAGGGTGTCCCTGGTGATCCCCTCCAGGATGTTGTCGGAGACCGGCGGGGTGATCAAGGTTCCCTTGCGGACGATGAAGAGGTTCTCCGCCGATCCCTCGCTGACGTGGCCATCCTGCCCCAGGACGATGGCCTCGTCGTAGCCGTTCTCCACCGCCTCGGACTTGGCCAGGGCGGCGTTGACGTAGGTGCCGGTGATCTTGGCCCGCGCCGGGGCGGCGTTGTCATCGACCCTCCGCCACGAGGACACCATGCAGCGGACGCCCGTGGCCGCCTCGATGTACCTGCCGAACGGCTGCGCATAGACCAGGAGGTCGTGCTCCAGGCCATGGAGACGCACCCCGATCTCTTCGGAGGATTTGTAGACCAGCGGCCGGACGTATACGTCCTGGCGGAACCCGTTGGCCACCAGGAGTTCGCGGGTCAGGTCGCAGAGCCGCGCCGGGTCCAGGGGGAGGCTCATTTGCAGGATGTGCGCGGACTGGGCCAGGCGCTCGTAGTGCTCCCGGACCCGGAAGAGGAAGAGCTGCTCCCGGGCCGGGTTCCAGTAGGCGCGAATCCCCTCGAAGCAGGCGGTGCCGTAGTGGAGGGCGTGGGTCATCGGACCGAGGCGGCACTCTCCGTAGGGCCTCATCCTCCCCTGGAAGTAGACGACCGCCGCCTCCCGGTCGAAGGGCTGGTCGGCCCGCCGGGCCGGCGCCTCAGTCTTCACACTGGCCGACTCCAGAACCTCCATGGCTTCCTCCCGCAACGGCGCCACCGGCTGCCGGGCCAATATAGCTCGACCGGGCGGTCAGCCCGGGATGGCGGCATCGGCCGGTGGTACGATCCCGCCACATCATGCGAACGCCGCGGCTCAATCTGGGCGTGACGCGCTGGCTGGTGCCCGGCCTGCACGTCAAGCGGTGGCTGGGGGTGACCGTATTCGCGGTCGTGGCGATCAGCCTGGGGATCAGCTATGCCCTGAGGGAGTTCTACCTCCACGCCCGGCTGCCCGCCTTCACCTATGACCTCACCCTGCAGTTCTGGCCCCGCTGGGTGCGAGCGATCCTCTTCGTCTCCGTGGGCGTCCTGATCCTGGGACTCGGTCTCTACAAGCTCACCAAGTCGCTGCTCAGCCCCTTCCCCGGCGGGGACAAGGCGCTCGTGGAGCGGCTGTACGACTTCCGGCGGCTGCGCAAGGGCCCGCGGATTGTCGCCATCGGGGGCGGCACCGGGCTGTCCACCCTGCTCCGGGGAATCAAGCGCCACAGCGGCAACGTGACCGCCCTGGTAACGGTGGCCGACGACGGAGGCAGCTCCGGCCGGCTGCGGGCCGAGTACCAGGTGCTTCCCCCGGGAGACTTCCGCCAGTGCCTCACCGCCCTGGCGGACGTCGAGCCCCTCATGGCCGAGCTCTTCCAGTACCGCTTCGAGGAGGGCTCCCTGCAGGGACACTCCTTCGGCAACCTCTTCATCATGGCCATGACCGCCATCACCGGGGACTTCGAGCACGCCCTGCGGGAGTCCGGCCGGGTGCTGGCGGTGCGGGGGCAGATCGTGCCCTCGACCCTGGAGAGCGTCACCCTCTGCGCCCTCTCCGGAGAGGAGGTGCTGGTGGGGGAGTCCTCCGTGCCCACCGCCAAGGGGCCGATCAACCAGGTCTTCCTGGTGCCCGAGCATCCCCCGCTCAATCCCGAGGCGGAGCTGGCGCTGCTCAACGCCGAGATGGTGGTGGTGGGACCGGGAAGCCTGTACACCAGCCTGCTGCCCAACCTCCTGGTGGACGGGATGGTGGAGACGCTGCGCCGGTCACCGGCGCTCAAGGTGTACGTCTGCAACGTCGCCACCCAGGCCGGGGAGACCGTCAACTTCACCGTCCACGACCACCTGGAGGTCCTGGACCAGTACGTGGGGCCGGGGCTCTTCGACTACGTGGTGGCCAACAGCAACCTGGCCCTGCCCCTCTCCCCCGCCGCCGTCGAGGCCGGCATCCGCCGGGTCGCCTTCGACAGGCGGCGGCTGGCCCAGCACGGGGGCCGCCCCAAGTTCGTGCTCGCCGACCTCGCCAACCCCCGGCTCACCACCCACCATGACCCGGACAAGCTGGCCCAGGTCCTGATGAAGCGGGTCTGGCAGCGGGCCTGACGCCTCACTTGCCGAGCAGCTGTCCCTCCGCCAGGAGGTTGCCCGGCAGGCTCGGGTCCCCCCCCGGACCCAGCTCCATCGCCTCTTTGACCAGCTCCTCAAGAAGGGCGGCGAAACCCACGCCACTGGCCTCCCAGAGGTAGAAGGCCAGCGAGCCGGGAATGGTGTTGACCTCGTTGACGAAGAGATCCCCCGCGTCCGAGAGGAGGAAGTCGACCCGGGCCGTGCCCCCAAGGTTCAGGGCGTCGAAGGCCAGGACGGCCAGCTCCCGGACCTTGGAGCGCAGCTCGGCGGAGATCGCCGCCGGGAGCTCGCGCCGCGGATCGGCCTTCCCCTTGGCCCCGCCCTTGGGTCCGCCCGCGTACTTGTCCTGGTAGGAGAGGAGGGCCCGCTGCTTGCGGGGGCGCTCCACCTCAGAGGCCCGCTCTCCCCGCCGCTTCACGGCGCAGTTGAGGTCCTCTGCCCCCGGTACCGCCGGCTCGACGATCACCTCGGAGTCGAACTGCAGCGCCAGCTCCACGGCCGGTGCCAGACCGGCCCTCTCCTCCACCAGGCTCACCCCGATGCTGGACCCGCTGCGGTTGGGCTTGACCACCACCGGGAGCTCCGCCCCGGTGGCGCCGCCCGGGGCGCCTACCAGCCGCCCCGGAACCACCGGGATGCCCACCGCCGCCAGCAACTGCTTGGACCGGTACTTGTCCATGGCCAGCGCCGCCCCCATGGTCCCCGAACCGACCTGGGGCAGGCGCAGGAGGTCGGCCAGGGCGGCCAGGGTCCCGTCCTCGCCGTGGCTCCCGTGCACCAGGGGGAACAGCAAGTCCAGGGGCAGCTCCCGGCCCCGGCCCAGGATCCCCGCCCCGGACGTCCGCAGCCGGCCCGTCCCCAGCACGACCGCCACCTCGGCGCCCTCCTGGGGCAGCTGGCGGCGGAAGGTGGACAGCTCGGCGAAGGAGGGATCGGTGAGCAGGCGCCCATCCTTGGTCAGGTAGAGCGGGAGGACCACCGCCCCCAGCCCGCGCAGCACGGGCATGACCTGGCAGGCGGTGATGATGCTGATCTCATGCTCGGGCGAGCGGGATCCGAAGATCACGCCCACCCTGAGGCCGGCGAGGCTCACGGCTGCTCCCGGTACTGGTCGGGGAGGTCGTTCTCGAACAGGACCACGCTTCCGTCACCGGCCACCCTGGGCAGCACCGCCTGGGCCTCCTCCAGGTCGGCCACCACGCTGACCTGGGCGGGGGGGAAGCCCGCCCCCGCGAGCCCTCGATAGACCGGCTCGGTGTGGCGGGGGCCGACCAGGATCACATGGGTGCACACGGCCGCCGCCTGCCGGCCGAGCTCGTTCATGCTCTCCTCCTCCTCCTCCCCGAGTTCTATGTATCCCGGGGTGACCAGCACGCGGCGGCGGCCCGGCAGCTGGCCCAGAAGTTGCAGCGCCTCGCGGGCGCCCTCGGGGTTGGAATTGTAGGCGTCGTCGATGATGGTGACCCCTCCCCGGCGAGTCACCTCGAGCCGGTGGGGAGCGCCTCGCAGCCCCCGGGCCCGCTCCGCCAGCTCGGGGAGCGGACGCCCCAGCTCCGCCGCCACGGCCAGGGCGCAGAGCAGGTCCTGAAGCAGGTGGCGGCCGAACAGCCTCACCTCCAGCTCCACCTCCTCCCCCTCGCGTCCCCGGAGGCGGCAGCGGGTGGCCTCCCCGACGACCTCCGCGCCGTCCAGCCACCACCGGTCGCCGGGGCGGCCGACCTCCACCAGCCGGGCCGAGAGCGGGGCCAGAAGCCTTGAGCGCTCCCTTATCTCCGAGGGGACCACGGCGAAGCCGTCCGGGGGCAGGGCCGCCAGAAGCTCGGACTTGGCCTGGGCCACCCGCTCCACGGTGCCGAACCGCTCCAGGTGCATCGGCCCTACCGCCGTCACCACTCCGACGCGGGGATGGCTGAAGGAGCAGATCTCGGCGATCTCCCCGGGGCGGTAGGCCCCCATCTCCAGCACGGCAACCCGGTGCTGGGGGCGCAGCCCCTCGTTGATGGCCCGGCAGACGCCGAGGGTGGTGTTGTAGCTGGCGGGGGTGGCGAAGCAGCTTCCCTCGGGCACGTCCAGGAGCTGGGCCAGAAGCACCTTGGTGGTGGTCTTCCCATAGCTTCCGGTGATGCCCACGACCAGCGGCTTCGTCTCACCGAGCCGGCGCTCGGCCTGCCGCATGAACGCCCGCCGCATCCCTCTCTCGTATGGGCTCCAACCGATGGCGGCCAGGCTGAGCGCCAGCACCGTGAGCGGGTCGGCAAGGCCGGGCAGCAGGGCGCCCTCCGGTCCGCTCCAAAAGGCCAGGATGAGGAGGACAAGGCTCGCCCCGGCGGCGGCGGCGAACAGCCGGCGGGCGCGCGGGGTCCAGTTCAGGCGAGAGCGGGCGGCAAAGCTTGGGCGGAGGCAAAGTGGCAGCAGTGCCGAAGTGAGGAGCGGGAGCGGGCGCAGGTCTGCCGGCAACCGGGCCGCCAGGAGGAGCAGAAGTGCCGCCACCAGCGGCAGCACGGCCGTCTGCCAGCGCCGCGCTGCGACCCGGCGCCGGAGGCTGGCCAGAAGGCGGGGCGGCAGGTACTCGTCGAGCTGGAAGACATAGGTCCAGCCCAGAAGCCGCGGGAGGAGGGCGAGGAGCCCCACGGCCCCCAGGGCCGCCGCCTGCCAGAGGGGGAGGGGCCCCATCTCAGAGCTCCGCGTCCATCAGGGCGTCGGCGACCGCGGCGAACCGCGCCCTTTGGTCCAGGAAGGGGAAGTGGCCACTTCCCTCGAAGACCACCAGCTCCGACCCGGGGACTAGCCGGTGGAGGCGCTCCGCATGCGGGCGGAGCGGCAGCTCCAGGTCGTTGGAGCCCCAGACGATCAGGGTGGGCAGGGTCAGCCGGCTCGCCAG
Organism: bacterium; assembly: GCA_021844355.1. Taxonomy (GTDB): domain Bacteria; phylum Chloroflexota; class Dormibacteria; order Aeolococcales; family Bog-877; genus JAJYXT01. The sequence goes on along the minus strand of JAKBTP010000185.1, from coordinate 16,488 downwards.
GGGGCTCAGGTCCTCACGCACCGCCGCCACCAGGGTCGGCCGCAGCTCCGGCGAGGCGGCCCGGTAGTCCGCGGACCCCATCCGGGAGGCCAGCCAGGTGCGAAAGCCGCTCCTCGCCCCGGCCGGGAGCGCCCCCGCGGCCCCGGTCAGCCACTTGTAGGCCCTGACCCTCAGGCTCGGGGGGGCAGCGGCCTCCGGCCGGATCCCCGAGGGCGCGCAGAGCAGGAGCCGGTCTGGTGGGTAGTCCCCGGTGGAGAGGCGGATGGCCAGGGCGCCGCCGTATGAGTGGCCCAAAAGGCTGTACCGCTGGACGTGGAGGCCGTCGAGCCAGGCCAGGATCAGGTCGGCGTAGGCCGCGGTTGTCCATCCCCCCTCACCAATCGGCGACTCGCCGAAGCCCGGAAGGTCGGGGGCCAGGAGCCTCCGGGGCGTCGCCATCCCCTCCAGGAGGGGGGTGAAGGTGGCCGCGCTGGCGCCCCAGCCATGCAGCAGGAGCACCGGTGGGTCTGCTCCCGGGCGCTCCAGGAAGGAGACGGGCTGGTCCCCCACGGACCCCCGGGCCCGGGTGAGGGAGGGCCGGACTGGCGGCATCTGCCCCGAGTCTAAGGGTTGTCTCAGCCGCGCAGCTGCGGCCCGTGCTCAGATGAGATCGTGGAGCCGCCTATAATCCCGCCAGCCATGGCATCCCCGGACCAGGACCCCCGCCCCGCCCGGGTCCTGGTGGTGGACGACGAGGCATCCATCCGGGACTTCATCGAGCTGGGCCTGAGCCGCGAGGGGTTCGCGGTGCGCACCGCCCCGGATGGGCGGGCGGCGCTCACCGCGGTCGACCAGTTCCAGCCCGACCTGGTGATCGTGGACGTGATGATGCCGCGGATGGACGGCCTCTCCCTGACCCGGGAGCTGGCCGGGGATCCCCGCCGTGGCCTGATCATCCTGAGCGCCCGGGACGAGACCAAGGACCGGATAGTCGGGCTGGAGCTGGGGGCCGACGACTACCTCGTCAAGCCCTTTGAGTTCGCCGAGCTGCTGGCCCGGATCCGGTCGGTCCTGCGGCGCCGCCAGCCCGACCAGGCCGAGGTCCTGCAGACCGGAGATCTGGTGCTGGACCGGAGCCGCCGGACGGCCACCTACCGCGGGGAGCCGGTGGAGCTCTCCCCCCGGGAGTTCGACCTCCTCTACTACCTGGCCAGCCACCGCGGTCGGGTCCTAGAGCGCGACCGCCTGCTGAACGCCGTCTGGGGGGTCTCCTTCTACGGAGACGAGAACAACCTCGAGGTGTACGTGCGCTACCTGCGGCGCAAACTGGGCGATGACGACCGCCGCCTGATCCAGACCGTCCGCGGAGTCGGCTACCGGCTTGCCGCCGGCTGAGGGCGGGGCGAGCCCCCGGCTCCAGTGGCACCGGAGCCTGCGCTGGCGGCTCACCCTCACCCTCCTCGGCCTTCTGGCCGTGCTCCTGGTCCTCGCCGGGGGGGCTGAGTATTCGCTCCTGCGGGGAGCGGTCGTCTCCTCGCGGGGTCAGGCGATGCGGGTGGCGTTCGGGGATGCCCGGCAGCTGGTGGCCCGACAGGACCGGCTCCGGGCCCTGGCCGGCCGGCCCCCGCTCCCCCAGCGGCAGCAGGCGCGGGAGCTGGTGGGGGCCATCGCCGCGGGCCAGTTCTCGGCGGTGGCACTCACCCCGGGGCTGGTGGTGGTGGCCTCGGCGGCCCCCGGGGGGTCCACCCATGCCCAGCCGGTGACGGGGGTCGCCGTGCCCCTCCTGCCCAGCTCCCAGCTGGCCTCCGTGCTGCGCTCGGGAGCCCGCGGGCAGCCAACGCTGATCGGGCAAGGATCCAACGAGCGGCTGGCGATGGCCTTCGCCGTGGAGGGCCGATCAGGCGGCCCGGTGGGCGTGGTCGAGGTGGTCCAGTCCGCGGCCGCCATCCAGCAGGAGCTCGGAAGGGCACGGCTGGTGCTCGGGCTGGGCACGCTCGGAGTCCTGGTGCTGGCGCTCCTGATCGGGCTCTGGGTCACCTCCCGGTCCCTGCGCCGCCTGGAGCTGCTCACCAACGCGGCCCGGCGCCTCGGGGGCGGCGAGCTCTCCGCCCGCTCCGGGCTCCCGCCCGGAGGTGACGAGGTGGCCGTGCTGGCCGGGGTCTTCGACCAGATGGCGGAGGCGGTGGAGAAGACCGTCGCCGTGCGCGAGGAGGCGACCCGGCAGATGCGGAGGTTCATCGCCGACGCCTCCCATGAGCTGCGCACCCCGCTCACGGCCATCAAGGGCTACCTGGAGGTGCTGGAGCGGGGTGCCGCCGACGACCCGCAGGTGCTGGCCCGTTCCCTCCAGGTGATGTCCCAGGAAGCCGAGCGGATGCGCCGGCTGGTGACCGACCTCCTGGCCCTCGCCCGAGCCGACTCCTCCAGGTCGCTGGAGCTGCGACCGGTGGACCTCGCGGAACTGCTCCAGGACTTCCTCGAGGAGAGGGGAGCGGACCCTGCCGCCGGCCCCCGGGGACCGCTGTTGGCCCAGGCGGACCCCGAGGCGCTTCTCACCGTGATCTCCAACCTGCAGGGCAACGCGGAGCGCCACGGCGAGGGCAGGGGGATCACCTGGACCCTCATCCGCGAGGGCGGGATGGTGGGGTTCAGCTGCTCCGACCAGGGACCGGGAATCTCCGCAGACGACCTGCCCCACATCTTCGAGCGCTTCTACCGGGCGAGTGAGTCCCGTTCCCGAGACGCCGGGGGCAGCGGGCTGGGGCTGGCCATCGTCAGGTCGCTGGTGGAGGCGCAGGGGGGGCAGGTGAGCGCCAGCTCAGGGCCTTCGGGCGGCGCCACCTTCAAGGTCCTCCTCCCCGCCGCCAGGGCGGGCGGCTGGATGCCGCCGCCGGCCTGAGGGGAGGGCCGTCAGACGGCGCGCCGCACCAGGACTCGCACCTCGCCTGAGTCCTTTTGGGCCTCCTGCCCCAGCACCGTCTGCCCCTCGTCGCGCAGCGCCCGCGGCACCGAGTCCGCCGGCTCGCCGGGGTCCAGGACCAGCTCCAGCTCCTCCCCCACCCCCAGCCGGCCCAGGGCCATCTTGGCGCGCACGAAGTTCAGCGGGCACTGGACCCCACGGAGGTCCAGAAGCTGAGGTTCCCGAGCGGCTGACGGCACCCTCCGATGGTACGGCCGCTGGTGAAAGCTGGCGCGGGCGCCAACTCCCAGGCGGCAGCAGGGGTCCCGCCAAGGTGGGCCCGCGCGCCGCTGCGGCGGCGGCACGAGTACCTTCGGTGGGCCGCCACCTGGCCGCCCGCTCACGGGAGCGGGCTGTCCCACCCCGGCTGGTCCAGCCCCCCGAGGGGACCGCCGACCTGCTGCTGCAGCCACGCCCGAGCTCCGGTGGGCTGATCCCGGACCAGCGCCGGCCAGCGCGATCGCCAGCGCCGAGGTGGGCTGACCCAGAGCCAGCTGGGCTCCAGGCGGGCACCGCGCACCACCTTGGCCTGCCAGCTGGCCAGGCCCAGGTGCAGCGTTCGGGCCCCGGTGCGGATGGCGTGCTCCAAGGGCAGGTAGAAGGCGAGGTTGAAGTAGGCGGCGGTGCCGGCCACCTCCGGGTAATCGAAGCCCGCAGCCCGGCCGTAGAGGACGTCTTCCCACCGGTAGAAGAGGGTGAAACCGACGGGCCGCCCCTGCCGGTGGGAGATCAGCACCCAGCTGCATGAGTCCAGTTGCCGGGCCTGGCGCCCGAACTCCTCCTCCAGCTCCGCCACCGAGTGCTCGTGCCCGTATCTCGCCTGCAGGGGGGCGGCCAGCCGCGCCAGGACGCCGCAGCAGTCCGAGAGCCGGGCCTCGGTGACCTGCAGGCCGCTGGCCGCGAACCGCGCCCTCTCCCGCCGAACCGCGTGCCGCCGGGAGGAGCCGAGGGATGCCAGGTAGGCCGCGAAGTCAGGGAAACCGGCGTCCAGGGAAGCGCTGCCGGAGCCGAGCAGGAGGTGGGTCGCCGGACCCAGGGCCGCTGCGAGCTGGGCGGCCGCATTTGAGCTCATCCACATCGCGGCCCAGCTCGCGCAGCCGTCCCGGAGGGCCAGCTGGGCCGCCGCCATGAGCAGCGGACGCAGCGCCCTGGGCGCGGCGCCCCCCTCCCCGGGCCGCACCAGCCACTCGTTCACGTAGCCCGAACGGGTCCCGATCAACAGGGTGGGCCGCCACTCGGCGGGCCGGCAGCGTTCGCCGAGCACCCAGCCTCCGCCCATCGCC
>JAKBTP010000185.1:10277-12167 GCA_021844355.1 bacterium | reverse complement strand
GCCGGCCGGAAGCCCAGGATCAGGGCCGAGACCAGAAAGCCGAAGCAGCAGGTCTGGAAGCCGGAGATGAGGACCGGGAGGCCCCGGCCCAGGAACACCGCCAGGCGGTCGCTGGGGGTGGCCAGGATCGGACTCAGCGTCTGGAAGAAGCGCTCGTTGGAGATGGCCATGGTCATCCCGTAGATGCCGGACATGCTGCAGATCTGGATGCAGTTGCCGACCACGAAGAAGGCGGTCGAGCCCACCCCCGCCGCCCGCCCCAGGTACACGAAGAAGAGGATCTGGAAGATGGGTGCCGCCAGCATCGTCGGGATGTACTGCCAGGGGTTGATCCAGTAGAAGAGCGCCCGGTAGGAGATGAGCCCCCCGATCAGGAAGACCCGCCAGAAGTGCCGCCCCGGTTGGAGGGTCGGCGCGACCTCCCCGGCGGCGCTCACTGGAAGTTGAGGGTGGCGGCCTTGCGGGCCCGCCGCTCCACCACCCCCACCAGCCACACCCCCACTCCCAGGTACACGAGAGAGGCCAAGAGGCACCAGCCGATCGCCGGCAGGGGCTGCCCGCCGAAGGCGGCGCTGCGCAACGCCTCCACCCCCCAGGTGGGTGCCAGCGCATACGCCAGCGGGTGGCTCCACCCCGGCAGCAGGGAGAGCGGCACCAGAAGCCCGGTCACCAGCCAGACCGGGTACTCGATCATGTTGGAGATGGCGTTGGCGTTGCGGTAGAGGACGAAGCTGGAGGCCATCACCAGCCCCAGCAGCCCGAGGCTCACCACGGTCAGCACCGCCCCCAGGGTGAAGAGGTAGGGGTCGGCCATCTGCACGTGGGCCCGGAAGACCACGGCCGCCCAGAGGAGGGTGGCGGCCATGGAGTAGAGGCCCACGGTGGCCGTCCCCAGGGTGATCCCCAACAGCACCAGCACGAAGGGCGCGGGCACCATGACCAGCGGCTCCAGCGTCCCCTGGTGGCGCTGCCAGGAGAGCGCTCCCCCGCAGCCGAACACCACCGTCGACCAGATGCCCATGATCCCGGCTCCCAGCGCGTAGTAGAGGAGGGGCAGGCCGTGGTTGCCCGCCTGCTGGTCGGCCATGGCGATGGAGGCGAAGATCAGCGGCTGGACCACCGCGGTCATGAGCATGAACCCGGACTGGGCCTGCATCTTGAGCTGGTAGAACCAGCCCCAGGCGACCACCCGGGGCCAGCTCCGCGCCTCCCTCAGGCCGGGGCCACTCACGCCGAGGTCACCAGGGCGACGTAGGCATCCTCCAGGGTGGGCTCCCGGGTCCCGATCCGCTCGACCCGGACCTCGGCCAGCAGCTCCATCAGGCTGGAGGTGAGCTGCCGCCCCTCCCGTGCCTGAACCGACACCACCTGGGCCTGCTCCTTGGTCTCCACGGTCACCGACTCCACTCCCTCCATCTCCCGCATCCGGGCCAGGGTGGCGTCGGGGACCCCGTAGGCCTCGATCTCCACCACCGTGCGGTTGGCCACCAGTCGCTTCAGGTCGCGGGGACTTCCACTGGCCACGATCTGTCCCTTGGCGATCACCGCGATCCGCTGGCAGAGGCTGTCCGCCTCGAACATGTAATGGGTGGTGAGCAGCATGGTCTTGCCCAGGTCGTGCAGGTTGGAGATCATCTGGCGCACCTCCCGGGCCCCCAGGGGGTCCACCCCGATGGTCGGCTCGTCGAAGAAGAGCACCTCGGGGTCGTGGAGCAGTCCCCGCGCCAGGTGGAGCCGCTGCCGCATTCCCCGCGAATAGCCCTCCACCCGCTCGCGCTCCCGGCCCAGGAGCCCGACGGTCTCCAGCACCTCCCCGATCCGGGCCCGGATGCGACGGGGCTCCAGGGCGTACAGCTCCGCGAAGTAGCGCAGGTTGTCGTAGGCGCTGAG
>JAKBTP010000185.1:4563-10177 GCA_021844355.1 bacterium | reverse complement strand
GGAGAGCCGCCGCCGCGGCGTTTCCAGTTCCGGCATCAGGGTGGGGCCTCCGCATCCAGGCGCTCCCGGCGGCGCCTCAGGGCCATAACTGTAGCCACCACCAGCACCAGCACCACGGCCGCCGCCGCCGGTGGGGCCCAGGCCGGGATCTGCAGCGAGCTCCCCCGGCTGCGCGGGTGCGGCGCCGGAGTCGAGGTGGGCGCCGGGGTGGGCGGGGGGCTGATCGGGATGGGGCTGGTGGCGGAGGAGGGCTGGAGGGGCACCGGGCCCGGCGCGGAGGTGTCCACCAGCTTCGCGGCCGTCCCTGACTGGGCGACCGGCCGCCAGACGGCCGCCAGCACGGTGACTGGGTTGGTGGACTCGGCCAGGAGCCCGGTGACGTCAGTGGCCGGCAGGCCCTGCTGGTACGGCATCCAGCTGGAACCGCCGTCCAGGCTGCGCTGCAGCCCGCCGCCGCTGCTCCCCCCGTTGTCCCCGCCCACGTACACCACGCTGGGGTTGAGGGGATCGAAGGCGATGGTGTTGACCGTCCAGAGGGCGCCGTCCGCCAGGTTCACCTGCTGCCAGTTGGCTCCCCCGTCGGTGGTGGAGAAGAGCCCCTTCAGGGTGCCCACCAGGACGGGGGCGGCTGTGGCGCCCCGGGCCAGCGGGCCCACCCCTATGGCGAACACCGGCGCCCCCTGGGGGTCGGCTCCGGTGACCGCCTGCCAGGCCCTGGAGGTCGCCGCGGCTCCATTCATGTAGAGGTTGGTGGACGAGATCTGGCTGTCGGAACCGGCCATCACCGAGAGCGGGCTGGCCGAGGTTATCGCCACCGAGCTGACGCTCACCCCCTGGAGCCCGGCCGGCTGCCACCCGAGGCCCGTCCCGCTCACGTACACCCCGGAGTTGGTTCCCACCACCACGGCGGTGGGCGAAGCGGCGATGGCCCGGACGTCCAGGCTGCCCAGCCCGAGGTTGTCCTGGACCCAACCGGAGCCGGAGTTCCGGTAGATCCCCCGGGTCTCGGTGGCGGCGAAGGCCTGCCCCTGAGCGTAGGCCACCTGCCAGGTCCAGCTCCGGACCGACGTCGTGGACCAGCTCTGCCCCCCGTCCTGGCTGCTGTAGACCCCGCGGCTGGTGGCCGCCAGGAGCTGCTGGGGGTCGGCGGGGTTGGCCGCCAGCCCCCAGACCTCGGCCGGTCCCTTGCCCGTGAGCTGGAGACCGGGCAGCGGTGTCCAGGCCGGCGACTGAGCCAGGGCCGGGGTGGCGAGGCCGAGGCCGGCAACCGCCGCCAGCACCACCGCCATCAGGGACCGCCTCACCTGCCGACCCACACCGTCTCATCCCTCTCGGGGCCCACCGAGACCAGGCCGACCGGGGTCCCGACCAGCTCCGAGATGCGCTCCAGGTAGGCGCGGGCCTGAGGGGGGAGCTCCCCCCAGCTGCGAGCCCCCCGCGTGGAGGCGCGCCACCCCGGCAGCTCCAGGTACTCGCACTCCAGGTGCTTCAGGTGGGAGATGTTGGCCATGGGGTGGTCCTCCTCCCTCCCCTTGCTGCGATACCCGAGGCAGATCCGCACCCGCTCCAGCTCGTCGAGGACGTCCAGCTTGGTGATGGCCAGGGAGTCGATCCCGTTGACTCCCACCGCGTAGCGGGCCACAGGCACGTCGAACCAGCCCACCCGCCGGGGTCTCCCGGTGGTGGTCCCGTACTCGACTCCGCGCTCCCTCAGGTATTCCGCCAGCTCCCCCTCCAGCTCGGTGGGGAAGGGGCCGTATCCCACCCGGGTCGTGTAGGCCTTGAACACCCCCACCGTGGAGGTGACCTCTCGGGGACCGATCCCCGCCCCCGCCAGCGCTCCCCCCGACGAGGGGTAGGAGCTGGTGACGTAGGGGTAGGTGCCGAGGTCGAGGTCCAGCATCGTCCCCTGCGCGCCCTCCAGGATCACCCGCTCCCCCCGCGCCAGCGCCCCCTGGACCACCGGGAAGGGGTCCCTGATGAACCGCTCCAGCCGGTTGGCGTAGTCGGTGTACTCCTCGAGGATGGCCGAGGCGGTGAAGGGGGGGGCCCCGTAGAGCTTGACCAGCACCTCGTTCTTGAGGGGGAGGACGAAGTCCAGCTTCTTCTCCAGGAAACGCAGCTTCTGCAGGTCCCCCACCCGGAACCCGATGCGCCGTACCTTGTCGCTGTAGGCCGGCCCCACCCCTCGGAAGGTTGTCCCCAGCCGGTCATCCCCGCGGGCCGACTCCTCGAGCCGGTCCAGCACCGGGTGGTAGGGCATGATCATGTGGGCCCGCTCGCTGATGACCAGGTTGCGCAGGTCGGCGCCCGCGGCCTCCAGCTGCTCCACCTCGGCCAGCACCACCTTGGGGTCGAGAACCACCCCGTTGCCGATGACGCAGACGGTGTCGGGGTGGAGGATCCCGGAGGGCACCAGGTTGAACTTGAAGGTGCGGCCGCCGGCCACCACGGTGTGACCCGCGTTGTTGCCGCCTTGGCTGCGGATCACCATCTGGGCGGACTCGCAGAGGAGGTCCACCACCTTCCCCTTGCCCTCGTCGCCCCACTGCCCCCCGACGCAGATGGTCACTCCCATGGGTGGCCCCGCAGCACTAGGCGGTCTCCTGGTGGACCCGGTCCAGGTCCCGGAAGGCGGTCTGTCCGGCGTTGAAGTAGAGCTGCAGGCGGCGGATCGGCCCGTTGCGGTTCTTGGCGATGTCCAGCTCGGTGAGGCCGGGGTCCTTCCCCTCCTCGTGCATCCCCGGCCGGTAGAGGAACATGACGATGTCCGAGTCCTGCTCGATGCTCCCGGAGTCCCGCAGGTCCGAGAGCTGGGGACGCCGGTCGGTGCGGCGCTCAGACTCCCGGTTGAGCTGGGAGAGGGCGATCACCGGGACGTCCAGCTCGCGGGCCAGGCTCTTCAGCCCGCCGGAGATCTCCGAGACCTCCTGGGCCCGGGAGTCCGAGCGGCCCTGGGAGCGCATCAGCTGCAGGTAGTCCACGATGAAGAGGTCGACCTTCGACGCCGCCCGCAGGCGTCGGGCCTTGGCCCGCATCTCCATCACCGAGAGACCGGGGGTGTCGTCGATGAAGATCTGGGCCCGGCTCAGGGTGTCCATCGCCTCGGCGATCTTGGGCCAGGCGTCGCTGCCCAGCTGCCCGGTGCGCAGCCGGTAGGCGTCCACCCCGGCCTCGCTGCAGAGGAGACGCTGGACCAGGGTGTCGCGACTCATCTCCAGGCTGAAGAGGGCGACCCCGTGCTGGCGCCGCACCGCGGCGTTGCGGGCGATGTTGAGGGCGAAGGAGGTCTTCCCCACCCCCGGGCGGGCCGCCAGCACCACCAGCTCGGATCGCTGGAACCCCGAGGTGACGGCGTCCAGCTCGCCGAAGCCGCTGGCCACCCCGGTCACCGACCTCACCTCCCCCTGCTGGTAGGCGTGGCTGAGGGCCTCCCAAGTGGCCACCAGCTGCTTGCCCAGGGGCTGGAAGTCGGCCTTGGGCCGGCCGCGGTCAGCCACCGCGAACACCGTCCGCTCGGCCTCCTCGATCGCCTGCTGGGGGTCCAGGGCCTCGTCGAAGCCCAGCTCCGCCAGCTGCCCTCCCGCCTGGATCAGCCGCCGCTTGATGGCGTGGCCGTGGACGATGCGGGCGTAGTAGGCGACGTTGGCGGCGGTCGGTACCGCCGCCGCCAGGGAGGTTAGAAGGTCCAGCCCCCCCACGGCCTCCAGGGCCGACTGCCTCTCCAGCTCGTCGGCCAGGGTGAGGGTGTCCAGGGGGGTGCCCTGGGAGAAGAGGCTCAGCATGGCCCGGAAGATGGCGGCGTGGGCGTCGTGGTAGAACTCGTCGGCCTCCAGGCTGCCCACCACCTGCCCGATCTGGTCCTTGTCGAGCAGCAGGGCGCCCAGCACCGAACGCTCGGCGTCCAGGTTGTGGGGGGGGACCCTCAGCGGCGCGGCCGGCCGGAGCTCCGGCCGGGCGCTCACGCGCCTACGACCCGGACCTTGACCCGGGCCTCGACCTCGGGGTGCAGCCTGACCACGGCCTCGTACTCGCCCAGCTCGTGAGCCGGCTCAAACTCGATCTTGCGGCGGTCCAGCTGGACACCCAGCTGGGCCTCCAGGGTCTCGGCCACGTCGATGTTGACCACCGCCCCGTAGAGCTTCCCGGTCTCCCCGGCCCGGGCCGCGATCTCCACCACCTGGCTGCTCAGCCGCTCGGCCAGAGCGCGGGCCGCCACCACCTCGGCCTCCAACCGGCGCCGCTGCCGGTCCCGCTGGGCCTGGACCTGGGCCACCGCCCGGGAACGAGCCGGCTGGGCCAGCTGGCGCGGCAACAGGTAGTTGCGGGCGAACCCGCCGGCGACCTCACGGACGTCCCCGGCCTTCCCGGTTCCCTCCACGTCCCGATTCAATATGACCTTCAACGGCTCTACTCCTCAGCTGCCGCCCCGGCGGCGATGGGGGCGTCCTCCTCCCCAACCCCCGACCCGGAACGGTACCAGGCTGGGACCGCCGACGGGGCCGCGGGCTCCTCCGCGGCCCCGGGGGCGCGCCGCAGGAGCCGGGCCAGCCGGCGCGCCGTGGCCGCCCCCCGGGCCAGGTCGCGGTCGAAGACGCTCTGGCGGAGGCGGATCTGCTGCTCGACCTCAGCCCTTATCTCCGGGTCCACCTGCAGGTTGAAGGTCCGGACCGCCAGGAGGGCCAGCCCCACGGTGTCCATCTGGCCGACCACCGGGATCCACATGGGGATGTCCACCAGCGGATTGAGGATCACCGCCAGAGCGCCCGAGAGGGCCGCCTTGGAGGCGGCCGGGGTGCGGGGGTCGCGCGCCAGGCAGTAGGCCAGACGGAGCTGCTGGGGCAGCTCCAGGAGCAGGGACCGGAGCCGCTTGAGCCGGGATGTGGGCATCGCGATCCTCTCTCCTTGGGGCCTGCCAGAGCCCCAGTCTAAGCGCTGGGCATCCCTCTCTCCCCCGGCCGGGGCCGCCACTCCGAAAGGCGCCGCTCCAGGTACGCTCGGGCGGCCTCCTCGAGGTCCTCGGCGCCGCGGGGGAGCTCCCCCTGGACCGCCGCCTCCAGGAGGAGCCGCTGGGCGCGCCCGATCCAGGGGCCGTCGGGCCAGCCTCTCCAGGCCTTGAGCTGGGCACCTCCCAGCGCCGGCCTCAGGCCACCGGGGTTCTCCCTGGCCACGGCCTCCAGCCGGCGCTCCAGCTCGTCCAGCTGCGCGGTCCCTGGGTATCCCGAGGCCAGGGTGTCGGCCCGGGCCAGCTGGAGCAGCTCCGGCAGCAGATCGCCGGCCCGGTGCCAAAGCCGGCGCACCGCGCTGTCCGCCCACTCGCTGCGGTACTGGATGGGATGCATGTGTAGCTCCACCAGCCGGGCCACCCTATCCACCTCGGAGTTGGGCAGCCGGAGCCGGCGGAGCAGCCGTCTGGCGATCTCGGCACCCACCTGCTGGTGGCGGTGGAAGGTGGGGCCGGAGGGCGAGGGCTGGGCCGTCCCCGGCTTGCCCACGTCGTGGAGGAGGGCCGCCAGCCGCACCACCCGGGCTTGGGGGGCTCTCTCCACCGCCAGGGCGGAGTGCAGGAAGACGTCGCCCAGGTGGTAGCCGCCCTGCTCCACGCCGGCCATCT
>JAKBTP010000185.1:0-4463 GCA_021844355.1 bacterium | reverse complement strand
TTGCCCACGTCGTGGAGGAGGGCCGCCAGCCGCACCACCCGGGCTTGGGGGGCTCTCTCCACCGCCAGGGCGGAGTGCAGGAAGACGTCGCCCAGGTGGTAGCCGCCCTGCTCCACGCCGGCCATCTTGGCCACCTCGGGGGCCACCTGCTCCAGCAGGCCCGTGTCCAGGAGGAGGTTGAGCCCGGCCGCGGCGCCTGGAGCCAGGAGCAGCTTGAGCAGCTCGTCACGCACCCGCTCCACCGAGACGATCCTGACCCGGGCCGCCGACTCCCGCATGCCCTCGGCCACCGACGGGTCGAGGCGGAAGCCGAGCTGGGCGGCGAAGCGGGCCGCCCGTAGCATCCTCAGCGGGTCCTCGGAGAAGGTGGCGGCCGGCTCCAGGGGGGTGCGCAACACCCCCCGGTGCAGATCCTGGAGCCCTCTCCCGGTGGGGTCCAGCACCTGTCCGTGGGAGCCCAGCAGCAGGGTGTTGACCGTGAAGTCGCGGCGGCTGGCATCCTCCTCCAGCGTGGCCGCCTCGACCTTCGGCTTGCGGCTGTGCGCGCGGTAGGCCTCGCGGCGCGCCCGGACCATTTCCACGGTGAAGCGCTGGCCCGGCCCCACCAGGAATGACACCTGGGCGGTGCCGAAGCGCTCGAAGGCCACCACCGGCTCCCGCCGCTCCCAGCGGCGCCGCAGCCACTCGCCGGCGTCCTGGGCGGGATGGGACTCCAGGACCAGGTCCACGTCGGACGCCTCGGGGCGGCCCAGCAGCAGATCGCGGACGTACCCCCCCACTATCCACGCCCGGCTGCCCAGCTCCGACTCCATCGCCCCCAGCTCGGCCCGGAGCGCCCTCGCCGATGGCACAGGGGGCTCCACCCGCGGTGGGGGGGCGCCTCCAACCGAGCTGGCGACCGGGACGTCTTTGCCGCGCACCGGGCCATCTTCGCCCCCCGGCGCCCCCCGCTGCCGGGCGGGAGGGAGCTGGCCGGTGCGTTCAGCAGAGCGGAACGCACTGCTATGATGCCGGGATGCGAGCGGCGGCAGGCGCCCATGACTGAGATCCAGAACCGGGAGCGGAACCCGCTCGGGCGGACCGTCCGCCTTTTGACCTGGATGGCCGAGCACGAGGCCCAGGACTTCGGGGTGAGGGAGCTGGCGGCGGCGGTGGACATGGCCCCCAGCACCACCCACCGCTCCCTGGGGGCACTGGAGGAGGAGGGCCTTGTGACCTCCGACCCGAAGAGCGGGCGCTACCGGCTGAGCCTGGGCTTCTACCGGCTGGCGCTCAGGGGCGCCCGCCGGGCTCCCCTGGTCGAACTGGCGGCCCCACTGCTCCAGGAAGCCACCCGGGCCGGCGAGGAGACCAGCCAGCTGGCGGTGTACGGTGCGCTGGAGCAGGCGGTGCTATTCCTCTCCGAGGTGGTCCCCAACCGCCGCCTCCAGGCCCGGAGTCGGCTGTACCACTGGTTGCCCCTCACCTCCACGGCGGCCGGACTCGCGGTCCTGTCCCTCTTGGACCCGGCGGCGCTGGTGGCGGCCTTCTCGGAGAGCGAGAACCCTCCGTCGGGCTCCGAGCTGGCCGAGGCGCTGCAGGGGGTCCGGGAGCGCGGCTTCGCCACCGTGCGGGGCCGCCGGGAGGAAGGCTGCGTGGAGCTGGCCGTCCCCTTCCTGGCGGCGGATGGGCGCCCCGGCGGGGCGCTCGGGTTCGCCGTCCCCGAGGCCCGCTTCACCCAGCAGCTGGAGCAGGCGCTGGGCCGGCTCCTCGTGGTGCAGGCCGGCAAGCTCGAGTCCCGGCTCCGCGACCCGGTGGCCCGGGCGGGTTGATCCCCGGCTGAGGTCAGTCCGCGGCCCAATCTCCCTGGGCCAGCTCGTACGCCCCCAGCAGGCCGGCGTCCCCTTTCAGCTCGGCCGGGGCCAACCGGGCGTGCCGCCTGGGGCCGGGGAAGCTGCCTTGGGCCACCGCCTCCACCATCCGCTCCCAGAACTGGGGGCCGGCGTTGAAGACGCCGCCCCCCAGGGCCACGGCGTCCAAGTTGAGCAGGTTGAGCAGCCCGCCCAGCGCCCGGCCCAAGTGGTCGGCGGCCCGGTCCAGGACCTCCTGGGCCGCCGGGTCGCCCTTGGCCGCCGCCCGGGACACCTCGGCGCCGCTGGCCATCCCCGCCCTCTCGGCGATGGCGGTACCCGAGGCCACCGCCTCCAGGCAGCCCCGGTTCCCGCAGCGGCAGCGCGGCCCATCCGGCTCCACCACCACATGGCCGAACTCCCCCGCGGTGCCCTGCGACCCGCGGTACAGCCGGCGACCCAGGATCAGTCCGGCCCCGATCCCGGTGCTCACCGTGACGTAGGCGAAGTTGCTGGAGCCCCGCCCGGCGCCTCGGCGGTGTTCACCGAGCGCGGCCAGCCCGGCATCGTGCTCCACCCGGCACTCCCATCCCAGCCGCTCCTGGATCAGCTGGCGGAGGGCGACCTCCTTCCAGCCGGGGAGGTTGGGGGCGCCGTGGACCACCCCCTTGGCCGGGTCGACCGGCCCGGGCACACCGATCACCAGCCGGGGCCGCCGGCCGTGGGCGGCCTCGGCGGCCAGCTCACAGATCGCCTCCACCACCCGGGCGGGGCCGTTCGCGGCCGGGGTCGGAACGCGGAGGGTCCTCCCCATCTCCCCGGCCTCGTCGAAGGGGGCCACCCGCAGCCAGGTCCCTCCCAGGTCCACGGCCACCACCGGCGTCCTCGCCGCCTCCCCCTTCACAGCGGCTCCAGGGGGGAGAGACCTGCCAGCTTGCGCAGGCGGTCCACATTGGCCCGATCGGGCCCCTGCCGCTCCTGGCCCGGGACCTCCAGGATCCAGGGCGGACGGCGGAGGCGGGGGTCGGCGAGCATGCGGGCGAAGGCCTCGGACCCGATCTCCCCCTCGCCGATGTTCTCATGGCGGTCGCGGTTGCTCCCGAAGGGCGCCTTGGAGTCGTTGGCGTGGATGGCCCACAGCCGGTCCCAGCCGATCTCCGCCTCGAACTCGGCCAGGGCTGCCGCCAGCCCCTCCTCGGTGGTCAGCTGCCATCCCGAGGTGAAGGCGTGGGCTGTGTCCAGGCAGAGCCCCACCCGGGGCGAGTCCACCGCCTCCAACATGCGCCGGATCTCCGGGAGCGTGGCGCCGAGGTTGGCCCCAGCCCCGGCGCTGTTCTCCACCAGCAGCCGGGCCTCGCCGGGGGCCGCCTCCAGGGCGGAGCGCATGGTGCTCCCGATCTGGTCCAGCACGCTGTCGAACCCTCGGCCGAGGTGGGATCCGGGGTGGAAGATCACCCCGGCCACGCCCAGCTCGTTGGCCAGCTGCAGGTAGTGGGCCAGCGAGGCCCCGGAGCTGGCCAGGAGCTCGGGCCGCGGGGTGCCCAGGTTGATGAGGTAGACGGCGTGGAAGAAGAAGTCCACCAGGCCGGTGGAGGCCAGCCGCCGGCGGAACTCCTGGACCTCCTCGGCCTCCAGGTGGAGGCGGCGCCAGGTCTGGGGCGGTGTGGGGTGCACCTGGACCGCCTCCGCCCCCAGCTCCCGGGCCCGATCGAAGGCGGTGAGGATCCCGCCGCGGGTGGAGACGTGGGCCCCTATGCGCACGGCCTCAGGCCCCCGGCGCGGGAGTGGGCGGGACATAGACCTGGGCCGGCGGCGGCGGCGTGACCTCGGCGACCTGCCCGAAGCCCGAGTAGCTGATCTCGAATCCGTCCGGCCCGCTCACCTGGATCCGGAGCACCCGCAGCGGCTGACGCTGGAGGTAGACGGTGAGCTCCTGCCCTGCCCTGCCCTTCTCGCTCAACCGCCAGGCGGCGGCTCCCGAGTACTCCACGGCCGACACCGAAGGCCGCCCCGCCGCCAGCCTCTCCAGGGTGGCCTCCAGCCCCGACCCCACGAACGGTGTCACGCTCCGCCGGTACCTCTCCCCCACCCCGGCCGGCTGCAGGACCCAGGTGGTCGCGGGGTTGAGGTTGCCTGGCAGCGAGGTGATGCCGAGCTGGGCCAGCGCGGCGGCCGAGAGCACCCACACCCGGGAATCGAGGCTCACCACCTCGGTGCTGAGCACCGGGGAGGGGGGGACGGAGAACTGGACCTCTCCCGAGAAGGCGCCCGAGGGCAGCGCGCGGAGGGAGAAGGTCACCCGAGCCTGGCCCGCCCTGTCTCCGCCCGTGAGCTGGTAGGAGGTCGTGGCCATGGTGCGGCCCGCCTCCTGGAGCAGATGGGTCGCGGAGGGGGTGGCGGTCCCACAGGAGCACAGCAGGGCGGTGGTGGCCAGGGCCGGGAGCGCCCCCAACCGGGCCAACCGGCGACCAGATCGCACGCAGACGCCTCCCCAAGGGGTGAACCTCCTCCCCGCCCAATTCTCCGCTAACCGGACGCCCCCGCGGAGTCAGGAGCGGCCCAGGGCGACTGCCAGCACGTAGAGGGCATACAGGCCCGCCCCGGAGGGGAGGAGGACCAGGGCGCGCACCCCGG
>JAKBTP010000227.1 GCA_021844355.1 bacterium | reverse complement strand
GCTCCTCCGGCTCGGCGTCGGGGTCCGCAGTGGTGGTCAGCCCCAGGCTGGCGGTGACCACCAGGTCGCTCGGACCGGCACGCATGGGCACCCCCAGCTCCGAGAGTATCCGGCCCGCCACCCCCAGCGCCACCGCCTCAGACTCCACGTCCTCCGCCACGACCACGAACTCGTCTCCCCCCAGCCGGGCGACCGTGTCAGTGGGACGGAGCAGTCGGCTAAGGCGGGCGGCCACCTCCCGCAGAACCTCGTCCCCCACTCGGTGCCCCAGGCTGTCGTTGATCACCTTGAAGCGATCCAGGTCGAGAAACATGAGCGCGGTCAGGCCGCGGTCCCGCCGCAGCCGGGCCAGGCTCATGCGGACCCGCTCTACCAGGAGCCCGCGGTTGGGGAGGCCGGTGAGGGAGTCGTGGAGTGCCAGCCGCTGAAGCTGGTCCTCCGAGTGCTGCCGCTGGACCGCCGCGCCCAGCAGGTGCGCCACCCCCTGCAGGAAGTTCAGGTCATCCTGGGAGAACTCCCGGAGCTCCTGGGAGTGTGCCGCCAGCACTCCATACGGCTCCTCCCCGCTCCCGGAGGGGACCGCCACCGCGACCGTGGTGCGCACCCCATACTTGGAGACAAGGACCTCGGACTGAAAGCGACGCTCTGAAGCCAGGTCCCAGGACAGCACCGGCCCTCGGCTGCGGAAGGTGTACCCCGCCTGGGACCGCTGCCCCGCCGGGACCGTGGCCACCCCCATCCGGTCCGGCGCCCAGCCCAATCCGGCCACCAGCCGGAAGCAGGCACGCCCGGGCTGCCAGCGCATCACCGACACCCGGCTCACCCCCAGATGCTCCCCCACCAGTTCGCAGCTGCGCTGCTGGAGTTGATCCAGATCGCGCCCGCTGAGGGCGTCGCGCCCGAGCTCCGCCACCGCCGCCTGCTGGGCGGACCGGCGCATCGCAGCGCGCTCGCCATTGCGCTGAGCGGTGATGTTCTGGGCCTGCCAGGCGACCTGCGGCACGCCACCTTCCAGGGAGGGCATGGGGGTGGCTGAGGCCAGGAGGTGGACCACCTCCCCGGTCCGGCTGACCAGCCGGTGCTCCAGCCGGCGGATGCCCCGCCCGGGCGACCGGGCCAGTCGGCGACTGGCCCGGTCGAGCAGCGGCCTGTCCTCAGGGTGGGAGAAGGTGGCCAGGCTGCGCCCGAGCAGGCGTGACTCCCGCATCCCCAGCAGCTGGCAGAAGGCAGGATTGGCCTGCAGCAGGTTCAGCTCCTGATCGAGCACGCAGGTCGCGATGCCGGTGTTCGCGATCACGTGATCCAGTCGCGTCAGCCGGTCCCGCAGCGCCAGGGCCCTCTCCGCCGCCTGCAGCCGCTGGTCCAGTGCGCCCCAGGCGAAGGCGACGTTGTCCGCCAGCCGTTGCAGGAGAGACACCCGGTCGGAGCTGAAGAAGCCGGTCTCGTGGGCGTACACCGCCAGCACTCCCCTCAGCTGCCCCCCGTCGACCAGCGGCAGCGCGCCCACCCCGTGGAAGCCGGAGTCCCGAGCTCGCTTCCTCCAGGGAGCGAAGTCGCGGTCGCGACTCACGTCCTGGCTGACACTGGGGCGAAGGCTGCGCGCCGCCCGTCCCACCGGACCGTGACCCTCCGGGATGTCATCCCGCCAGCTCACCCGGAGGCCTCCCAGATACCCCTGGTCCCCTCCGAAGGAGGCCCGCAGGCTGAGCCACCCGTCCTCCCCGGCGGTGCCGACCCAGGCCATGTGCATCCCACCCTGCTCCACCGCGATGCGGCAGGCGCTGCGCAGCAGCTCGTCCACGCTGGTCGCCCGGAGCATGGCCTCGTTGCTGGCGGCGAGCGCCGCCCGGAGCCGGTCCATCTCCCTCAGCCGCTCGCGGAGCCGGAGCTCCTGCCGGATGTCCTCCACCTCGGCCAGCACGGCCGAGGGCTCACCCGCGGCCACCGGGACAGCGGTCAGCCGGACGCGCACCCACACCTCCTCGCCGCTGGGCACGAGATGGCGCAGGGTGACCGCGGCCGATCCCGGCTGGGTCAGGGCCTGGTGCAGGGTGGCGGCTACGGCACTGTGGTCGTCCGGGTGCGTGAGTTGGAGGAGGCTCGACCCCACCACCTCCCCGGCACCACGCTCCAGCAGTCTGCAGAAGGCGGGATTGGCCTCCAGCACCAGCTGCTCCTGGGAGACCACCGCCATGGGCCTCACGGACTGGTCGAACAGGTGGCGGGACGCCGGCCTCGGACGCGCCCCGGCGGCGCCCTCCAAGCCAACCCCGGTCACGTGCCGGCGCGAGTGCTGCTTCACAGGCGGGCGCAGTCTAGCCCGCGCCACCTCCATCTACGGTGATGACACGGTAGCGAGGGCGTGACATTGCCGCCGGTGTCCGCGATCATGGCGGGGTGCCCACGTCAGTCCTGCCCCTGGATCGCTACGCGGAGCGCATCGAGGAGGATTCAGCTCTCCTGGCCGACCTCCTCGGCGAGGGTGGATGGGATCGCGCCGTGCCGACCTGCCCCGGCTGGAGGATGGAGGAGCTGGTCCGTCATCTCGGCACCGTCCACCGCTGGGCGCTCATCTACGTCTCCCAAGGGCGGGAGGAGATGTCCCCTGGGCCAACCGAGGAGCAGATGCTGCGCTCCGGTCCCCGCCGGGAGGAGCTGGCCACCTGGCTGCGCGCCGGAGGCGCCAAGCTGGCCACCGCCCTCCGCCAATCCCCGCCAGATCTTCGCTGCTGGTCGTTCCTCCCGGCTCCGTCCCCCCTCATCTTCTGGGCCCGCCGCCAGGCTCACGAGACCGCCATTCACCGGGTGGACGGCGAGCTGGCCCTGGGGGCCGCCCGGCCGCTTCCCCCGGACTTCGCCGCCGACGGGGTGAGGGAACTCCTGCTCGGCTTCGCCCACCGCAGCCGCCGGCGGCTGCGCCGGGAGAGTGAGCTGGCGGCGGTGCTGGAGGCGGAGGACACCGGTGACCGCTGGCGCTTCGCGGCCACGCCAGGTGGGCTGGAGGTCGAGGAAGGCCCGTCGCTCTCGGCGCCCACCACCGTGCGTGCGCCCGCCAGCCGGCTCTACCTGTTGACCTGGAACCGGATTCCGCTGGAGGCGGTGGCCTGCGACGGCAGCCCAGAGCCCCTCAGCTGGCTGCGCGAGTCGCTGCGAGTGACCTGGGGGTGAGACGGGTTCTAGTGTTCAGCCGCGCTCCCCGGGATGGGAGCGTTCCCTGATCAGTCGGAGCAGACGCTCCCGGCACTCGGGCCACTCGTCCACCAGGAGGCTGTAGTACAGGGAGTCGCGGCGGCTCCCGTCCGGCCGTCGCTGATGGCTGCGGAGCTTGCCTTCGTACTGGAAGCCCATCCGCTCCAGGGCGCCCTGGGAGCGGTGGTTGAGGCTGTCCAGCCTCCAGGCCACCCGCCGGAGGTCCAGCTCCCCGAAGCAGTGCTCCAGGAGCAGGTACTTCATCTCCTCGTTGAACCCCTGACCCCAGCTGGAGCGGCGCAGCCAGGTCCAGCCCATCTCCACTCGCTGGTGGTAGCGGTTGAAGTCGTACAGAATGGTGCTGCCCAGCACCAGTCCGTCGGCCAGGCGGGTGGCGAGGAAGGCCATCTGCTGGCTCCGGTCCCCGATGAGATGCTCCACGATCACCTGGC
>JAKBTP010000004.1 GCA_021844355.1 bacterium | reverse complement strand
AGCCCGGAGCCGTACAGGGGGAGCCGGCAGCTCAGGCTGCCCAGTGATGGGCTGGGCAGGGGCAGCGGCGTGGCGGTGGCGCTGACCCGCGGGCTCGCGGTGGGCCTTGGAGACACCGTCCGGGACGGCGCCCCGCAGGCCGCCAACGCCATCGACGCCAAGCACGCTGTCGGCAACCAGGGTCCCCGCCGACCGCGGAGGGGGCGGCTCCAAAACGGCCCGGAGGATGAAGTCTCCCTGTCCGATCTCACGCTCTCAAGGATATGCGGGCCCCCCGAGACACGGATTCGGTGCTGACGCCGAAGCCCAGGTCCGCCCTTGCATTGGAGTGGCCTCGGAGCCACGCAGCTGACGCCCTGCGACTTGGCCCCACCGCCGGAGTGGACGGGCGTGCCCACTGGTAGCACCGTGGACTCGCCCTGCGACACGACTGCGCCTCGACGCCCAAGGTCGGGCGGAGCGCCCCTGAGAGCCCGGCGCGGCCGACAGGGGCGCCAGCACCAACCGGCTCAACGCCGCAGGTCTGCGCCGCAGGAACCGGCAGCTAACGCGAGGGGGCCCTATGGGTGCACTCACCAGGTCCCCGAAGCTTCAGATGCGCTGCCCGGGCCGGTGGCGTCCAAGGTGACAATCAGGAGAGTGGCCGGGCTGCGGCCCATCCCGTGGGTGTTCGGCGTCGAGGTTGAGGAGGGGACCAAGTGGTGGTCTGTTTGCCGGTGACCGTTGATGGTGCCGTGGACCCCAGCTGGGGACGGGCCCAGCGGGTGGCGGTGGCAGAGGTGACCGACGGGGTGGTCGCCTCCTGGAAGGAGTTCGACGTGGGCTGGGACGCGCTCCACGACGCCGAGGGCGAGGGGGCGCACCACGCCAGACTGGCCCGGTTCCTGCTCGAACACCGTGTGGACGCGGTGGCCGCCGGCCACATGGGCGCACCGATGGAGCACATGCTTGGCAGGATGGGTCTCCGGGTGGCCCTGGGCGCCTCCGGGGACGCCCGGCAGGCGGCCCTGGCAGCGGCATCCGGGCCGACGCCCGAGTGAGCTCCACCGGGATGGTCAGTGCCTCAGGGCCAGTTGGGAGACGCATGCGCTCGCGCGGGTGGGCAGCAGGTGATCGGCCAGGTACCGCCGGGTCCCGGGCCGCCAGTGTCGGATGGCTCCGGAGCACGGATTCGAACCGTGAACCTTGCGGTTAACAGCCGCCTGCTCTACCGTTGAGCTACTCCGGAACGATCGCCGCTACAGTTTAGTCTGGCCGTCCCGGATGGCCGCTGCCAGGGCCAGCTCCTCCGGCCGGTGGGAAGCCCTCGGGCGAAAATGATCTCGGTGAGGGAGGAACGACATGGGGCAGCGACGACAGCGCGCGCCGGGATATGAGGGGGCCTGGGAGTTCTTCCGGCGCGTCTTGGAGCCGGGGCTCGACTTGCCGCTGGCGGCCACTGACTTCCAGGTTGCCCCCGACGGGCGTCGAGCACTGTGGACTGCCGAGACCCGGCACCAGCTGGCGGGGAGGGCAGGGTCCCGGATCTATCTCACCGACCTGGACAACCGTGGCACCAGGCCACTCATCGTCGACCCGCTCCCGGCTCAGTACGGGGGCCGCTGGAGCCCGGCCGGGGACCGGGTCGGCTTCATCGCCACCCTTCACTCTGGACAGCCCGCGTTGCACGTGGTCGACCCCAACCCGCCGAGCCGGTCGTACGAGGTCCTGGCCCTCTCCGGCTTTATGCCGGAGGCGCTGGAGTGGGCTGCGGATGGAACGATCCTGGTCCTGGCGGCGGAGGAGGGCGCGGAGATGGGCGTCACCGCGGGCTCGGGCCAGCTGCCGGCGGCAGGAGACGAAGAGGCCGAGCCATGGTGGCCCGAGGTGCGGAGCGGAGGTCTCGGCGGTTGGCGCACCGTCTTCGCGGTTACGCCTGGGGGCGGGAACATACGGCGGCTTCTGCCCGAAGGCATCAACGTGTGGGAGTTCGGGGTGGCCGGTGAGCTCCTTCTGGCAGTCGTGTCCGACCGCCCCACCGAGGGCGACTGGACCCACTCCCGGCTGGAGCTGCTGAATCTCCAGAGCGGGGAACGCCGCGTGGTCCACCGTCCCCGGCGACAGCTCCGATCCCCGGTGATCTCCCCGGACGGATCACGACTGGCCGTCGTGGAGGGGTTGGCCAGCGACCGGGGCATTGTCTACGGGGACATCCTGGAGTTCCCCACCAGTGGGGGACCCGGTCGGGTCCTGCCCTGCGCCGGCACCGACGTCTCCTACCTCCGATTCCGCGACCGCTCCCACCTGCTCGCCACCGGGGTGCGCCGCCAGGAGACCGTGGTCGCCGAACTGGACCTGGACCGGGGAGCTGTCGCCATCCACTTGCAGGACGTGGTCACGACCTCCGGCCGGTTCACTCCGGATGCCGCTCCCCACCCAGAGGGAGGGGCGCTGCTGGCCCTGGAGTCATGGGGATCACCGCCCATCCTCGCTCGAGCGGAGCTGGGCCGGGCATCAGAGATCGCCTCCCTCTCCCACCCAGGATTCGAGTGGCTGCGTGGCCAGATCGGGACCGTCCGGGAGGTCTCCTGGTCCGCCCCGGACGGGCTGGAGATCTCCGGCCTCCTGGTCGAGCCGCGGCAGGGATCCAGGCCCTACCCGACGATCCTGGCCGTCCACGGAGGACCCGTGGGCCGCTGGGAGTCGGAGTGGCCGGGGCGGGACCTGCTCCACTACGCCTACCTCTCGGCACGGGGCTTCGCTCTCTTCATGCCCAACCCGAGGGGCAGCTGCGGGCGGGGCCAGGACTTCCTGGAGCTGGAGGTTGGCGATTACGGCGGGGCCGAGGTCCAGGACCACCTCTCCGGCCTGGATCACCTGGTGGCTGAAGGCGTGGCTGATCCTCGTCGCCTGGGCGTCCTGGGGGTGAGCCACGGCGGCTACATGGCCTGCTGGATAACCACCAAGACGGACCGTTTCGCCGCGGCGGTGGCGGGATCCCCGGTCACCGACTGGTACAGCCAGCACTTCTCCAGCAACATCCCAGAGTTCGACGCCCAGTTCCTCGGCGCGGATGGGCCGGGGCCCGGGGGGCCCTACTTTGAACGCAGCCCGGTGTTCTTCGCCGGCAGGTCGCGCACCCCCACCCTCCTCACCGCCGGCCAGCTCGACCGCTGCACCCCGCCCGGGCAGGCGGTGGAGTTCCATGAGGCGCTGCTCGCTTCCGGGGTCGAGACCGAACTGGCCCTCTATCCGGAGGAGGGCCACGGCGTGCGGGACGCCCTGGCCCTGGCCGACTTCGCTGCCCGCAGCTGCGCCTGGTTCGATCGCTGGATGGGCTGAGGGGCCGCCTCGGAAGAGGGCCCCGTTCGTGGGCTGATTCGGTCCTCCCGGGTGGGCGCCGAGAGCCCGCCGTGTCTCACCGCCACCACCAGGCAGGCGGGGGCCAGGGCAGGTCGCCGCACCGGGCCTGCCTGGTCTGCTTCGAAACCTGGGGCGCGGGCCCCGCGACACCGTAACGAACCGACCAGCCGGTCTTTTTGCAGCCCCCGCCCACTCTCCTTCCGCGTCGGCCTGGAAGCTACTCCAGATAGTCCTTGAGCTTGATGCTCCGGGACGGGTGGCGAAGCTTGCGCAGCGCCTTGGCCTCGATCTGGCGGATCCGCTCCCGGGTGACCCCGAAGCGCTTGCCCAC
>JAKBTP010000115.1 GCA_021844355.1 bacterium | reverse complement strand
TCCGCCCGCAACAAGACCGCCGGCCCGTCCCCATTTCGGATCAGGCCGACCACACCGGTCCCTCCGACACCGGTGTGGGTCTCAACATCCGACGCCGAAAGCCGCGCCGCAATCTTGGCGGCGGTCGCGTGCTCCCGGTGGGACAGCTCGGGGTGGGAGTGCAGGTCGCGGTAGAAATCCGCCGCCCAGATGCGCACGGAGCCGAGGTCTGAGAGGACCGCAGCGACCGCGGACGGCACCGGCAGCTGAGCCATGAGGCGATTGTGCCAGCCCGGCGAGCTGGAAGTGGCGCTTCTGCGCGCCGACTCATCTAGTCAGCCAAGCTGCCCGGGGCCGCTGTGGTCATGGAGTGTTGAAGAGCTATCGCCAGGGGCTTCAATTCATCCCCGGCACCTCCACGCCGTGGTTGGGGCCCGCCCCCGGACCTGGCTCGCAGGCGCAGATGGAAACCCGCCGCCCATGGCTGCGAACTTCTCTGGCCCGGCAGGCGTTCCGGCCGGGCGAACGGCCTATAGTTAGCGCTCCAAGGCAGGGTGCATCCGACGGCGGAGCGACGAGTGGGGCGGCTGTGGACCAGCGCAGAGGA
Source organism: bacterium (assembly GCA_021844355.1). GTDB lineage: Bacteria > Chloroflexota > Dormibacteria > Aeolococcales > Bog-877 > JAJYXT01. The sequence continues at coordinate 3,088 of JAKBTP010000115.1, read as the reverse complement.
GAGCGAGTACCCCGCGACCGGGCGACTCTAACTCACCCCGAACCGGTGAGCGCGATCCCGGTGATCGGACGCGAGCCCGAGCTAGAGATGGCTCGAGGACTCTTGGGATGCGCTCCGCTGGTTACGTTGGTCGCGCCCGCAGGGGCGGGGAAGTCGGCTCTGGTCCGCGCGGCGGTGTCGGAGAGGCGGGATGTCGCCTGGGTGGACCTTCACGGCCTGGGTCCGCGGGCAGTGCTGGCGCGGGTCTGGCGGGCGGCGGGGTTTCCGGGTCCAGCCACCGAGCACGAGTTGCCGGCACGGCTGGGAACGCGGTCCGGGCTACTGGTCCTGGACGGAGTGGACGGGTGCGCGACCCTCTGCGCCCGCCTGGTCGCGGGGATGCTACCCGCCTCCGGACCGACGAGGGTCCTGGTGACAGCCCACCAGCCACTCGGCCTTGACGGCGAGGTTCGTTGGGCCCTGGGGCCGCTTTCACTCCCACCGGTGCACCCCTCTTCTACGGCTGAGGTGTTGGCATCCGGAAGCGGCGCGCTCATGACGCGCTTGCTCCAGGTCCTCAACCCCCGGCTAGATCTGGACAGCCGGGCGGTGGAGCTGCTGGCCACGATCCTTCGTCAGCTGGGAGGCTCCCCACTGGCAATCAGGCTCGTGGCACCCCTGGTGGCAGCGCTGGGCCCCCAAGCGGTGAGCGACCGACTGCGACCCCGCCGCTCTGGCGGGGAGCCGGAAGCCACAGTGCGAGTCCCGGCTCCCCTCGCCCGGGCCCTGGAACTCTCCACGAGGTCGCTGAGCCCACGCCAGGCGGAGATCCTCAGCGCACTGGCCGAGTTCCCGGCAGGGATCGGCGTGGAGCATCTGGGCATGGTGATCGCGCCTGCAGGTGGTGAGGATGAGGGGCTGGAGCGGGAGATGAAGGAGCTGGAGGAGCGCTCCCTGGTCGGACTGCACGCCCGCCCGACTGGGGCCTGCTACCGGATCAGTTGGGCGCTGGCCAGCCACCTGCACCACTACGGCAGATGGTCCGCGGCCCGGACAGACGCCGCCCGACGGCGCATCGCCTGGAGCCTCTCGATGGTGGAGGGAGCCGGCCCGTCCCTGCTCACCGGATCCCGGGAGCAGACCTGGTTGGAGCGCCTGGAGTCGGAGGAGGACAACCTCACAGCCTCCCTCGAAGCGGCCATCGAGGCCGAAGACACACAGACCGCCGCCCAGCTGGGCGTGGAGATGTGGCGTTTCTGGGAGCTGCGGGGCCGGCTCTCCGAGGGGAGGGCCTGGCTCACCCGCATCCTGGCGATGCCGAGGCTCGATCGTGCGCATCGATGGAAGCTGCTGGATGGCCTCGGGATGCTGGCCTGGCGCCAGGGGGACCATCTGGCTGCCCGGGAGGCGTACCGCGAGGCCCTGCGCGAGGAGCACCGCTCCGGTGGACCTGAAGAGGCCCGCCTACTCCACCACCTAGGCCTGGTCGAGGCGTTCGCCAACCAGCCCCAGGAGGCGCTACGCCTGCTGGGGCTCGCGGTCCGCGGGCATCTGCGCGCTGGCGAGCTGGGGCAGGTGGCGATGGTGAGGTCAAGCACCGGGCTGGTGCTGGCCGCATGCGGTCGGCTGGAGGAGGCGCGCGCCCAGTTGGAGGCAGCGCTGGGCACCGAGACCGTGGCTCAAGACTCCCACGCCCACGCCATAGCCCTGCTCCATCTGGGATTGGTGGCGGCCCTGGAGGAAAGATCCTCAGACTCTCTCTCCTGCCTTCACCGCGCCGGCACCGCGCTGGCAGCCCTGGGAGACGAGAGGAGCGCGGCCTACGCCCTGTTCGGGCTGGCCGCCGTCCTTCAGGCTCACGATCCCGCCACGGCACTCACCCTGGCCACCACCGCCACATCGGCGGTCGAGAGGCTCGGCACCCCGGTGCCCGAGCCATGGGCCAGCACCGTGACCGCCGCCATGGCGGACGCGTGGGCCGCCTTGGGTCAAGACGACGCGGAGCTGGCAATCCAGGCGGCCGGCAAGCTCTCGGTTGGGGAGGCCATCGCGACCGTCGCCGGACGGGCTCAGGGCCGGACCGACGAGAACGCCCGTGGACAGGTCCGGGTCCTGGGTGGATTCGGGGTTCGCTGGCACGGGGTGCCGCTCCAGCTCACGGGCCAGCCGGCGGTCCTGGTAAAGATGCTCGCCAGCTCCGAAGGCCCACTTCCCACGGAGGCGGTGATGGAGGAGCTCTGGCCGGAGGCCGATCCTCGCGCCGGACGCTGGCGCCTGCGCAACGTGCTGGCTCGCCTCCGCCGCGACGCTCCCTCGCTGGTGGTCCGCGGGGAGGAGGAGCTCGACTTCGGTGCGTCGGTCGAGGTCGACTCCCGTCAATTCCTGAGACGGGCCGGGCCTGCTCTGCGCCAGCTGCGCGCCGAAGACCCTCTGGGGCCACCAGCGGGCCGGGCAGCGCTGGAGACATACCGAGGCCAGCTGCTGCCCGGCGAGCTCTACGCGGAGTGGGCGCAAGCTGCCAGACAGCGTCTGGCAGCGGTCCACGTCCGGCTGCTAGACACGCTGTCGAAGTGGGAGAGCGGACACGGGGACCTCGAGGTGGCTGAGGCCCACCTGCGCGAGGCGATCTCGGAGGACCCATGGGACGAGCGGCGTCTTCTGGAGCTCACCCAGCTGCTGCGCTCCACCGGGCGTCCTCTGGCCGCCCTGGAAGCGCTCCAGCGAGCCATAGCCCACTTCCACGCCAGCGGCCTGCGACCCTCAGGACCGCTGCTGGAGCTCGTGACCGAGCTTAGGGCGATCACTGACGCCGACCCCCCGCTCGGACCCCAACTCTCAGCGGAGGCCCGGGCCCCGGGTCCGGCCCCCTGCGCCGACACGGTGAAGTGATGCGGCGGTGATACGCCGACCCACTATCGTTTGGCCCGCGACCCTGAGATGGAGGGCCGCAGCGAGCTTAGTCGAGTGCGCCCAGTGCCATGGGGCCCGCCCTGGAGCAGGTCGGGCCAGTCGGAGGGGAGAGATGGCGGAGATGAGAGCCGAGGCTGTGTTGGAAGTGGCTCGAACTGCGCCCGGGGCGGCGCCCAGGGTCCAGATAGTCCCGGTTCGG
>JAKBTP010000109.1 GCA_021844355.1 bacterium | reverse complement strand
CCTAGCCGAAGTCTCGGCCGCCCGGGACTCGCTCGTGGCGGCTCGCGGTGCGCCAAGCCGGTCGTTTCACCGTTGCGGCACAGGCGGACACTCCCGGCCATCTGGCGACTCCGTCAACAGGTTTGAGTCAACCGCAGCTGCGCCGCGTCGGGCCAGCTCGGACAACCTGGCCCGGCGGTGCCCCGCCGTTCGCGTGTGGAGGCCAGAGGGGGAGGACTCTAACGAGTCCACTTCTTCGGTGGGGGATACACATACCTCGCGATCGTGCCTGAAGTCCACGCGATAGCAAATCCACCAAACACCACGACTAGGGTGTCCAGCTTGCTGCGGTCTCTGGTGGCGGTGACGCCCAAGAGCACGGCCCATACCACGGCCAAGCCGATGCTGTACGTCCAGTAATTACGTCGCACGCCATGTTCTGCTGCGCGATCGACGGTCCATGGGTCGCGGTGATGATAGGTGAATTGGTTGTGTCGGGGAACTGCAGGCCTGTCTCTGCCTGCGTGCGATCGCACTGGCGGCTACGGCCGTGGGCCCGTAATTGGGCTCTATCTCGACTCGAGGGGGAATGCTCGTCTGGCGCCAGGCAAGCTGACGCCTGCCCTGGGAGGCGCGTTTTCTCAGGTGGTGAGCGCCTCCGTGGGATCCAGGCAGGTGGTCTGGCTCCCTATAAGCGGGGCGTGGCTTCGGCCAGGAGGCTCTTCGAGGAGCGCCGGGAGTTGCCGCTGGCTCTGTAACACTGCACTGATGATGGACGCTGAGCCCGGGCGCGGAGTGGGCATGCGCTCGCTTGACGGCCGCTTCTGGCAGTTTGCCGGTGCCTACGCCACCACGGCGCTGGCGGACGGTGTCCGCTTCGCCGCTCTCCCGCTTTTGGCGGCCTCACTGACGCACCGGCCTTTGCTGGTGGCCTTGGTGGGCGTGGGCGAGTCTCTGCCCTGGTTGGTGGTAGGCCTCCCGAGCGGAGTCCTGGTCGATCGCCACGACCGCAAAAGGGTCGTCCAGGTGGCGGCCGTGGTGCGAGAGGTCGTCATGCTGGTCCTGATCGCGGCGCTCTTGCTCCATCGCGACACTGTTGCCCTGCTGATCGGCTTGGCCTTTCTGCTGGGTTCGGCGGATACGTTCTCGGCCAACGCCCAGGTCGGATTGGTCCGCTCCCTGGTGCGCCCCGAGCAGATGGAAGCGGCCAACTCGGTGGTCGGCGGTGTCAACGCCATTGGCACCAGTCTGGTCGGTCCGGCCCTGGGCAGCCTGCTCTTCGCGGCCGGAATCCTGTTGCCATTTGGCACCGACCTGGCTGCCGTGGGTCTGGCGCTGCTCCTTCTTGTGCCCTTGGCTGGTGACTATAGGGCTGTCGCTGACCAGGCCAAGACCGAAACTGGCGCGTGGCGAGAGATGCGGGAGGGCGTGGTGTGGCTCTGGGGCCACCGCCCTCTTAGAACACTCGCGCTCCTGGTCGCCGCGAGCAATCTGGCGGTTGCAATGCTCTTCTCGATACTGGTGCTGTTCGTACTCGAGGTGATGAACCTTTCCGCTGCCGCCTACGGGCCACTTCTGGCATCGCTTGCGGTTGGTGCCCTGGGCGGAGCTCTGTTGGGCGGCCGGTACGGGGGCCGCTGGCGCACTCCGCTGGGGCTTGCCGCCATCCTGCTCGTACAGGGGTTGGCGTTGGCGGCACTGGCCATCTTTCCCATCGTTCCGGTCGCCGTGGTCGGGTTCGTCCTGGGTGGACTGGGGGCCGGGATTTGGGATGTGATGGTCGTCTCATATCGTCAACGGGTGGTTCCGGACGCCATCCTGGGCCGGGTGACGAGCGGTTTTCGTGTCATCGGGATCGGAGCCACGCCCGTCGGCGCTCTGCTGGGCGGAGTGCTGGCCGGCGACCTCGGACTGCGAGCCCCGGTACTGGCGGGGGGAGCCATCTCCGTCCTGGCCGCAGGGGTGGCCTGGCGGAGTCTGAGCCGGGCGGACCTGGCGGTCCCGGGCCTCACGACTGTTGGAGATGTGTGAAGACCAGCGCGGATGGCTGGGGCCGAGCCGGGTCCCCGGCCCTCACGTTCCCGGGTCGGGCGGCGTGTCGCTCGGCCGGCTCGCCAGGAGGCTTAACGTCAATGGCACCCTTGGCCGGCCGGCCGGAGCGGCCCAGATCCCGTCGCCGTTGGGAACGAGCCAGGGGAACTGCGGCCAGACGGTCCAGTCGTGCTCGGCGAGCCACTCCAAGCGAAGACCATGCCGAATGAGCGCGGTGACCGTTTCCCCGATTCCATGGTTCCACTCGTATGTGCGCTGGTTCGTGAGCGGACGGCTGGCGTCGGTGTATGTCAGGCCAGAGTCCTGGGCGTACGGTTCTGGTTGCTCGAAGTAGGTCTGTTCTAGAGCCCGGCCTTCCTCGTCCAGCGACCAGGCCAGCGGGTGGCAGTCATGAAGGTAGAAACGGCCGCCAGGGGCCACCAGGGAACCGACCTGTTCGGCCCAGCGGTCAACGCTCGGCAACCAGCACAGAGCGCCGAGACTGACGTACACAACGTCGAAGGTGCCATGGCCCAGGGCCTCGACAGCCTCGTAGACGTCGGCACAGATGAACTCGGCCCTATCAGCAAGGCCCGCGCGGTCGGCGATCTCCCGCGCGGCGGCGATGGCCGCAGGGGAAAAGTCGAGCCCGGTTACCTGGGCGCCGACCCTGGCCCAGGCAAGGGTGTCCAGACCGATGTGGCATTGGAGGTGCAAGAGGCGCAGCCCAGCGACATCACCCAGGGCGTCGAGCTCGCGCTCTTGCGGCTCCCGTCTCTCCTGCAGCCAGCCCTCGACATCGTAGAAACGGGACTTCAAGTGGAGGCCGGCCCGCTCGTCCCAGTTGGCCCGATTGGCCGCTAGCTCTTCGTTCAGTGTGGCTCTGCTCATGGGCAAATAGTGTCCTTTCCAGAGACCATCTGGCACAAGCCAGGCTGGCCGTCGTGGTGACTCCGGGGCGTGACCAGTGGGATGAGCGTCCGATTCCGCGGTGCATCTGGTGGTCGTCCACTGGCTGCGGCGGCCCAGGCATTAGGCGGATGATCCGGCGGCTGCGGGTGCACGGAATGCGCTCTCTCAATCCCGCTGGTCAATGGAGACCCGAGCCCTCTTGCACTCGGTCCTTCTTAGGTTGCCAGGAGCCAAGTCTAGTAGACAGGGCTTGATGCAGGTGGAGGACTCTCACCATCAGGTAGCGACACCCGAGTCTCGGTACTCGCCCATATGTGAACCGTACCGTCCTCGCTGAGAGTCCAACCTGGATTGTGGGCAACTTCCCATACATAGCCATCAGGGTCGGCGAAGGCTCCGGAGGTGCCTCCCCACTCTGCCATCGCCGCAGGGCGCACGATAGTGCCTCCGGCGCGGTGGGCCTCCGCCAGAGTCTCTCTGACCTCCTCGGGGGAGCGGACGTTGTAGGCAAGTTCGATGCCTGGTGCGCCGTGGCCACCGAGGGCAGTCCACAGGCCCAACACCAAACCCCCGGCTTGGAAGAAGCAGACATCATCGTCAGGGTCCGCAGCAGTGACAACTTTTGCTAAGCGAGCATCAGTGATATGTAATACCTGGCGACATGGCATTGTTGCGACTCAAGGCGGCGGCGGAGGTGCTGGGGGTGCACCCGGTGACGTTGAGGCGTTGGGCTGACGAGGGCCGATTGCCGGTGGTGCGCCCGGG
>JAKBTP010000073.1 GCA_021844355.1 bacterium | reverse complement strand
GAATTCGAGAGCCTGCTGGTGCTCGAGACCGGCAAGCCGCTGGTCGACTGCCGCACCGAGGTGGAGCGCTCGCTGGTCACCCTGGAGGTCGCGGCGGAGGAGGCGGGTAGGCTGCACGGCGAGACCGTTCCCCTGGACCTCAGCGCCCAGGGGGAGGGGCTGCTGGGGTTCTGGGTCCGCAAGCCCATCGGGGTGGTGATCGGGATCGCCGGGTTCAACTACCCGCTCCTCCTCGCCAGCCACAAGCTCGCCCCGGCCGTGGCGGCCGGCTGCCCGGTGGTGGTCAAACCCGCGCCGCAGACCCCGCTGGCGACCCTCTGGCTGGTCCACCTGTTCCGGAGCGCCCTCCGGCGGGCGGGGGCACCGGGGGAGGCGGTGCAGCTGGTCACCGGGGACCAGGAGGTGGGCCGAACCCTGACCACCGACCGCCGGATCGGCGCCGTCTCGTTCACCGGGTCGGCCCGGGTGGGACACCAGATCGCCCGGGACGCCGCCCCCACCAAGGTGATCCTGGAACTGGGTTCCAACTCCGCCCTGGTGGTCTGCGCGGACGCCGACCTGGAGCGGGCCGCGGACGCCGTCATCCGAGGCGGCTACTACGCCTCCGGGCAGGCCTGCATCTCGGTCCAGAGGGTGCTGGTGGTGGAGTCGGTGAGAGAGCGCTTCCTGGAGCTGCTCACTGCACGGCTGGCTCGGGTGGTGGTCGGAGATCCCCGCCAGGAGTCCACCCGCGTCTCGGCGCTCATCGACGAGCCGGCGGCTGAGCGGGTGGGGGCCTGGGTCGATGAGGCGCTGTCCGGCGGAGCCCGTCTGCTGGCAGGCGGGGAGGTCTCCGGGGGGGTCGTGGCCCCCACCGCGGTGGCTGATGTCCCGGAGGGGATCCCTCTATGGGACGAGGAGGTTTTCGGGCCGGTGGTCTGCATCCGGACGGTGGCGGACGAACGGGAGGCGCTGGACGAGGTGAACCGCTCCCGGTACGGACTGCACGCCAGCGTCTTCACCTCCTCCCTGGCGACCGCGGTGGCCGCGCTGAGCCGGCTGAAGGTGGGAGGGGTGGTGATCAACGAGGTGCCCGGCTTCCGCGCCGACAACATGCCCTATGGGGGGGTGAAGGACTCGGGCATCGGGCGGGAGGGCCCAAGATTCGCAGTGGAGGAGCTGACCGTGACCAGGATGGCCATCATCCGGCCCGGCTGGCCGGAGGCCGCCAGGTGACCGGAGTCGGCCGCGAGCGCTACCCCGACCTCTTTCGCCTGGACGGCCGGAGGGCCACGGTGGTGGGAGCCGGCGGCGGTCTCGGCCGGGAGGCTGCCCTGGCCCTGGCGGCCCAGGGAGCCGAGGTCGTGTGCGCCGACATCGACCCCGCCACGGCGGCGGAGACGGCGGGCCTCGCGGGCGCCTCCTGGATCGAGCTCGACGCCTTGGACCCGGAGGCGGTGCGCCGCGCGGCCGCCGCCGACCCCGAGGTGGAGATCCTGGTCTTCACCGTTGGCGCCAACGTGCGCAAGCGACTTCTCGACTACACCGAGGAGGAGTTCCGACGGGTGGTGGACCTCAATCTGGGCAGCGCCTTCCACCTGATCCAGGCCTTCGGCGGGCCGATGGCCGAGCGCGGGCGAGGCAGCATCATCGGATTCACCTCCATCCGCTGGGTGACGGTGGAACCGGGCCAGGGGGTCTACGCCGCCACCAAGGCCGGCCTGGTGCAGCTGCTCCGCACCGCTGGGGCCGAGCTCGGCCCCAGCGGGGTGAGGGTGAACGCGATCGCCCCCGGGGTGGTCCGGACGCCGCTCACAGCCCAGATCCAGGCGGTCCCGGAGTGGGACCGCGCCTACGCCGAGAAGACCGCGCTCGGTAGGTGGGCCGGGCCGACGGAGCTGGCGGGCGCCGTGGTCTACCTGGCCGGGGACGCGTCCACCTATGTGACCGGTTCGGTGCTGACCGTGGACGGCGGCTGGACCGCCATAGACGGCCGCTACGAGCCGCCGCGCTAGCCGTGGACCCACTCACGAAGCCACGCCCAGGAGCCGGCGTCGCCAGCGCGGAGTTCCGGCCCACCCGGTACCGGCCGCCGGGAGGGTCCACCCGCGCGCTGCTGGTCCGCCACGGCCTCCAGGACGCCTACCGTCCCCACGAGGACTCGGCGAACCAGGGGGACCCCGCGCTCGCCCCGGGGGGCCAGCGGCAAGCCCAGCGGCTGGCGACCCGGCTGTCGGAGGCTGGGGTCGGCGTAATCTGCACCAGCCCCGCCCGCCGGGCGCGAGAGACGGCGGAGCCGCTGGCCCACCTCCTGGAGCTTCGACCCATCGTGATGGAGGAGCTTCGCGAGGTGGGGCTCGGGGAGTGGGAGGGAGGGGCGGTGCATCGGCGGCTCCGGGAGAAGGATCCAGCCTGGGCCCGAGTGCTGAAGACGGAGCGGTGGGACGCGATTCCTGGGGCGGAGAGCAACGAGGAGCTGCACGGCCGGGTGGCCCGGGTCCTCCTGGAGGTGAGGGAGAGGTTCCCGGGGCAGGTGGTGGCTGTCTTCACCCACGATGGGGTTATCGCCGCCGCCCTGGCCCTGGCCGCTCGCGCCAGCTCCTTCGCCTTCGCCTCCTCGGACCACGGTTCGATCTCGGAGCTGGTCCTGGAGTCCCAGGGCGGCTGGAGGGTCCGCTCCTTCAACGACACCTGCCATCTCAGGGCGCGTGAGCCCCGGGAGCCTCGGGAGCCGCGGCGGCGGTGAGCCTCTCGCTCACGGTGCTCGGCTGTGACGGTGGCTATCCCGGCCCCGGCGGTGCGGGAAGCGGGTACCTGGTCCAGGCCGGCGGCCGGAGCATCCTCCTGGACCTGGGGCCGGGCTGCCTCTCCCTCCTCCAGCAGCGCCTGGCCCTGGAGGATCTGGACGGCGTGGTGATCACCCACGAGCACCCCGACCACCGCCAGGACCTGGAGGGGCTGGCGGTCGCTCTCCACTTCGCGGAGCATCCCCGGAGGATGCCCGTGCTGGCTCCCAGCGGCGTCCGGGACCTCATGTACTTCAGGGAGTGGGAGGAGCTCCAGTGGGTCGACGTCGCCGATCGGGACCAGCTGGAGGTGGCGGGGATGCGCCTTGCCTTCTCCCGCACCGACCACGGGCCGGAGACCATGGCAGTTCTGGTGGATGCCGCAGGCGCCCGCCTCGGGTACTCCGCCGACACCGGCCCCGGCTGGTCGCTCGGGGAGCTGGGCGAGGGGCTGGACCTGGCGCTGTGCGAGGCGACCTGGACCGCCGCCGAGGAGGGAAGGGCCCAGCACCTGAGCGGGCGTCAGGCGGGCGCCATGGCGCGGGAGGCGGGGGCGAAGGCGCTGCTGATCACCCACAGGTGGCCGACGATACCGGGCTCGAAGGTCGCCCAGGAGGCGTCCCTGGAGTTCGGCAGTGCGGTGCTGGCGGCGAGGCCGGGGCTCACGCTGAGCCTGCCCGGGACAGGCAAGTGACCTCCGGTGGCCCCAGGGCGGACCTCAGGCGAAGGTGATGGTGGTCTTGATGTCGTCCGGCTGCCGCTGGAAGGCGTCCTGGAAGCTCTCCGCCGGGACCCTGCGGGTCACGATCTGATCCAGCGCACCGGGCCAGCGCCGGCTGGCCGCCCCCAGCATCCGGGCCGCGGCCTCGAAGTGCTTGCGGTTGGCGTTCACGGTGCCGAAAACCAGCTTGTTGCCCAGGACCATGTCCAGGTTGAGCGCGTCGGTGTCCACGCTCACGGTCCGGGCTCCCGCGGTCACCGAGCTGAGACAGCAGACGCCGTCGTGGCCGGTGGCGGAGAT
>JAKBTP010000046.1 GCA_021844355.1 bacterium | reverse complement strand
GGGCGTCTCCGTGGGGGGGAGCCGTGTGCGGACCTTTGTACCGGCGGACGTTGGGGACGACACCGGGACCCTGGCCGGAGTGGAGGCGAAGGCGGCCCGGCTGGCAGAGCTGCTGGAGGGAGGAGTGGCCCGTGGGGCGGGCGGCGTGCCCAGGCCAGGCTGACCCCTGGGCGACGGCGGCATAGGCCTCGTTCCGATCAAGGTGAGCTACGGCGCCGAGGCGGGAGTGCCCCTCCACGCCAGCCTCCGGGCCGACCCCACGCCTCTGGGCGTGAAGCAAGCGGCCATGGCGCTGCGACCCGTACTTGGCCCGGCGGGCGGAGAGGGGACCGTGGATCGTGAAGTGACGCTCTTCTGCCATCTGCGACCGCGCGAGGCCACGCCGAGACGGGGGCGGTCCACGCGGACCAAGGCAAGGTAGGCGTCGGACAGGGGGACGACTCCGCTCTCACCCTGGATCGGCTCCAGCAGCACGGCCACCGCGTGATCGTCGTCCAGGGTCTCGCGATCGCGGCCGGTCTCCGAGCGGACTGAGAAGATGGTCATCGCCCCGGCGGCCCCGGTGACCGGCAGCCCCGGACCCTGGGGGCGTCGGGCCTGGGGCCGGACGTCGGCGGGCAACAGGATGTCCGCTCCAGAGACCTGGAGCGGTCGCCTGGTTGGCGACCCGGATCCTCTTGATGCTCCGTCAGTGAAGTGGACGAGGTGACCGGGGTGGCCCCTTGGTAGGAGTGGCGCCTGCGGCGGGCACGCCCTCGTCATCTCCGGACCGGCGGGCGCGGGCCCACCACAAACGGACCGGACTGATGGCCGGCAGCTCCCGGCTCGTCGGTCTCCGAGTCCCCGCGCTGGGCTCGGATGGGAGTTCAGGCAGGGGTGGTGGCCCGCAGCTGGGCCACCTCCCTCCCCACGATCTGCGCCGCCTCCTCCACGTCGACCGAGGTCGTGGTCCGGCCCAGAGTGAGGCGGAGGTGCGCCGCGGCCAGCTCGGGCTCTAGGCCCATGGCCAGCAGCACGTGGGACGGCGCCTGGGAGCCGCTGGCGCAGGCGGAACCGGCCGAGGCGCACACGCCGGCGCGGTCCAGGCGCATCAGCAGGAGCTCGCCCTCCGCACCGGGGATGGCGAGGGTGCAGAAGTTGGGCAGCCGCCCCGCCCCGGAAGCCCCGGTGGGCCGGGCGTCGGGCACCAGCTCCAAGATCAGTTCGGTGAGCTGGGCGGCGAGCTGGCGCTGGCGCTCCGCCTCCGCCTCCCGCTCACGCTCGGCGAGGAGCGCGGCGAGCCCCAGACCGACGATCCCGGGCACGTTCTCGGTCCCGGAGCGGCGGTTGCGCTCCTGCCCTCCCCCGGTGATGACCGGGTCGAGGGGAACCCCGTGACGTACGAAGAGCGCCCCGGCCCCTTTGGGTCCCCCAACCTTGTGCGCGGAGATGGTTAGGAGGTCGACCCCCAGCTCCTGGACGTCCAGGGGGACCTTGCCCAGTGCCTGGGTGGCATCGGTGTGGAAGAGGGCGTCGCTCCCCTCCCTGACCACCCGCACCAGCTCCCGGACCGGCTCCAGGGTCCCCACCTCGTTGTTGGCCAGCATCACCGAGACCAGCCGGGTCTCGGGACGGAGCACCCGCGCGAGGCACTCCGGGTCCACCCACCCCCGGGAGTCCACCTCCAACTCGGTCAGCTCGAAGCCCTCGCGGGTGAGGTCCCGGGCGGTCTCCAGCACCGCCTCGTGCTCCACCCGGGAGACCACGAGGTGTCCCCCCTCGCCCCGCAGGCGGCTCAGCGGTCCCCGCAGGGCGAGGTTGTCCGCCTCGCTGCCGCCCCCGGTGAAGACCACCTCGCGGACGCGGCAGTGCAGGACCTCCGCCAGCCGGTCCCGGGCCAGGTCCACGAGAGAGCGGGCCTCCCGGCCGGCGGCGTGCGTGCTGGAGGGGTTGCCGAAGATCGCTCCCAGCGGCCCCTCCATCTCCGCCCGGACCTCCGCCCGCACCGGGGTGGTGGCGGCGTGATCCAGGTAGATCAAGGGCGGCTCAGTCGCGCCGCGAGGGGCGCTCCAGCAGCTCGGTGAGCGGCCCCTCGAAGTCCCGCAGCTGCCGGTGCAGCTCCAGCAGCTCGTCCGGTGAGATCGGGTCCATCTGAGATGGCGTGGCCTCGGCCTCGGCCCCTCCCTGGACCTCCAGCGCCACCAGGAACGCCATGGAGCAGTGGCGGCAGGTCACCTGCACCGTGTAGTGGGGTCCCTGGTGCGCCAGCTGGCGCAGCTCGCAGTCCGCCAGCGAGCGCCGACACACCGGGCAGCGGAAGTCCCCCGCCCGCTGCCGCAAAAAGCCCATGATGTCCATCGCCATCTCCACCTAGGAGTATAGATCCGACCCGGAGACGACCCGCCCGCCAGGTGATGTCGGCCGTCAGATCAGGGGAAGGCTGGGACGGATGAGCGCGCGGGTCGGCCCGGGCCGGTGCCGGCCACTTGTCGGCGGGGCGGGCACCTGCGTAGCATTGCTCGGCATGTCCATGATGAAGCGGAGGAGCGCCGCTGCCGGCGGCGGGGCGGCGCTGGGGGCCCTGGCGCTGGCCGTCCTCCTCGCGACGCCGGCCGCCGCGGCCGGGCCGGCCACCGGGGGGCTCCGTGACACCACCCCCGGACAGACCGCCTACCTCGTGGCCCCGGGAGTGACGCAGCTGCTGGTGACCCTCGTGGGGGGCACCGGCGGCTCCACGACCGACAACCTCGCAGGTTCCGTCTACACCACTCCTGGCGGGTCCGCCGGGACGGTCTCCGGTCTCTTGTCCGTCAGCCCGGGAGAGACGCTGTATCTCGAGGTGGGGGCCAACGGTGCTTCGGGCTCGGGGTCGGCAGCGATCGGGGGCGGAGGGGTCGGGGGATTCACCAGCAATCCCGACTACCCCACCTACTCCGTCTCCGGCGGCGGTGGCGGTGGCGGCGCGACCGACATCCAGCTCTGCGCCGCCGCCAGCTGCAACCCCGCGCTCTTCGGGACCGCCGCCGATCCCCGACTGGTGGTCGCGGGCGGAGGGGGCGGCGCCGGAGACCTGAACGCCGGTGAGGGAGGCTTCGGGGGGGCCGGGGGGGAGCCTGCCTACCCCGGCAGCGCCGGCCTCTCTGAAGTGGGCACCCCGTTCATGGGAGGGCCGGGCAGTGGAGGCACTGCCACCGTGGGCGGCCAGGGCGGGGCCGCCGGCCAGGGCTACGGGGGAACCGACAATGGCTCCCCTGGTTCCGCGGGCACGGCCACCACCGGCGGGGAAGGCGGCGGCGGCTCCGCCGTCGGCGGCGCGGGCGGGGGCGGAGGCGGGGGCGGCTACTTCGCCGGCGGTGGCGGCGGCGGCGGCGGGTACGGGAACGGCGGGACGGGCGGACTCGGGGCGGGCGGCGGAGGCGGGGGAGGAGAGAGCTACGCGGGCACTGCCCTCACGCAGGTCACCTTCGGACGCCTTGCCAACTCAACTCCGTCCATCACCATCCAGTACCCCAGCACCACCACCCTTTCGGCGCAGCCCGCCTCGGGACCGAGCGGGTCGCTGGTGACCCTGAGCGCCGTCGTGGGCTCGGTGGATGGGGGCAGCCCCACCGGGAGCGTCAGTGTCACCGAGGGGGGGAGTCCCTTCTGCACCATCACCCTGGCCCAGGGTCGCGGCAGTTGCAGTGCCTCCCTGCCGGGCGCCGGTTCGATCCAGTTCCTCGCCAGCTACTCCGGAGATCCGACCTACGCCGCGAGTCAGGGCCAGTTGGCCTACACGGTGAGCGCCAAGATCCCGGTGCCCGCCGCCGGGG
>JAKBTP010000200.1 GCA_021844355.1 bacterium | reverse complement strand
ACAGCGTCCGAGCCAGCCCGCCTGACCATCGCCTCGGACTCCTCCACCAGGGACCGGAGCCGGCTCTCCGACTCTCCCAGCTCGGCGAGCAGCTCGGCCTGCCTCACCGGCGATCCAGGCGGAAGGCATGGTAGACGTGACCACGCTCCATGGTGACCGTGCGGCGCACCGACCAATCACTCTGGCGCCGTATCCAGTCGGTGAGCCACTCCACCCGCTGCATCGGTTGCAGACAGATCCAGGCCATCTCGGCCACGAGTGCGGGGTCGGCCTCGAGGATCGCGGCTATGGTCCGCCCCCCCATTCCGGCGATGACCGCCCCCCGGCAGCCCAGTCCGGCCAGGGGCCGCAGGCCCCAGCCCTCCAGGATGGTGACCGGGGTCGCCTCCCCCAGCAGCCGACGGAGCTCGCCGACTGGGCCCGGACGAACCTCGGTGGCGAAGACTCTCCCGGCGGGGAGCCGACCGGCCAGTTCGTGGGCGAGCCGGCCGTGCCCACTGCCGATGTCGGCGACCGGCCCCTCGACGGGGCAGAGCTGTAGCACGGATCGCAGGCGTGGGCCGAGGCGGGCACGAGGGGGCGCGGAGATCACGAGGACACCTTACGTGAGGTGGCCACCAGCCGCCCGAGGACCTGCCTGGCGGCTCCCTGGTCCAGGCTCGTGCGAGCCATGGCCAGGCCCTCGGCAAAATCACGGGCTCGGTCCCCGGCAACCAGGGCGGCGGCGGCGTTGAGCAGGACCACATCGCGTTTCGGGCCCCTCTCGCCCTCCAGAACCCGCACCAGGGCGGCCGCGTTCTCCGAAGCGTCTCCTCCCACCAGCGCCGAGCTCGGAGCGGGCTCCAGCCCCAGCTCGGATGGGTTCACCTCACCCGCCACCACCTCGCCGTCGGCCACTTGCCAGATCACCGACAGACCGTCGAGTCCCAGTTCGTCCAATCCACCCGGCCCCGAGAAGACGACGGCGCGGCGCCGGCCGAGGCCCGCCAGGACCCGAGCCATCTGCTCCGCGAGCACGGGACTGGACACTCCCAGAGCTTGGTAGGGGACCTGGGCCGGGTTGGCGAGCGGGCCGAGAATGTTGAAGACGGTCCGGATGCCGAGCTCGCGGCGGGGGGCTGCCACATGGCGCATGGATGGGTGATAGGAAGGCGCGAACATGAACCCCATCCCCGCCTCCTCCACACACGCCCGCACGCCCGCGGGGTTGAGGTCGATCACCACGCCCAGAGCCTCCAGCACGTCAGCGCTGCCACAGCGGCTGCTGGCGGCCCGGTTGCCGTGCTTGGCGACCGGGAGCCCGGCGCCAGCGACCACCATCGCCGCCGCGGTCGAGATGTTGAACGTGCCCAGGCGGTCGCCACCAGTCCCACAGGTGTCGACCGCATCCCGACCCAGTTCCACCCGGACACAGTGGGACATCATCGAGCTGACAAGTCCGACCAGCTCGGCAACCGTCTCACCCTTGGCGCGCCAGAGGGACAGCACGGCACCCATTTGGCTGGGGCTGAGCGCTCCCTCCATCAGGGCGTCACCCAGCTCGCGGCTGCGATCGGCTCCGAGGTCGACGCGGGCCAGCATCTCCTCGAGGATCTCCCGCAGGGGCAGCCCATTGGCCCCATCGATTGCCATTGGCCGAGTCTATAGCCCGGCCCCGCCGCCGATCAGCCTGGGATAACCTTGCCCGGATGGCGGCTCATGAAAGTTAGGCACGGCGGGAATATCTCGTCCGAGGTCGCCGCGCCGTACTGGCTCGGCGACGGACCCCGGGGGGTCCTGCTCCTGCACGGCTTCGCCGGGACTCCGCCGGAGATGCGGCTCCTTGCTGAATGGCTTGCCAACCGCGGATTCCTGGTCCACGCGCCCTTGCTGGCGGGCCACGGCACCACGCCCGAGGCGATGGCCGAAACGGGTCGCTGGGACTGGATCCACTCGGCTGAGCGGGCGCTCGAGCAGCTGCTGGAGCGCTGTCCCCACGTGGGAGTGGCCGGCCAATCCATGGGCGGGACCCTGGCCCTGCACCTGGCGGCAACCAGACCGGAGGTGGAGGCGGTCGTCTCCCAGGCCGGGCTCCTTTGGATTCGGGACTGGCGGCTGCGAGTCCTGCCCGTGGCGAAGGCCTTCATCCGCTGGGAGGTCCCGTCCGGAGAGGTGGACCTCTACCGGACGGAGGGGATCAGGGAGCTGCACAGCTACTCCCGACGCCCCACGGCGGCGATTCTGGAGCTGGTGCGGCTGGGCAAGCAGGTGCGCCACGAGCTGGCGGCGGTGGTCCAGCCCCTGCTGGTGCTGCAGGGGGGGCGTGACAGTGTGGTCGACCCCGCCAATGCAGATCAGATCCTGGCCCTGGCCGGCTCCTCGGTGCGAGCGCTGCGCCGCTTCGAGCGCAGCGGCCACGGCATGAGCGTGGACATCGACCGCGTGGAGGTGGCCGAGGAAGCCGGTCGCTGGCTGGACCGCTACATCGGAATCTGGGCACCCCCGGGGGTGGCGCTCAGCCCTGATCCAGCAGCTCTCTGAGCCTGGCCGCCAGGGTCGGGTCAAGCACCGGATTCTCGGGATGACCGCCGTCCGGCAACGGTTTCCTGGAGCGGGGAAGCGTCTTCTGCGACGCGGACCCGGGAGTGCCACGGTAGGCAAGCCCACATCCCCCACAGGTGTAAATGGGTACTGACTGGCCCCGCCCCAGGTACTCCAGGTGGCTTGAGCGCACCTGCTGACCGCAGCCACACCTGCGCGTCGGCGGTAGTGGCGGAAGAGCCTCTAGCTGGGTTGGCCCCACTTCCTCATCTCCTGGCTGCGGGATGCGCCCCGTCGGTCACATGACCTTGGAGCTGGGACAGAATAACGTGACCGGGGCGGGATGCCCGCGATGAGCCCCTTGCGCAGTCCGGAAGGTAATTGGCGTTCGGTCAGGTGGGCACGACGGTGGCCGGGCTGAGAGACTCAATCGACGTGAAGTCTGACACGGACCTGGGATCGCTGCTGGCCGGGCTGTCGCCGCGACGGCGGCCCGGCCAGTACGTCTTCGTGGTCGCTGATGAGGCGAAGCCGGTCGCGGACCATGCCGTTCTTGCCAGCGTCCTCGAGCCCGAAGGTCTCAGTTTGGTGCTCTCCCGCCAGGACGCCGAACGAGCGGGCTTGCCCTATGACTTCGTCGCCGGCTGGATCACTCTTCAGGTGCGCTCGGAGCTCAAAGCCATTGGCCTCACAGCGGCGGTGGCCGCCGCTCTCGGCGACGCGAGGATCAGCTGCAACGTTATCGCCGGCTACCATCACGACCACCTGCTCGTACCGTACGCGCTGGTCGGGGAGGCCATGGACATCCTCCACCAGTTGAGCGCGAGCTCCCTCCCGCCGGGCGCGAACGGGCCTACGGTGCGCCCATTGAGGTAGCCGTGAGTCAAGTGGTCCACGTCATTACGCAGCCACACCTTGGATTCGAGAGGCGAGCCTGGCAAGGTCGGGCTCGGGAGCCCCTTCCCCACCGTGGGTGTCGGCCGAGCCCAGCCACCGCCCAGGCTGCCAGCGGTTAGTGTGAGTGAGGTGGAGTCGGTAAAGCCCGCACCTGAAGATCTGGGCTCAGATGCAAAGCGCACCACGGCGATGCTTCGAGACGCGCGCTCGGTGCAGCGCCGCTTGGACATCCTCCTGGCGACCGCCGCCGCCTCCGACGATCCCAGCCTGGCCCGGGTGGCGGAAGCCAGGGCGGCGGTCGAGCGACTGGTCCTGGAGCTCACCTTTCGCCAGCACGGTGACCGCCGCGGTCAGCGCCGCGGCCGCAGCATCCGCTAG
>JAKBTP010000171.1 GCA_021844355.1 bacterium | reverse complement strand
GGGATCGTGGAGACCGAGTTCGCCCGGCCGCTGTGGGAGGAGGGGCCGCTGGGGGACCGCAACCGCCGGCGCAACCCCATGCAGCGGTTCGCCCAACCGG
The DNA here is from genome assembly GCA_021844355.1 of bacterium. GTDB lineage: Bacteria > Chloroflexota > Dormibacteria > Aeolococcales > Bog-877 > JAJYXT01. The sequence continues at coordinate 3,753 of JAKBTP010000171.1, read as the reverse complement.
AGGAGGTGGCGCGGGTGGTCGGCTTCCTGGCCTCCGACGAGGCCTCCTACGTGAGCGGCGCGGTCCTCCAGGTGAGCGGCGGCGAGTGAGATCTGCAAGGAGGAGTGGAAGTGGATGAGGCGGTGATCGTGGCCGCGGGCCGAAGCCCGATCGGACGCGCCGGCAAGGGATCCCTGGTGGGCTTCCGCCCGGATGACCTTGGGGCGCTGATCCTGCGCCGGGTGCTGGAGCAGGTTCCAGAGCTCCCCCCCTCCGAGGTTGAGGATGTCCTCTGCGGCTGCGGCCTGCCAGGGGGGGAGTCGGGGTTCAACCTCGGTCGGGCAATCAGCATCCTGGCCGGGGTGAACGCCCCCGGGGCCACCCTCACGCGCTACTGCAGCTCCTCCCTGCAGACCACCCGCATGGCCTTCCACGCCATCCGTGCGGGCGAGGGGGACGTCTTCGCCTCGGTCGGGGTGGAGACGGTGAGCCGCTACGGCTACGGCACCTCCGACCCCCCGGAGGCACGCAACCCCCGGCTGATGCCAGGGAATCCCGAGGGTCTCCCGGACCTCTACATCCCCATGGGGCTCACCGCCGAGAACGTCGCCGAGCGGGAGGGCATCACCAGGGAGGAGATGGACAGGTTCGCCACGCGCAGCCAGAACCGGGCGGTCGCCTCGGAGGAGGACGGCTTCTTCGCCCGGGAGATCATCCCCGTGGAGCTCCCCGACGGCGGGCGGATGGCGAGGGATGACGGTCCCCGCCCCAACACCACGGTCGAGGTGCTGGCAACCCTCAAGCCGGTCTTCAAGGAGGATGGACGGGTGACCGCGGGGAACGCCTGTCCCCTCAACGACGGGGCAGCCGCGGTGATCGTGATGTCGATGCGCAGGGCGAGGGAGCTGGGCATCACCCCCCTGGCCCGGATCGTGGCCACCGCGGTGGCCGCCCTGGAGCCGGAGTACATGGGGCTGGGGCCCATCCCGGCCACCAAGCGGTGCCTCGACCGGGCGGGAATGACCATCGACGACGTCGACCTTGTGGAGATCAACGAGGCCTTCGCCGCCCAGGTGATCCCCTCGGCCCGCGGGATCGGCATCGACCCCTTCGGGGAGAAGCTGAACCACTTCGGAGGCTCGATCGCCCTGGGGCACCCGTTCGGGATGACCGGAGCCCGCATCACCTGCACGCTCCTCAACGGGTTGCGCACCCTGAACAAGGAGGTGGGGCTGGAGACCATGTGCGTGGGCGGAGGGATGGGAATGGCCATGCTGCTGCAGCGGCTCTCCTGACACCTGCTCGTCGCACCGCTCGCGACCCCGCGAGCCCGGTCGCGGCCCCGGCCGACGCTCATCGTCCGGTCTGTTGGGGGGCCACTGAATCGGCCGGGACGAGCGGGGTGTCCGCGGCGTGCGCCAGCGGCATGGCGGCCCCGGGCACCAGTGTCGGCATGGGCAGGACCATCCTGGGCCTGAAGCGGGCCGCGGATTCTGCTCCCGCCGGCGAGAAGGGTAGGCCCACGACCGGCCCCGCGATCAACCCCGCCAAGAGGTCGGGGGTGATCCAGAGGGCGCCCACCACTACTGGGGAGAAGCGCTGAGCCCACATATGGGGGCCATGATCGCCGCACCAGCAGGGCCGGCGCCGGCCCCACCACCGGGCCCCAGGTCAGTCCTCGGCGGGAGCCTTCCCGGGCCGCTGCGGCCTGACCACCAGGACGGGGACGTGGGCATGGCTCACCACCTGCTGGGACACCGATCCCAGCAGCAAGCCGGAGAACCCTCCCCGCCCGCGCGAGCCGACCACCAGCAGCTCGGCCCCCTCGGAGGCCTCGACCAGGGCCTCCGCCGGGGTGCCGAGCACCGCCTCGACCTCGGCCTCCACTCCGGGCCAGTCAGCCCCAGCCTCGGCGACCTCCTTGGCCACCTCCTCCCGGGTGGCGGCCACCAGCTCGTTGATGTAGGTCTCGTCGGCGTACGGGTAGCCCGGCACCGACAGCGCCACCAGGTGGAGCTGGACCACGCCGATGGCTCTCAGCCGCAGCCCGCGGAACCGCGCCTCCTCAAAGGCCCACCTCAGGGCTCGGCGGCCGGCGTCGGATCCGTCCACCCCCACCACCACCACCCGGTCCGAAGGCTTGTCTCCTGCTCCCGTGTCCATCCCTGTCACCTCCCGCGAATTGGCCGCTCCTTCTCCCGGACCGGCCCGACCTGAGTGTGGACGCATGCGGGTCTCCCCGGACAGGGAGCTACCGCGGCCCCCACCCGGGGGATTCCACGGGCCCCGGGTCGGCGGGCGGCTCGGGCAGCTTCTGGGCGGGCACGTGAAGCCGCACCATCTCTCCACTGCGAAGCCGCCGCACCCTCAGGCTGCCCCCCAGCATCACGGCCCGGTGCCGCAGCGCGCGCAGCTCCACAACCGTGGCCCTTTCGTAGGTCGGCTGGGAGCAAGGCTGGGAGGCGTCCACCACCAGCAGCCGAATGCTCCGGGTGCCCATGATCAGCCTCACTTCCACCTCACCGGCTCGGCCCCGCTCCTCCATCAGCCGCAGGGCCTCCTGGGCCACCCGATAGCAGGTGAGCTCCTGATCGTCGCCCAGGGAATGTGGGCGCCCCACCAGCGCGAACCTGGCGCTCATCCCGGTGCGCAGCCCGAACTCCGAGGTGAGGGCCCGCAGCGCTCGGACGATCCCGAAGTCGTCGAGGATGGAGGGGCGGAGCTGGCGCGCCAGGCTGCGCAGGACCTCACTCACCCGCTCGGTGAGCCGCAGCGCCTCGCGCGCACTGTCCCTGACCCGCGCTGAGGGCTCCCCCGGTTCGGTGGCGACCTGCAACAGCCTGCTCACCTGCGCCAGCGTCTGCAGGGGCTCGTCCTGGATCTGTTCCGCCAGCCACTTCCGCTCCCACTCCTGAGCGTGGAGCAGGGCCAGCTCGTCGTGGGGTGAGGCCTCCGACGCTCCCCATTCGGGGGAGCGGGCGGGGCCGGAGTGGATCACTCCCCCTCGGGGCCGGAGATCGAGAGCAGTCCGTGATTCACAGCGTGGACCACCGCCTCGGTCCGCGACCCCACCCTTAGCTTCTCGAAGATGTTGTGCAGGTGGCCCTCGACCGTGCGCAGGCTGATGCCCAGCTCCAGGGCGACCTCCTTGTTGGCGCGGCCCTGAGCGATCAGCCGGAGGACGGCAAACTCGCGACTGCTCAGCCGGTCGGAGGCCCTGGCTGGCTCGAGCCGCACCTGGGCGAGTTTGCGGGTGAGCTCAGGGGAGAGGATCGTGGATCCCGACGCCACCGCCCGAATCCCTTCCACCAGTTCCCGCCCTGGCGCGGTCTTGAGCAGGTACCCGGAGGCGCCCACGGCCAGCGCCTCGCGCACATAGTCCTCGTCCTCGTGAGCGCTCAGGATCAGCACCTTGACCGAGGGCGCCTGGGCGGTGACCTCCCGCGTGGCCTCGATGCCGTTCATCCCCGGCATGCGCATGTCCATGAGGAGGACATCGGGATTGTGTTCCAGCGCCTGGCGGACCGCGTCGTCACCACGGGCGGCCTCCCCCACCACCTGGATGTCCTGCTCCCGCTCCAGGATCTCCCGGGTCCCTTCCCGGACCAGGGTGTGGTCCTCGGCGATGATGACTCGGATCGGGCTGCTCATGCTCTTGACCCTCACGATAGATGGGAGCTTGGCTGACCCATCGGACGGTACCACCCGGCCACCGGCACGTGATTGCCCCGGCTCAGCTCGCCGCCGGGGCGCGGCGCACCCGGGCCAGGATCA
>JAKBTP010000027.1 GCA_021844355.1 bacterium | reverse complement strand
AGATCAGCCCGGGCCGCCAGCCCGAACACGGTGTCGGTGGGGAAGGCCACCACTCCGCCGGCGTGGAGGGCGCGGGCCGCGGCGGAGACCCCGGCGGCGCTGGCGGGCCAGAGAGGGGGATGGCTCACGGGAGCCGCACCTCCAGCACCCGCTCCCGCCCGGCTAGGTCCAGGTGCCGGGCGGTGGTGACTCCCCGGAGCAGTTCCTGGGCCAGCCGCTCCAGGGGGCCAAGCCGCCGCGGGTCCCCCTCAAGGAGGATGGTGGCCCCGGGCGCGGCCACCCCGGACAGCTGGGGCAGAAGCTCGCGGTAGGAGCGAAGCCCGTCCTCGCCACCGTCCAGCGCCCGTCGGGGCTCGAAGTCCCTCACCGTTCGATCCAGCCGCCCCCACTCGGAGGTGCTGACGTAGGGGGGGTTGGAGACCAAGAGCTGGTAGGGGCCCAGCCCGTCCAGCGGCTCCGCCCAGCTCCCCTCACGGATGCTGACCCGCTCTCCCAGATTGTGGCGCGCGATGTTCTGGCGCGCCACTGCGGCGGCGCCCGGGTCCAGCTCCACCAGATCGCAGCGCAGGCGGGGCAGGTTGGCGGCCAGGGCGATCCCCAGGCAGCCGCTGCCACTCCCCAGGTCCGCTGCCCGCTCAGCGTCCGGCCTAAGGCGGATCGCCAGCTCCACCAGGAGCTCGCTCTCGGGTCGCGGGATCAGGACCCGCTCGTCGACGACGAAGTCCAGACCGAAGAACTCCCGCCGTCCCAGGAGGTAGGCCAGAGGACGCCCCTGGGCCCGGGCGGCCAGCAGGGGCCGGATCAGCGCCAGCTCCTCCTCCCCCAGCGGTCGCTCGAACTGGACGTAGAGGCTGATCCGGTCCACCCGGAGCGCGTGGGCCAGGATCAGCTCCGAGTCGAGCCTGGGTGTCTCCGAGCCGCTGGCGGCCAGGTGGCGGGTGGAGCGCCGCAAGACCTCCAGGAGGGTCAGCGGCACCCGCTCTTCAGTGCGGGGCTCGGAGCGGGACGGCGGCTGGCGGCGGCTCAACGTGCCGTCACACAGTTGTCACAGGTTTGAATGGGTAGCCTGGTCGGGCCGTGCGTTAGCCTCGGTTCGACGTGCTGCATGTATTCCATAAGGCTAGGGTGTCCCGAGGGTGGAGTCGCGGCCAGGCGATGGTGGAGTTCGCCCTGGTCCTCCCGGTCGCCGTGGTCATTCTGGCCCTGATCGCGACAGGTGGTCAGATGCTGATGGGGGCGATCGACCTCACGCAGGCGGCCCGTGCCGGGGCCCAGGCCGTCCAGGGGGACCTCCAGCAGGGCAAGTCCGCCAGCCAGCAGCTCCAGGACGCCCGCACCGCAGTCGAGGGGGAGCTCGGGGTCGCCTCGCTCAGCTGTGGCGGCAGGGGGGCCCAGGGCAAGTGCGTAACCGTCACGACTCCCGCGCACCCCGGCCCGGGCCAGACCCTGGCCACGGTGACCGTGTGGCGGTCGGTGGACAGCTTCCTTCCGGTGTTCGGGTCGACCTGGACCATCTCGGCCCAGGCCACCACGGACGGGTAGAAGGGATGCACCACTGGCGTCGAGGCCGGGACCGCCGAGGCCCGGAATCCCAGCAGGGCCAGGTGATGATCCTGTTCGCCATCAGCCTCCTGGTGCTGGTGATGATCGTGGGCGTTGCCGTCGACGGCGGGTTCGGCCTCCTGCAATACCGGCAGGCCCAGAACGCCGCCGACTTCGCCGCGGAGGCGGCTGCCCAGGCGCTGTACCCCCAGTGCACCGACACCGGCACCATGCCCACCGGGGCGGACATCGTGGCCGACATCAACGCGGTGGTGGCGCCCAACTCGCCGTCGACTGAGGTGACCTCCCCCAACTACGGCTGGACCGGGTACTACCTGAACGCCCAGAACCAGCCGCTCACGGTGGCGGGCAACAAGATCCCCATCTACTACCCCGCCAGCGGCGCGCCCACAACCCCGCCGATCGGGGCCTGCGGGGTGCACCTCAACGTCGCCCCCCAGTGGCCACCCTTCGTGGCCCAGATCATGGGGGTCACCAGCCTCAGGACGGCCGCCGGCGCCTCGGCACTGAACCCCGGGACCGGCAACGGCCCGACCACCAGCATCGCGGCGCTCGGTGAGCACGGGGCGCACACCATCCTCATGGCCGGCAAGGGGGTGTTCGAGGTCCAGGGGACCATCTACGACAACTCCGACGGCTGCCTCAACGGCGGGTGCGCCCGCTGGAACCCCGGCGACATCCTCGACGGCAAGCAGGGAGGGGTGATGTACGACTGGGGCCAGGTCGAGTATTCGTCCCGGGCGATCGGCAACCCCTGGGACGGCTGCTTCAGCGGCAGCAGCGAGTCGGCGGCGGCAGGCAAGAACTCCGGGAAGATGCCCTCCAGCTGGCCGGTCACCAATCCCTCCTCGAACCCCCCGTCCTACGACATCCACTGCCAGCCCCCCAACAACATCTCGCCGGTCAACGTGAGCACCGACATCTGGGTCAACGGCTGGGTCAGCAGCGGCCAGGGTCAGATCACCAACCAGCTGCCGGCGAGCCCCCAGAACCCCACCCCGGCGGTGGCCGGATGCGGGGACCAGACCCTCGACGGCACCACCAAGACCTCGGGCGGGGTCACCACCTACTACCCCGGGGTTTACCCCAATCCCGTGGTGATCACCGGCAACGCCGTCTTCGACAACTGCAGCCAGGAGCTCGGCACCAACGCGGTGCCGCCCCAGCCCGGCATCTTCTACTTCGCGCAGGGGGTGGCGATCGAGCCCGCCTCGGGCGACAAGGTGACCGGCACCGGGGTGCTGCTGGCGGCAGCGGCCCCCATCCCCAACTCCACCCTCCCCCACAACGTGGGCGACGGCGAACCCTACATCGGCTACGGGAGCAAGAACTGCACCATCAACTCCCAGGGAGACGAGAACTGCACGCGCCCGGCGGGCCCGGGCTATGGCTGCAGCTCCTCCCACAACGCCGGCTCCTGGGCCGGCACCAACTGCAACGCCAGCGACAACGCCGCCTGCGGCGCCTACTGCTTCCACCCCAACCCTGTGTCCGCCGGCCAGGTTCCCTGCTCCCAGTACCCGGTGTCGTGCCTGGGGCAGGGGCTCAACGACTCCATCTACATCGGGGGACAGGGGACGGTGAACCTCAGCAAGCCGCTGGACGGACCCTACAACCAGTTCCTGCTCTGGCAGATCTCGAGCACCATGGCCAATATCGGGCTGGACAACCGGCTGGGAGACTCCAGCCAGATCACGCTCGACGGGGTCCTGGTCGACGACTCCAACCCGCAGGGCCAGAACCTCAGCAACGAGGGGTACTGGGGCGGGGAGGGGGGCGTGCCCTACATCCCCGGCGGGATGCTCTTGGCGGGGTACGGGATCGCTGCCGATCCCAATTACCCCGGGGACGGGTATCCGTACGGCGCCTTCGGCACCGGGTTCACCTGCGGACCCGGCCAGCCGGGGTACGGCACCTCCACCGGATGCAGGGTGACCATCAACGGGCTGGCCATGGTCGACATGTTCCAGACCGAGGGCTACACCCAGCTGGCCATCGACGGCACCGGCGCTCCGCTTCCCGGCCTCGGGTCCAGCGCCATCCTGACGGGCTGAGCGTTGCGCCTGCTCCGGGAGCGCGGTCAGAGCGCGGTGGAGTTCGCCCTGGTGGCGCCGATCTTCTTCGCCCTGCTCTTCGGTGTGATCGCCGCCGGATGGCTGTTCTTCCAGTCCTCGGCGGTCAACGACGCCGCCCAGGGGGCGGCGCGGGAGGCGATCGTCGTGAGCTACAGCGGTCAGCGCCTCTCCCTAAGCGGGGGCTGTGCCGCCGGCACCCCTGTGCCGGTCCAGCAGGCCGCACAGCACGCC
>JAKBTP010000212.1 GCA_021844355.1 bacterium | reverse complement strand
CCTGCACCAGGTTCTCGATGATCAGGGAGAGCCCGAAGGTCACGATAAGGAGATAGAAGAGCGGCGCCTGCCGGGAGACGAAGTGTTGCATCACCCCCTTGGCGATCCCCACCGCGACCACCCCCATCGCCAGGCAGGCCAGCACCGCCGCCAGGAGGAACGGCAGGTGCGCTCGGGTGCTGAGGGCCATGGTGAAGTAGGCGGCGAGTACCAGGTAGGTGCCGTAGGCGAAGTTGATGTAGTTGGTGACGCCGAACTGCAGGGTGAGCCCCACCGAGGCCAGCGCCAGGACCGAGGCCGTGACCAGCCCGAACCCCACCGACTGGACAACCAGATTCACGCCGCCTGGCTCCAAGGTGAGTTTGCCCTCAGGACCGGGCAGCGGCCCAACGAGGATCGTGAGCGGGCGATCATTGGGCCTCGCCAAGAGCCGGCCGCAGCCGGCGGCGCCCGGAGGGACGGGTGCCCCCAGATGCGATCTCCGGCGACAGGGCGGCCACCAGGTAGGCGCTCTCACGGCGGACGTGGGCCGCCATCGCCCGCTCCGCCGCGGCCGGGTTGCCGTCCAATATGGCCTCGGCAACGCGCCGGTGTTCCCGGCGGGCCCCATCCTGGCGCTCGCGGCTCTCCACCGCGGTGGCCAGCCGATAGCGAACGATGTGGTCGTGGAGCTTGTCCAGCAGCTCTGCCGCCCGCCGGTTGTCGGCCACCTCCGCGATCCGGCGGTGGAACCGCTCGCCCAGCTCCCTGAGAGCGGCCGCCTCATCCGAGCGTCGATCGGCGTGGTCCAGGATCGACACCAGTTCGCGGGCATCGTGCATGGTGGCCCGCTGCGCGGCCTGGTGCGCCGCCAACCCCTCCAGAGCCCGGCGGACCTCGTACAGCTCCACCACATCGCGGGCGTCCACCTCGGCCACCATCAGGCCACCGTTGGGCAGACGCTTCACGAACCCATCAGCCTCAAGTGCTCGGAGCGCCTCCCGCACCGGGGTGCGGCTCACCGAGAGATGCACCGCGAGCTCGGGCTCGTGGAGCCGGGTCGAAGGGGCGAGATCATGGTTGATCATCGCCTCGCGCAGGAGGCGGTACACCACCTGGGCCGCGGACTCCCGCCGTACCTGAGGACTCTCCAACCAGAAGCCGGGACGTCGGATGCTCACTCGCTCCACTCCCTGCAATGGATGACCCGACCGCCGATGGCTCTGACGGTCGACCCGAAACTTGGTGTGCATGTATACCACAACACCACCACCGCGGGAAGGGTCGGCGAAGGTCGGGTCAGCCCGAGAGCAGCCTCTTCACTTCACCCGCGGCCAGGATCAGCTCCCGGTCGAAGAGATTGGCGTTGCCGAAGGTGAACCCGCCGATGCCGGCATCCAGGAAGGACTTCAGCTTGTCGGCAGCCTGATCGGGGGGGAGCGGCGGGCCGACCAGCCTGCGCCTCTCCTCCGGGATGCGCGCCTCCAGCCTCCGGGAATCCTCCGGTCCGGTGGCGATCATGACGGGGGCGTTGGCGGTGCGCAGGATGGTGGACGGATCCCTGCCCTCCTCCGCACAGTAGCGCTCCAGGATCGCCCCCTTTCGCCTCATCTCCTCGATCCCCCCGAACCAGTTGGAGATGTCGGCGTAGCGAGCGACCAGTCTCAGGGTGCGCTGCTCGCCGCCGCCCCCCACCAGGATGCGCGGTCCCCCGGGCTGAAGCGGCCGGGGGACGTTGAGCGCTCGATCGATCCTGAAGTAGCGCCCTTCGAAGGTCGGTCGATCCTCGGTGAACATCGCCCGGGCGATCCGCAGAGCCTCCTCGAGCCTGTCCATCCGGCGACCCACCCGGGGGAAGTCAAAGCCGTAGCCCCGATGCTCGTCCTCGTTCCAGGCGGCGCCCAGGCCGAGCACGGCCCGGCCACGGGAGAGGACATCGAGGGTGGTGACCTCCTTCACCAGAAGGGCCGGGTTGCGGTATGTGACCCCGGTGACCAGGGCCCCCAACAGAACCTTGCTGGTGCGCTGGGAGAGGGCCCCCAGGGTGGTGTAGGCCTCGAGCATCGGCTCGGTCTCCTCGCCCACCCCCCGTATCTGATAGAAGTGGTCCATCACCGACACCATGTCGAAGCCGGCCTCCTCCGCCGTCTGGGCGAGGCTGGCGACGTGGGAGAAGAGGTCAGCTGGCGCCACCCCTTCGAAGGTGAAATTGGGCATGTGGTATCCGAAGAAGGGCGCGCTCACTTGTTCACCTCCCGCTGAGCTCCCGACCACGGAGCGAGTCGCTTTCGATCACCCCACCTGCACCGACCGCTTGGCGAGGCCGTACCAGAAACCATCGATGACCGTCCGGCGTGCCTCGCCCTCCGCACTGGCCGCCCCCAGCGTCACGAACAGGGGGGCGAAATGTTCCGTCCGGGGGTGGGCCAGATGCCCGGCCGGAGCCTTGTTCTGGAAGTCCATCAGGGAGTCGAGGTCCCACCGGGCGAGCGCCTCACCTCCCCACTGGTCGAACTCCGCCGACCAGGATGGCGGCGCCGCTTCGGGGGTCGGCGACAGACGCATCGCCTGAAGGTTGTGAGTGAAGAACCCACTCCCCATGATCAGGACCCCCTCGTCACGCAGGGGAGCGAGTCGGGCGCCGGTGACCAGCAGCCGCTCCGGGTCCAGGGTGGGGAGCGAGAGCTGCAGCACCGGGACGTCCGCCTGGGGATACATCTCCACCAAGGGCACGTAGGCGCCGTGGTCGAGGCCCCGGGACGGGTCGTTGCGCACCGGCTCACCTGGGACGGCCAGCAGGCCTGCTACCCTCTCCGCCAACCAGGGCGCCCCCGGTGCGGGGTACTGCACCTCGTAGTAGCGCTCCGGGAATCCCCAGAAGTCGTACACCAAGGGAACCGTCGATGTGGCCCCGACGGTGGCCGGTGCCGATTCCCAGTGCGCCGACACCACCAGGATGGCCTTGGGCCTCGGCATCGCCCTCGCCCAGTCTGCCAGCTGCGACTTCCACTCGCGATCGTCAGCGAGGGGAGGCGCTCCGTGGCTCAGGTAGACGACCGGCATCCGATCCTCCCTGGCGGTCCGGCTCGTCTCATCCATCTCACTTCCTCCGCTGCCTGGGGCGGTCTGGACTTTAGTTGTGTCGGCAACTAGATTGATGGTACCACGTCAGCGGGGCGCCACCTTAGCACCGGGCGGGCGGGCGGGTCAGGCGGGCTGGAACTCCGACCAGGGGATGTTCCAGTCCCCCTCTCCGTCGGCCTCGCTGGCCTGCAGGGTGGTCCCGGTGATCACCACCACGTCCCCCGGTACGGACCAGTTGTAGAACCACACGGCGTCGCTGGGGTTCTGCTCCACGCATCCGTGGGAGACGTTGTACCGGCCGTGGTCGTAGATGTCCCAGTTCGCCGAGTGGATGTAGTACCCATCCGTGCTGATGGCCACGTCTTCGTAGACGTTCTGCGCGTAGAGACCGGGATAGCCGATGGTGGCCGAGTTCATGAAGACCACCGGTGCCTTGTAAAGGACCACCAGGGTCCCGGAGATGGTGGGGAACCCTGGACGCCCGAGGCTGACCGGCTCGGTTCGGACCAACTGGTTTCCGTTGTACACCAGCATCTCGTGGGTGATGGCGCTGACTTTGGCGATGTGCTGGTTGATCACCGTGAAGCTGCTTGAGGCCGAGGAGTCGACCAGGCGCTCGCCACCGATCGCCAGTCCGTTCAGGTTCACCGTTAGCGTCGCCTGCTCGTTCAGCGGCCAGAACTGTTCCGGCCTCCCATCCACCTCGGTGGGCGACCACCAGTGCCACCCCAGGGGATCGGAGAGCGACTCCCCCGCGGAAAGCCGCTGCAGCACCATGGGCTGATCCGCGGCCGGGATGGGCTTGCTGAACT
>JAKBTP010000075.1 GCA_021844355.1 bacterium | reverse complement strand
CTCTTCGGCCATCCCCCGCCCCAGCCGGAGCGCCCGGTGCCGACCGTGGTCGAGCCGGGCGTGGCGCCCGCCCCGGGCCCGGCCGCCGGCGGCGAGCGGAAGCGGCGCTGAGGAGGCTGCCCGAGCATAGAATCGGGCCGTGACCCAGATCCAAGCTCCGCTGCCACCTGAGCGCCTCCGCTCCTGGATGGAAGAGCGCAGCGAGGTGTGGGCGGATGCCCTGGGACAGCTGGTGGCGATGGAGTCCCCGAGCGGCGACCCGGAGGCCATCGGCCGGTGCGCAGACCTCGTCGCCGAGCTGGCGGACCGCTGGGTGCCCGGGGTGAGGGTCTCCCGGGAGACCCGGGGCGGAGTGCCCGACCTGACCCTGACCCTGGAGGGTGACCCCGGCGCGGGGGTCCTCCTCCTCTGCCACCTGGACACCGTCTGGGGGGTGGGGACCTTCCCCGGCGGGCTGTGTCGGGACGGTCGACGGATGACCGGGCCGGGGGTGTTCGACATGAAGGGGGGAGTGGTCGTGGGGCTGGCGGCGATGGCCGCGGTGGCGGAGCACGGGCGGGTCCCAGGCCGGCTGACGCTGCTCTGCACCGGTGACGAGGAGGTGGGGAGCACCGCATCCAGGCCGACGATCGAAGAGGCCGCCCGGGCGAGCACCGCGGTCCTGGTCCTCGAGCCCCCGGCCGGGGGCTCTCTCAAGGTGGGGAGGAAGGGGGTCGGGACCTACCGCCTCCGCCTCCACGGGCGGGCGGCGCATGCGGGCTTGGAGCCGGAGCTGGGGGTGAACGCGGTGGCCGAGCTGGCACGCCTGGTGGAAGAGGTGGGGGGACTCAGCGACCCCGTACTGGGGACCACCGTCACCCCCACGGTGTTCCGCGGCGGGGGGCGGGTCAACGTGGTCCCGGACCTGGCCGAGCTGGAGGTGGACGTCCGCTTCGCCACCTCAGCTGAGGCCACCCGGGTTGACCGGGGGCTGCGCCAGTTGAAGCCCCGCCATCCGGACGCCACCCTGGAGCTGGCTGGGGGACCAAACCGTCCCCCGCTGGAGACCTCCGCCGCGGCGGACCTCTTCGCCATCGCCCGAGAGGTCGGCAGCTGGCTCGACTTGCCTCCGCTCCAGGCGGTGACGGTGGGCGGAGGAAGCGACGGCAACTTCACCGCGGCGCTGGGGATCCGGACCCTCGATGGGCTCGGAGTCGTCGGCGGCAGCGCTCACGCTCCGGGAGAGTGGGCGGACCTGGGGTCCCTGCCAGAGCGGGGCGCCCTGGTGGCTGGCTGCCTATGGCAGCTCAGCGCAGCCCGGGATAGCTCGTGATCGCGGAGCTCCCCCCGCTGCGCCTGGAGGGCGCACGCCTTAGGGTGGTCGCCCTTCCCCTGGTCTCACCGTTCACGACCAGCTTCGGAACTCAGACTCGCAGGGAGGCGGTGCTGGTGGAGGTGTACGGGGAGGGGATGCGGGGCTTGGGGGAGTGCGCCGCGGGGGTGGAGCCCGGGTACTCCTACGAGACCCGGGAGACCTCCCTGGAGGCGTTGCGCCGCTACATCCTCCCCGCCGTCCTCGGGACCGAGCCCTCCACCCCCGCCCAGCTGGCCGCCCGCTGGAGCTGGGTCAGAGGTCACAACATGGCCAAGGCGGCGGCGGAGATGGCCATCCTCGACCTGGCCGGGAAGGTGGCCGGCATGAGCCTGGCATCCATCCTGGGAGGGGCGAAGGAGGAGATCCCGAGCGGGGTCAGCATCGGCATCCAGCCCTCCCTCCCGGCCACCCTGGCGATGATCGAGGGTTACCTGGCCGAGGGTTACCGGCGCATCAAGCTCAAGTGCAAGCCGGGATACGACCTCGAGCTGGCGGCAGAGGTCCGGCGGGCCTTTCCCGCCACCCCCCTGATGCTGGACGCCAACAGCGCCTACACCCTCTCCGACCTGGAGAGGCTCCGCCAGCTGGACAGCTTCGACCTCATGATGATCGAGCAGCCTCTGGCCCATGACGACCTGGTGGACCATGCGGCCCTGCAGTCGCAGATGAAGACGCCGATCTGCCTGGACGAGAGCGTGGAGTCGATGGCGGACCTCAGGGCCGCGTTCCGCCTGGGCTCGGGCAGGATCCTCAACATCAAGGCGGGGCGGGTGGCCGGGCTGATGCCCGCTCTGGACATCCACGACGCCTGCCTCTCCCAGGGCTGGCCGGTGTGGTGCGGGGGGATGCTGGAGACCGGTATCGGGCGTGCGGCCAACCTGGCCCTGGCCTCACTCCCGGGCTTCACCCTCCCCGGGGACACCTCGGCCAGCGACCGCTACTACCACCAGGACATCCTGGAGACCCCCTTCCGCCTTTCTTCGCAGGGGACCCTCCCGGTGCCGAAGGGGCCCGGACTCGGGGTGGAGGTGGACGAGGCCGCCCTCGACCGTACGTCGGTGCACCTGGAGGTGATCTCCTGAGACACCGGGCGGACCTTCCGGACCAGGTCTGATGGGGCAGGTCGTGGTGGTGGGGAGCGCGGAGCTCGCCGAGCGAGTGCGCCGGCTGCTGCCCAACTTCGATGTGCTGGGGCCGGACTCCGAGCCCGAGCTCGAGGACCCGGTCACCTCCCTGGAGACCGTCCGCTCCCTCCTGGACTCGGGCTCCAGCCCGGATTCCCTGGTCTGCTCCGCCCTCCCCGGGTTCGCCCTGCTCGGCCAGGTCCCACGGCTCTCACCGTCACGCTGCTTCGTCACCACCGAGGGTTCCGCGTGGCCCGGGGAGACCGTCCGCTGGATGGCGGAGGCCGTCGGCATGATCGTCCTGCCGGGCCTCGAGGCGCTTCCGGCGATGCTCCTGGGCCGGTCTGGGCCCCCTCCTTCCCCGCCTCGGGGGCTCACAGCGGTGGTGGAGACGGCCCCCAGCCCCCCGCGCCCGCAGAGCCCGGCCAGCCCGCCGCCCGCCGCCCCCTCCTACGACTGGGCTGCCGAGACCCCGGTGCAGGTGCCACCACCGCCGGTCTCCCTCGACCCCACTCCGGCCCCGGCGGCACCCCAGGTAATAGACGCTGGGGGCCCGCCGCAGACGGCGTACGAGCCGACCGACGTGCTGAGGCCGCTGCGGCCTCGGAGACGCTGAGAAGTCCATGCCCGGCAACCCGCTCAGGCGGCGCCCGACCTCATCCCAGTTGGCCGAACGCGCCCGCGCCGAGCTGCAGCGCGCCCTGGCTGTGGTGGACGAGGCCGCCGCCAGCGGCAACCTGGCCCGCCTCGGGCTGGCCCTCACCGGGGACGCTCTGAGCGAGGTCCAGGCGCGATTCCACGCCTACCAGATGGCCGGCATCCAGGTCAGTCCCTTCCGCGAGGGGCTGCAGGTCGAGGTGCTGGAGGAGAGCACCCAGGAACGCGTCTGGCTCCGAGTCCGTTACCGGGACCGGACGGGATTCCTCGCCGCCAGGGTGGCGCCGGCCACCGCCGGCGACCCGGTCGAGCTGAGGGTCGGAATGGACGCCACCCAGACGCCCTGGCGCATCACGACGCTGATCGCCGGCTGATCGGCGGCCGAAGGCCGGCGTGCTAGGCTGGGACTCCCCGGCGCCCACCCGATGGAAGGAAGCCATGACCAACCCCCCCGACGCCGACCCGGAGCTGGAACCCGCCGCGGGCGGGCTGGACGCCGAGGAGCCGCTCGAGGACGACGCCATCGAGGAGGAGGTGCTGGAGGAGGAGGCTCCGGTCGCCCGCCCCGCGCCCCGTCCCGCTCCTCCCCGGCCGTGGGGTGGAAGCCGCAGCAACGTCTCGGCTGAGGACCTGCCCCCCGAGGAGCTGACACCGGAGATGCGGTGGCCCCCGGGCAGCTGGGTGCGCGTCACCGACGTGGTCCGGCACAGCACCGGAGAGCCGATCGCCGGGATCCAGGTCGGCGACGTGGGCCAGGT
>JAKBTP010000083.1 GCA_021844355.1 bacterium | reverse complement strand
GCTCCATCACCGGGACCGGGCTGTAGAAGTGCATCCCGATGAACCTCTCCGGACGGCCGCTGGCGGCCGCCAGGCGGGTGATGGGGATGGAGCTCGTGTTGCTGGCGAAGAGCACCTCCGGGGCGCAGCTCCGCCCCATCTCCGCCCAGAACTGCAGCTTGAGGTCCAGCTGCTCGGTGATCGCCTCGATCACCACCTGGGTGTTCGCCTCCGGGACCGGGGTCTCCGTCTCGTGGAGGTGCGCGAGGCACGAGGCCGCCGTACCCGGTGCGGCCTTGCCCTGCTGCTCTGCCCGCTCCAGGCGCTGGCGGGTCTGTCCGATCGCCCGCTCCGCCGCCCCGGGAAGGGCATCGTAGAGCTGGACCGCCAAGCCCTTCTGGGCGGCGGTCTGGGCGATTCCCGACCCCATCAGGCCCGCGCCCGCCACGAACAACGAGCGGATCTGCGACTCGGTCATGGCGCACCTCCCTCGGTCAGCGCCCCCCCCGGCGCCGCGGGGCCGGGCCCTCCCGCTCCACCTCCCCGGCGCCGCCGCCGCCGCCGCCGTGTCGGCGCGGCCGCCAATCCAGGCGGGGGGGCGGCGCTGACGACCGGCTGGCCGTCGGGCCCGAGCGCGGGCCGCCGCCTCCTCCGGCGCCGCTTGCGCACCCCGGCCGGAGGCGTCTCTCCGGGCACGGTGGTGGCCGCAGCCTCCCCCGGGAGCGCCGGCCGCCGCCGCCGCCGCCGGTGCCGCCGGGGCCCGGTCGGCGGCCCGGCCTCCTCCCCTTCGGCACGCCGGGGAACGGGCCGCCCCGGGCGGGCCCGAGGCCCGAGCAGGTCGGTGGCACGCAGGTACCCGCCGCAGGCTCGGGCGGCCTCCACAAGCCGCCCGTACATGCTCTCCTCCCCGGACCGCAGGGTGTCGGCGTCGCCGACGCAGACCACCAGCCGGCGGGCGCGGGAGATGGCCACGTTGAGCCGGTTGGGGACGCGGAGGAAGCCGATGCGCCCGCGCTCGTTGCTGCGCACCAGGGAGATCACCACCATGTCCTCCTCCCGCCCCTCGAAGGAGTCCACCGTGTCGATCTTCACCGGACGGCGGAAGTGCCGCCGGCTCAGCGACTGGCGCAGCCGGTCCACCTGGTCGGCGTACATGGCGATCACCGCCAGCGACAGCTGGGGGTCGACGCGCTCGTCGAGGAGGCGGACCACCTGGGCGCACACCCTGACCTCGGCGTCATTGCGAAGGGCACCCCCCGCCCCCCGGCGCTCCCGTCCGCCCCGGAGGCCGGCGGTGTCCACCATGTGCAGGGCGACCGGGAAGGGCCTGCGGGTGAGGTAGGGGTACTCCAGGACCTCGGGAGCGTTCTCCAGGAGGTTGTCGTAGCTGGCCGAGCTGATGTACTGGGCGATCTCCGGGTGCATCCGGTGCTGCTCCACCAGAAGGCAGCGGGCCCGGTCCGGGACGCCCCCGTCCCAGCAGCGTTCGAAGAGGCTGGTGTCGACGATGGCCTCCAGGTCGGGGCGGTCCTCGACGATCTGGTAGATGGCGTCGTCCTCCACCGGCGGAAGCTGCTTGTGGTCCCCGACCAGCACCAGGGCGGCCCCCAGCCGCAGGCAGGGCAGGGCCTCGTCGATGCGGGCCTTGTTGGCCTCGTCGAGGATCACCAGGTCGAAGGTCTCGTCCGCGGTTATGGACGAGGTCGCCGCCGTGGCGCAGGTGGCGAAGACCACGTTGGCGGACACCAGCCGCTCGTCGTCCTCGTCCTCGACCCGGAAGGCGTCCACGGTGGAGCTCACCCGCTCGGCCTTGGCCACCCGGACCGCCCTGAGCCCCGGCGTACCGGCCAGCCGCTCCAGGGCGTTGTCCACCGCCAGGTTGCTGTGCGAGCAGACCATGATCCGCTCATCCGGACGCTCCCGCAGACGGTGCTTGATGGCCTCGACGATCACCGTGGTCTTGCCCGTACCGGGAGGCCCCTGGATCAGGGCGGCCTGGCCGGCGTCGAGCGCCACCATGATCCCGATGGCCCGGTCCTGGGCGGGGTTGCTGTGCATCGAGGGGGTGACCCAGTCGGGCCGCGGCGGGGCGGCGGGCGCGTACACCGCCTTCGGGTCGATGAGGAGCTGGGCCAGGAGCAGGCTGCGGGCGTCACCGGCGGCGATGGAGGCGAGGGTGGCGCGCTTGGCCTGGTAGAGCTGCTTGTTGAAAGAGGGGGTGATCCAGCCGACCTCGCCCGGGGCCTCGTAGGCCTTGCACGCCACCTCCACCAGGTGGCGGCGGTGATCGATCCGGGTCACCCGGCCGAGGTAGTGGGGCTCGTCCTCGGGCTCCACCATCACCGCCGCGTCCACGGTGAGGGCGATGGGGTGGTCCTTGGGGACCTGGAACTCCAGCCTCCCCGGCTCGGGGCGGCGGCGGTCCTGCTCCTGGATCTCGCGCCCGCACGAGGGGCAGCGCTCGTCCCGATCCGGGCGCCATAGGCCCCGGCACTGGCGGCACCGCCACAGTTCGGTCACCGCCTCGAACGGTGTCCGCTGAGTGGCGGCCCGCCCCCGCTCGGCCGCCTCCAGTCCGTCCACCAGCGCCAGGGTCTGAAGCAGGATCGGGTCGGGCTCCTTGGAGCGGTGGGCGAGGCGGGCCAGGCGCAGCAGGTGGAAGGTGTCGCTGGGCTCCCCCTCCTTGGCCGAGACCAGGGCGCTGGAGCAGCGGATCATGATGGCCGTCCGTCCCGGCCCGTCCCGGTCCGGGGGCGCCGGACGGACGGACTCCACCTTGAGAGCCTCCTTCTCGGGGGCGGTGCGGGCCCGGTGCACCGGAACGCAGCT
This sequence comes from bacterium, assembly GCA_021844355.1. Taxonomy (GTDB): domain Bacteria; phylum Chloroflexota; class Dormibacteria; order Aeolococcales; family Bog-877; genus JAJYXT01. The sequence continues at coordinate 1,140 of JAKBTP010000083.1, read as the reverse complement.
CACGTCCAGCCCCGGCAGCAGGAGGGTGAGCCCGGTGGCGTCCGAGCCGGCCGGGACGACCGCGAACTCACCGACCTCGGCGAGCTGCTCGGCGAAGTGAAGCCGGGCATCACCCTCGCCGTGGCCGTTCAGGGCCTCAAGAAAGGACATGGCCTGCGACTTTTCTGGGACCACCAGGTGCAGGCGCTCCAGGGTCAGGTTGGGGGGCGTCAGGGCGCCACTTCCTCCGCAGCGTACCGATGGCTTGAAATTGCCAAGGCTTGAATTTGGTGGCTCCCGGCCGGCGGTCCGGTCGGGTGAGCCGCGGGCCCAGCCGCAACCGGCGGGCCGCTTGTCGTGCCAACCATACCGCGAATCGGCCCGCCGCGGGGGGAGGTCGCCGACTGCCTACCCGCTGAGGTCCGGACGCCGGGTCCAGCCGGGCCTTTCAGAAGGCCGCGCGGAATCGTCTCCCAAGGCCGAGCGCGGCTCATGGCGGTCGCGGGGGCGAGTAGCGCGGCCGCCACCCAGAACGCGGCCCTGATCCCGGCCAGCGCCAGCAAGGGCGGACCCGGGGCGCACGTGGAGTCCCGGCAGGGCCGGTCAGGTGGCAAGGCCGAGGAATTTCCAGACGTCCTCGCGGAAACCTCACATCGCATCTCCCGGGAGCGGGTTGTTCCAACGGCTCCGGCTGACCTCACGAGGGACACCGCCCCCGGCCGCTTTCCTCTTTGCTCGGCCCGCCCGATGCGGGGCCCGCAGGTGGTGCCCGGTCGGCAGTGGATCGCTGGGGCTCCGGCGCCATCTGCTCAACAGTTCGCTCTCCCTGGGTCAGGACGTAGATGGCCTCGGCGGGAGCGTCCAAGAGGGCCTCCCTTGCCCGGTGCGAGTGCTCTTCCAGCGTGACCCGAGCGTTTCCCCCACACCGTCTCCGGCGAGTCCCGCCCACGGTGGTGGGCGAGTTCGGACTGGTAGAATTAGGCGTGGTCTCCGCTGGGTCTGACGCCCTCTCCAGGCAGCGTCGCGGCCCGTGGGCGGCGCCCCAAGTGGCCGGCCCGTTGTCCCTCAAGGAGGGAAGGTGACAGATCCCGAGAATCCCGAGAGCGAACTTTGGCTGCCCATTGAGCCGGCCCCGGGGGCGGCAGGGGAGCCGCCGCGACC
>JAKBTP010000056.1 GCA_021844355.1 bacterium | reverse complement strand
TGTACGGGAGGGCGCTCGGCCACGTCCTCCGCCGCCGGCTCCCGGCCGAGGCGGGGGCCGTGGCCTGCGAGGTGCTCCAGCCCCCGTGGGCGGAGGTGGTGTCGGTGCGCCCCGGGGTGCTTGAGGCCCTCTCCGAACTTCGGGCGGAGGGCCTCAGGGTGGGGCTCCTATCCAACGCGCCCTACCCTCCGTCGGTGCTCCACGGCATCCTCCGCCGGGTGCGGCTGGCGCCGCTGTTCGACGTCGCCATGTTCAGCAGCGAGGTAGGGGTCCGCAAGCCCTCTCCTCTCGCCTTCCAGCTCCTTCTCGGCAGGCTGGGGGTGGCCCCAGACGAGGCCTGGTTCGTGGGGGACGAATGGACGGCCGACATCCAGGGGGCGGGGCGAGCCGGCCTTCTGCCGCTTCTGGCCCCGGGGGCGGAGGCAGCGCCCGACCATACAGTCCGCCGGCTCGGCTCGTTCGAAGAGATCGGGGAGCTGGTTCGCCGCACCCCGAGGCTCTACGCCTGACCGCGAGGGACCGCGCGGTCCAGCCGGCCGGTTCCCAGGGACGGCACTGGGGTAGCGGTCGCCTTCCCGGTCGCCGGGAGGGATGAGAGGAACCGGCGCGCCTTTCCCCGCGCTTCAGGGGACGAGCAGGCAGCCGTCGGGGTCGGCGAAGTATCCGCCGTAGCGTCCGCAGCCCGTGTCATTCGCCGGTTTCACGATCTGTCCTCCCGCTTCCTGGGCCCGCGGGAGCAGCTCGTCCACCTGGTGGCGCTGGCGCACGTTCTGGGCCAGAGTGATGCCGGGGAACTTGGAACGGGGAACGTCCCAACCGGGGCCCACATCCGCGGCCAGCTGGGAGTACGGGAACAGCTCCAGCGTCACGCCTCAGGGCTGAAAGAAGACGATCCCGTCCTCGGGCCCCCCTGTGGTAGGGAGCCCCAGCCCATCCCGGTAGAAGCGGAAGGAACGCTCCAGATCCGAGACACCGAGCGCGATCAGCGATATCCCGGGCTCCACGGCGGCGGCGTATGGTCCTCCCGCGGCCCCGGCCCCGGCCTTCGGTTCCTGCCGCCCACTGCCGGTAAACTGGCGGCAAATGAGGGTGAGCCAGCTCTTCGGCGCGACCCTGAGAGCGGCGCCCTCGGACGAGCTCTTCTCCCACCAGCTGCTCCTGCGCGCCGGCTACCTGCAGCAGCTGGCCGCCGGAATCTTCAGCCTGCTCCCCCTGGGGGCGCGCTCCCAGGAGCGGATCCGGCGGATCCTGCGTGAGGAGATGAACGCCATCGGAGGGCAGGAGGTGGCCATGCCCGTGGTCCAGCCCGCGGACATCTGGCAGCGCTCGGGAAGGTGGCAGGACGTCGACGAGACGCTGGTTCGCTTCCAGGACCGGCGCGGCCGGGAGATGGTGGTGGCCATGACCCACGAGGAGGTGGTGGCCGACCTGGCGGCCAGCCAGATCAGCTCCTACCGGGACCTGCCCCGGATCGTCTACCAGATCCAGACCAAGTTCCGGGACGAGCCGCGCCCTCGGGCCGGCCTGATCCGCACCAGGGAGTTCTGGATGAAGGACGCCTACTCCCTGGACCGGGACTCGGAGGGGCTGCTCGCCGCCTACCGCAAGCACTTCCACGCCTACTTCCGGATCGCGGCCCGGGCGGGCCTTCCGGTGGCGGCGGTGCTCAGCGATGTGGGGATGATGGGCGGCAAGGTCGCCCATGAGTTCATGTACCTCTCCGACCAGGGGGAGGACACCCTGCTGCTCTGCCCCCGCTGCGGGTACGCCGCCAATCAGGAGGTCGCGGAGCGGCTGGAGGCACCGGCCGAGGAGACCCCGGATCTGCCCCTCGAGGAGGTGGCAACCCCCGGCTGCACCACCGTCGCCGAGGTGGCGGCCGCCCTTCAGGTGGAGCTGTCCAGGGTGGCGAAGGCGGTGGGCTACCTCGCCGAGTTAGAGCGCGGGGGGGAGGGGCGGGTGGTGCTGGCGGTGGTCCCCGGAGATCGGGAGGTGAACCTCGCCCGCCTCCGCCAGGCCACCGGGGCGGTCGAGCTCCGGGCGGCGACCGCCGAAGAGCTGGCTCAGGTGGGCGCGGTGGCCGGCTACATGTCGCCGCGGGGGCTGGACCGGGCCGCGGTCACTGTCGTAGCCGACTCCAGCCTCCGGCGCCGGCGCAATCTGGTCGCGGGTGCCAACCGGGAGGGATGGCACCTGCGCAACTTCAACCTGGACCGGGACGGCCAGGTGGACCAGGAGCTGCCGCTGGCGGCCGCGGTGGGCGGCGACCCCTGTCCCCGCTGCGGCGGGCCCCTGGACCTCCGGCGCGGCATCGAGTACGGCAACATCTTCCAGCTCGGCACCCGTTACAGCGAGGCGCTGGGTGCCGTGTACACGGACGAGGAGGGGCGTCAGCGGCCGGTGGTCATGGGCTCGTACGGCATCGGTCTGGGGCGGCTCCTGGCCTGCGTCGCCGAGGAGCACCACGACGAGCGCGGCCTGGCCCTGCCGATCTCCATAGCGCCCTTCCAGGTGGCGCTGGTCCAGGTGGGCGCCGACCCCGCTGTCGTCGAGGCGGCGCAGCGCCTCTACCACGAGCTGGAAGGAGCCGGGATCGAGACCCTCTACGACGACCGGGACGTGAGCGCCGGGATCAAGTTCGCGGACTCCGACCTGCGCGGGATGCCGCTCCGGGTGACCGTGTCCCCGAGGACCCTGCAGCGCGAGGCGGTGGAGCTGAAGCGCCGACTGGGCGAGGCCCGGGACGTTCCCCTCGCCGGCGCCGCGGCGGCGGTGCAGGAGGAGGTGGGTGCGCTCTGGCATGAGCTCGACCTCCAGGTGAGGGAGCGGATGGCGGGAGTTGAGGAGCTGGCCGAGCGCACCTTCGGATCCGCCGGCTGAGGAAGGGGGCGGCGTGGGCACGGCCCGGAGCATCCTCCACGCCGATCTGGACGCCTTCTTCGTCTCCTGCGAGCTGCTCCGCCGGCCGGAGCTGACCGGCCGCCCGGTGGTGGTGGCGGGAGGGGCCGAATTCCGCCCTGGCGAGCCGCGCCGGCCAGGCCGGGCTGTGGTGAGCGCCGCCTCCTACGAGGCCCGGGCGTTTGGGGTGAGATCGGCGCTGCCGCTCTCGGCGGCCCTGCGCCAGTGTCCGGAGCTGGTGGTCCTCCCGGTGGACATCGCCCACTACGCCGAACTCTCCAAGCAGGTCTTCGCCGTCTTCCGCGACTACACCCCCCTGGTGGAGCCGGGGTCCCTCGACGAGGCCTACCTGGACGTCGGTGGGTCCAGGCTACTGGCCGGGGAGGGCCCAACGATCGCCGCCACCATCCAGCGCCGGCTCAGCTCCGAGCTGGGGCTGCCCTGCTCCGTGGGGGTCGCGACCTGCAAGACGGTGGCCAAGGTGGCCTCCGACCTGCGCAAGCCAAAAGGGCTGGTGGTGGTCCCGCCCGGAGGGGAGGCGGGGTTCCTGGCGCCCCTCCCGCTGGAGCGGCTGCCCGGTGCCGGACCCAAGACCGTGGAGAGGCTGAAGCTCCTGGGCGCGAGGACGATCGGCGACCTGGCCGGGCTGGACCACCCCTCGCTGCTGGCTGCCCTCGGGTCCCAGGGGGTGCAGCTCCAGGCTCGGGCCCGGGGCCACGACCCCAGCCCGGTGGTCCCTCCCGGCCTGCCCCGGTCGATCAGCCGGGAGCGGACCTTCGAGGTGGACCTGACCTCCTCGGACGAGGCCCGGAGGATGGTGCGGCAGATGGCTTTCGCGGTGGCGGGCCGTCTTCGGGCCCAGGGGTTGCTGGCCGGGACCGTCACCCTCAAGGTCCGCTTCCAGGACTTTCGAACCGTGACCCGCCAGCAAGCCCTCGCCACCCCCTCCTGCCTTGACCTGCAGCTCTCCCGGTCCGCCCAGGAGCTGCTGGAGGCGGTGTACGAGCCGGGCGTCCGGCTCCTCGGTGTGGGGGCGGGACGGCTCCAGGAGGGGGAGGAGGC
>JAKBTP010000001.1 GCA_021844355.1 bacterium | reverse complement strand
TCCCACCCACCGGACTTCGACTCTGCCGGTTTCAGCCCATCTGACCGGTGTGATGGACGGATGCCGAGAAGCCGTGCACCAGCGCAGAGACGGAGCATCGCCGGTCGACCTGGCGGCACCGCTGCGGCCCCGCGCTGTTGCGCGCTGCGAGCCGCTCTTCGCCACCTCGTGCCCCGGGCGTGGCAGCGATCGGCCCTAGTCCGCCTGCCGCAGGAAGGTTCGCACCCGCTCCAGGTAGGCTTCGGGCTCCTCGAGGAAGGCCGTGTGGGAACTGGCCTCGAAGATCTCCAGACTCGCCCCGCGGATGGCGGTCGCCACTTCAGCCATGTGGCCAGGGGTGGCCTCATCGAACCTTCCCCCGGTCACCAGCGTTGGCACCCGGATCTGGCCCAGGCTGCCCAGCAGCTCCCAGTCACGGAGCTCCCCGATCACTGGACCGAATTCGCTCGGCCCCCACATCGCCTGGTAGGGCGCTTGGCCCAGGCCGGCCATCGTCCGCTCCAGTGCCGGCGGCCAGGGCTCCAGTCGGCAGAGATGGCGGCGGTAATACTCCGCCACCGCGCCCTGGTACTCGGGGCAGGCGAACCACCCCGGTCCCTCATGGCTGCTGAGGGTCGCGCGCACCGACGCGGGCAATTGCTCGCGCAGGACTCCGGCGTCTGCCAGCCATCGCGAGACACTGGCAGGAGCGCTGCAGAGGACGAGGCTGCGGATCCCTCCGGCACCTTGAAGAGCGTGCCTCATGGCCAGCATCCCGCCCCAAGAGTGGCCGAACAGGTGGATGTCGGCCAGCCCGAGACCGGCGCGAACCCGCTCCAGCTCGGCCTGGAACCTCGCTACCGACCAGTGCGGCGCGGGTCCAGCCACGGGAGACCGTCCGCATCCCAGCTGGTCGTAGAAGATCACTGCTCGTTCGGAAGCGAGCGCCGTCAATGGCTCCAGGTAGTCGTGTGGCATGCCCGGCCCGCCGTGGAGGCAGAGAAGCGGTGGGCGCGAGCCGAAATCCCCATAGCGTCGGTACCACACTTGGCCGTCGCCCACCTCGAGGAAGCCCTCGACCAGGCCAGCACCGTCCATCTCTCCCTCCTTACGCCTCGAACGCCACTCAGGTCAGGGGATCGGCGCGGCGGGGCGCCGCGCGCTGAGCCGGCCTCAGTGTGCCTCGCCGAGTCAGGCCGCGGAGTGGGGACGGAGGTCCAGGCGGCTGAGGGGCTGAACTCGGGCCGGGAGCCATCTTCCACCTCCGCCGCTCAGAGGCGGCAAGGGACCGCTCGCGCGCCCGGCGGTTGACACCGGCAAGGGGGCAGATTAGGCTTCGGCGATGGTCGCCTGATCTGCCCCCGCCTGGACGCGCGCTCGCGCCGCTCGGGGGCGGGACGCGTACCCGGTGGTGGCCGTCTCAGGCTCACACCCCCCCGCCATGGAGGAGTGCCGATGTCCCTGGAGCCCACCCACAGTCACACCGCGCCGGAGGAGCTGGAGAGCAGCTGGTCCGCAGATCGCTGGCGCTCGGTGACCCGTCCCTACTCCGCTGCCGACGTCCTCCGCCTTAGGGGCTCTTTCCTCGTGGAGCACACCCTGGCCCGCCGGGGCGCGGAGCGGCTCTGGGAGATGCTGAACCGGGAGGAGTACGTCCCTGCGCTGGGCGCCCTGACCGGCCAGCAGGCGGTGCAGATGGTGCGGGCCGGTCTCGGCGCCATCTACCTCTCCGGGTGGCAGGTGGCGGCGGACGCCAACCTCGCCATGGAGACCTACCCCGACCAGAGCCTCTACCCCTCCACCTCGGCGCCGGCCCTCGCCTCCCGGCTCAACCGGGCCATGGTCCGGGCCGACCAGATCGCCTGGGCCGAGGGGCAGCACGACCGCGAGTGGGTGGTGCCCATCGTGGCCGACGCCGAGGCCGGGTTCGGGGGTCCGCTCCACGCCTTCGAGCTGATGAAGCAGATGATCGAGGCGGGGGTGGCCGGGGTGCACTACGAGGACCAGCTGGCCTCGGAGAAGAAGTGCGGGCACCTGGGAGGCAAGGTGCTGGTCCCGACCTCACAGTTCGTCCGCACCCTGGTGGCGGCGCGGCTGGCGGCGGACGTGGCCGGAGTCCCGACCGTGCTGGTGGCCCGCACCGACGCGTTGAGCGCCACCCTCCTCACCTCGGATGCCGACCCGCAGGACGCCCAGTTCCTCACCGGGGAGCGCACCTCCGAGGGGTACTACCGGGTGCGGCCCGGGCTGGAGCCGGTGATCGCCCGCTCCCTGGCCTACGCGCCCTACGCCGATGCCCTCTGGTTCGAGACCTCGACCCCGGACATCCGCCAGGCCGAGGCCTTCGCCCAGGCCATCCACGCCCGGTTCCCGGGCAAGATCCTGGCCTACAACTGCTCCCCCTCCTTCAACTGGAAGCTCCATCTCAGTGACACGGAGGTGGCCGCCTTCCAGCGCCGGCTGGGCGAGCTCGGATACCGCTTCCAGTTCGTGACCCTGGCGGGGTTCCACGTCGCCAACGCGGCCATGTTCGAGCTGGCCAAGGGGTACGCCACCGAGGGGATGACGGCCTACGTCCACCTCCAGCAGCGGGAGTTCGAGCTCGAGCTCCAGGGATACACCTCCACCCGCCACCAGGCAGAGGTCGGTGCCGGTTACTTCGACCAGGTGCTGGAGACGGTGACCGGGGGGGACAGCGAGACCCTGGCCCTGCGCGGCTCCACCGAGGAGGCCCAGTTCGAGTCGGCGCCCCTGCCGTGAACCCCCCCTTCCCCACGGTCCAGGTCCTCCAGGACTGCGGTCCCGCCCAGGAGGAGGTCCTGACCGAGGGGGCGCTGCAGTTCGTGGCCACCCTGGAGCGCCGGCTGCGCGCCGGGAGGGAGGAGATCCTCAAGGACCGCCGGAAGCGCCAGCTGGAGATCAGCTCCGGCCAGCTCCCGGACTTCCCGGGCGGGACCGCAGCGGTCCGCGAGGACCGGACCTGGAGGGTCGTCCCGGCGCCCGCTGACCTCCAGGACCGGTGGGTGGAGATCACCGGCCCGGTGGACGCCAAGATGATGATCAACGCCCTCAACTCCGGGGCTCGGACCTACATGGCCGACTTCGAAGACGCCAACTCCCCCACCTGGTCCAACTGCGTGGAGGGGCAGGCCAACCTGCGGAGGGCGGTGCGCCGGGAGCTCAGCCTCGACGTTGACGGCCGGGCCTACCGCCTCGACAAGAAGATCGCCACCCTCATGGTCCGGCCGCGGGGATGGCACCTGCCGGAGAAGCACCTGCTGATCGACTCGGAGTCGGCCTCCGCCAGCCTCTTCGACTTCGGCCTCTTCGTCTTCCACAACGCCAGAGAGCTGTTGGCGCGGGGGAGCGGCCCCTACCTCTACCTGCCCAAGCTGGAGGGACATCGGGAGGCCCGGCTCTGGGAGGAGGCGGCCAGCCTGGCGGAGGAGCTTCTGGAGCTGCCCCGGGGGACCATCCGGGTGACGGTCCTGATCGAGAACATCCTCGCCGCCTTCGAGATGGAGGAGATCCTCTTCGAGCTGCGAGGGAGGGCGGCGGGGCTGAACGCCGGGCGCTGGGACTACCTTTTCTCGATCATCCGCAAGTTCCGGGACGAGCCCCGGTTTCTGCTCCCGGACCGGGCCCAGGTCACCATGGCGGTGCCCTTCATGCGGTCGTACGCCGAGCTCCTGGTCCGGGTGTGCCACTCCCGGGGCACCCACGCCATAGGGGGGATGGCGGCCCTGGTGCCCAGCCGGCGCGACCAGGCCGCCACCGAGAGGGCCCTCCTCGGGGTGGCCCAGGACAAGGAGCGGGAGGCGGGGCAGGGCTTCGATGGCACCTGGGTCGCCCACCCCGACCTGGTGGAGGTCGCCACCTCCGCCTTCGCCCGCCGCCTGGGCGGCCGCGCCAACCAGTTGGAGCGTCTTCGGGAGGACGTCCGGGTCGGCCGGGATCAGCTGCTGGACGTGACGGTGGAGGGAGGTGAGGTGACCCGCC
>JAKBTP010000155.1 GCA_021844355.1 bacterium | reverse complement strand
GGGTCGTCCCGGGGCGCCCGGCGATGGTCCACCTCGATCCCGGCCCCCTGGGACTCCCGCTCCAGGGAGCGGGCGAAGGACCCTCCGGCGACGTTGCCCTCCTCCACCAGGACTCCCAGCCGGAACGGACGCCTCCGCAACCGGCTCCGGCCCACCAGCTCCGAGCGGAGCTCCTCGCCCAGGTGGGAGAGGTCCAGGTGCGCCATCAGGCCGGGGCCTCCGCCCAGCTTGCGCGAGGGAGGCGCCGCAGCTCCGCCGGGGCGGCCCCGGGCCGGGCCGGAGACGGTTGGTGGCGGGGTTCTGGGGGGGCGATGGGGGGAACGTACCAGGCGTAAGCGGATCGGCGCAGCCGGGCCGCCCTCGCCCCAGGCGCAGCCCGACTCTAAGATGGCTCCATGCCCGACGACTGCGTCTTCTGCCGGATCGTGGCGGGCGAGCTGCCCGCCAACGTGGTGCTGCGCGAGGAGGGCATCATCGCCTTCCTCGACATCCACCCCGCCGCCTCCACGCACGCCCTGGTGGTCCCCGAGCGCCATATCGACGACCTGCGCCAGCTGGACGATGCGCAGCTCTGGCTGCGGCTCACCCAGGCCGCCCACAAGGTGGCGGAGGAGCTCGGCCACGCCGAGGGGTACCGCTTCTACGTGAGCGTGGGCGCCGGGGGCGGTCAGACAGTGCCCCATCTCCACGTGCACGTGCTGGCGGGGGAGATGCGCCGGCTGCCAGCCTGATCTGGGAGCGTTATCCTTGTTCCCAGGTCGGATTTCCGACCAGGGTGCCAAGTCGGCTGGGAGCGACAGATGACCGTCAACTCAAGAGACCTACTGGAGCAGGCCCGCCTCGAAGTCCCCGAGGTTGACTGTCCATGGCTGCGCGAGACCCTGGAGCGGGACCCCCAGCACCTGGTCCTGGACGTCCGCGAGCCCGAGGAGGTCGCCCAGGGGCTGATCCCCGGGGCCATCCACATCCCCCGCGGCTACCTGGAGCTGCAGGTGGAGGCGGCGATCCCCGACCGCTCCCGGCCGGTGACGGTCTACTGCGCGGCGGGTGTCCGCTCCCTGCTGGCGGGCCGGACCCTGCGCCAGATGGGGTACAGCGACGTCCGCTCGCTCAAGGGCGGCTTCAGCTCCTGGAAGGATCGCGGCTTCCCCTACCGGATGCCGCGCCAGCTGACCCCCGAGCAGCGCGAGCGCTACAGCCGCCACTTCCTGCTCTCCGAGGTGGGGGAGGAGGGGCAGGCGCGCCTCCTCGACTCCCGGGTGCTGATCATCGGGGCGGGGGGTTTGGGCGCCCCGGTCGCCTACTACCTGGCGGCCGCGGGGGTGGGGACCATCGGGCTGGTGGACTTCGACAAGGTGGAGCGGAGCAACCTCCAGCGCCAGATCATCCACACCGAGGAGCGGCTGGGGATGCTGAAGACCCAGTCCGCGGCGGTGGCGCTGCGGGCCCTAAACCCCGAGGTGCAGGTGGTGGAGCACAACCTGCACCTGGACAGCTCCAACGCCGAGGCGGTGCTCGGCGACTACGACGTGATCGTCAACGGGTGCGACAACTTCCCCACCCGCTACCTGGTCAACGACGTGGCGGTGTTCCTGGGCAAGCCCCTGGTGGACGGGGGCATCTTCCGCTTCGAGGGTCAGGTGACCACCATGGTCCCGGGAGCCTCTCCGTGCTACCGCTGCCGCTACCCCTCGCCCCCCCCTCCCGAGGAGGCGCCCTCCTGCGCCGAGGCCGGGGTGCTGGGCGTGCTCCCGGGGTTGGTGGGGCTGGTGCAGGCCACCGAGGTGGTGAAGCTGATCCTGGGGATAGGCGACCTGCTCAGCGGGCGGCTGCTGCATGTGGACGCGCTGGCGATGGAGTTCCGGGAGTTCCGGATCCGCAAGGACCCCAACTGCCCGGTGTGCGGTGAGCACCCCACGATCACCGCGCCCATCGACTACGAGGGGTTCTGCCTCAATCCCAACCTGACCGCCCTGGCGGTCTGACGAGGAGCCGGATGCCGCTGGGTTGGGCGCAAGGCAGCCCGGGTACCATGGGATGGTGAAGCAAGGCACGGTCTCGCTCGAGGACCTGATCACCGCCGTGGAGACCGCCCGCGACAAGGTGATGGCCGACGAGGTCAAGTCGCTGGTGAAGTTCGGGATTCCCAAGGCCATGGCCCAGCAGATGGTGGCGGCGCGCTTCCAGCAGCGGGTCGGGGGCGAAGAGGGAGAGAGCGGCGAGGCGGAACCGGCCGTCTGGCCAGACATGAGCTGACCTCCGCCTCCGGCGCTGGGCCTCGGGGGACGAAGGCGGTGTGCCCGCCCCGACCCGACTGGCTCCGTACTACCTGCCCCTGCAGTTCGAGCCCCTCTCCGCCTACCTGAGCCGGGGACTGCCCGCGGCAAGATGGGCCGAGGAGCAGTTCGCGCTCTCCCTCTCCGCCCCTCCCCAGGGCCGTCCGGGGCTGACGGACCGCCAGCTGGAGGTGGTGACCGCCCTGGACCGGCTCCCGCTCCAGGTGAAGGACCTGATGCGCGGGCTGATCGACCGCCTCTGCCTCGACCCCGGCTCCGGATTCCTGCCCGGAACCCTCGCCACCTGGCATCGCGGCACCCTGAGGGTGAACGTGGACTGGCCCGACCTCGAGCCGGTGACCAGGCTCAGCCAGCGCCCCACCCTGCGCCGCCGGTTCCTCCTGTCCACCCTGGTGCATGAGTGCGGGCATGCCCTGGTGGAGGACTTCCGCGGGGGGATCCCCCTGCGCGACTACGTGAGGCTGGTGGCCGCCGGCGGCTGGCTGCCCCATCCCGGGGACGATCCCTGGCCGTATATGGCGGGCCACGGTTCGCTGGATCAGCTCCAGACCCACCTCCTGGGGCGGCTCCTGGACCTGGACCCCAGGTGGGCTCCGGAGCTGCCCGTGGCCGATCCCCGGCAGCCGGGTCCGGCCGTTCTGGACCGCCAGCTGCCGCTTCACGGGCCCCGCGGACGCTCTGACGACGGGCACGGCCCCTCGCTCAGCCTGCAGCCGGCCTCCAGAATCGCCCTCTCGATCATGGCCGAGGAGCGCGGCGCCCGCGGTCTCGCCAGCAGAACCGGGATCCCGGAGGCGGAGCTGCGCGGTGCCCTGGTTCGGCACCCGTCGGTGAGCCCATATGCGGAGGACGAGCCGTGCGAGACCCTGGCGGAGATCTTCCGCTGCCTGCAGCTGGAGCAGCCGCTGCGCGAGCTGCCCGCTCTGGAGGAAGGCTGGCGTCTGCTGGTCCTGCCCTGGCGGGACGCCGAGCTTCGTCTCGGCCCCCGGGAGCCGGCCCTGCCCCCACCCCGTCAGCGCCTGGTCCACCCAGTTCGGGGACGGCTGTGATGGCTGCCTACCGTCTTGCCGACCCCGGCAGCGGCGCGGCGGTAGTCGTCCGGTGGCCCGAGATCGAGGTGGCCGGTGACCGGGAGCTGGCCGCTCGGGTAGGGCGGTATCTGGAGGAGGACTGGGCGCCGACGCTGAACTCCACCTACGACGCGCGGACGGGTGAGCGGGGGACCAGCGTCCAGCTGGTGGAGCGGGGATCCTGGGAGTGGCTGCGGGCCTGCCTCGGCCAGGCCGCTGAGGAGCTGGGACTGGTGATGGTGGTAGAGATCCCGTGAACTCTGCCGGCCGACCCTTGCCACGAGTCCCGCCAGGACCTATCCTTCGAACTTCGCCGCCGGGCAAGGCGGTGTGGGCGCAGGTGGGGGACCTGGCCTTGGTGCGTACCTCACACGGGGTTTGGCGGCTGGCTCCGGTGCTGGCCGCGGTCTGTCTCGCCGTGGGTTGCGGCGCTGCGCCTCCGGTAGCGATACCGTCCGCCAGCCCGTTCCCCAGCGCATCCCCGACCACAATCGCGCCCGGGGTGCGGGTTCCCAGATCCGAGGTCCAGACCCCCGTCTACACCGTCTCCACGACGCACCCGCTGCCCTCCGGGGTGTCCGCGGCCGCCGTGGCTCAGGACGTGGTGATCGACAACCTGATCGAGAACGT
>JAKBTP010000131.1 GCA_021844355.1 bacterium | reverse complement strand
GCCCTGGTGCCCAACCTGCGGGGAGCCGGCAGGGCGCTGGACGCGGGGATCCCGAAGCTGGCCTGGTTGATCGCGGCCAGCCCCACCTACCAGCGGCTCAACTCCAACATGGACCAGGAGCGGGGGCTGGAGGAGGGCGCGGAGGTCTTCCGCGCGGCGTCCGCCTCCGGTGCGGAGATGGTGGCGGCGGTGGCGACAGCCTTCGTCTGCCCCTACGAGGGCGTCATCGCACCGGAGCGGCTCTTCTCCCTGGTGGGCCGGATCGCCGACCTGGGGGTGAAAGAGCTTTGGCTGGGGGAGAGCGTGGGCCTGGCCTGGCCCAGCCTGGTGGCCGACCGCGTCTCGGGTCTCCGGGAGCGCTTCCCTCACCTCCGGCTCGGGGTGCACCTGCACACCCTCGCCGGCCTCGCCCCGGCCAACGCCCTGGCGGCCCTGCGGGCCGGTGCCGAGATGCTGGAGGGAGCCGTGGGTGGGGTGGGGGCGGGGATCGCGCTAAGGCATCCCTCGCTGGAGTTCGGCAACTACGCGACCGAGGACCTGAACTACCTGCTCCTGGCGGAGGGCTTCGAAACCGGGATCGACCAGACGAGGCTGGCAGAGCTGGGGCGCCGGGTCCGAGAGCTGGCGGGTGGGGGCGGGAGCCGGGCGGCCCACTTCCTCAGCCTGGAACGCTACCTGGAGCGGAGCCGTGCCCTCCAGGAGGGGCTGGAGCGCACCCGCCCCGGTGACTCCCGGGCCCGGCTGGCGGCGGAGGTTGAAGGTGGCTGAGGGTGGCCCGACGGCTCTTCCTCCCCTGGCAGGCGTCCGGGTCCTGGACCTGGCCACCATGATGGCGGCTCCCGCTGCCGCCGCCTACCTGGCCGAGTTCGGCGCCGACGTCATCAAGGTTGAGAAGCCGGGGGAGGGAGACCCGCAGCGGCGCTGGGGAACCAGGAAGGCCGGGGAGTCGGTCTACTGGAAGTCCATCTCGCGCAACAAGCGCTCCCTGACCCTGGACCTGCGCACCCGCGGGGGGGCGGAGATCCTCCGCCTTTTGGTCGGTCGCACCGACGTGGTGATCGCCAACTTCCGGCCCGGGACCTTGGACGCCTGGGGGATCGGGTACGAGTGGATGGCGGCGGCCAACCCTGGCGTGATCCTGCTGGAGATCTCCGGGTTCGGCCAGGCAGGGCCGCTGGCCCGCCGACCGGGGTTCGGGACGCTCGCCGAGGCCCGCTCCGGCTTCGCCCACCTCACCGGCCAGCCCGACGGCCCCCCGACCCTCCCCAACATGGGGCTGGCGGACGGGGTGGCGGGGATCATGGGAGCGTTCGCCGTGATGTTGGCGCTCCGGGCCCGGGAGCGGGGAGACGGCCTGGGCCAGCGCATCGACCTCTCGCTCTGCGACTCCGTGCTGCGCCTCATCGAGCCCTCGCTCCTGGACTGGAGCCAGCTGGGGATCGCCGGGCAGCGGACCGGGAGTCGCAGCGTGCACGTCGCACCCCGCAACGTCTATCGCTGCCGGGACGGCAACTGGGTGGCGCTGTCGGCCAGCACCCCCTCGATCGCCCGCCGGGTCTTCGCCGCCATCGGCAGGCCCGAGCTGGCGGACGACCCGCGGTTTGCCGACAACGCCTCGCGGCTGGAGAACGTCGAGGAGCTGGATGCCGTGATCGGGGAGTGGATCGGCCGCCACCCCGCCTCCGAGGTGATCGAGATCATGGAGAGGGCGGAGGCCGCGGTCGGCCCGGTCCAGGACATACCCCAGATCCACCAGGACCCAAGCTTCAGGGAGCGTCCTTCGTTCGTCGAGGTGGAGGACCCGCACTTCGGCCCGATGCAGCTGGTGGACGTGGTGCCCAAGCTGAGCCGCACCCCGGGGAGGGTGAGCTCCACCGGCCCGGCCCTGGGGCAGCACACCAAGGAGATCCTGGAAGAACTCGGTCTCCTGAAGGAGCACCCAGGGCTGGAGGCGGAGGGGGTGGTCTGAGCGCCACCTCCCTCGGTCGCGACGGCCGTCTGGCCACCTGGCTCTTCGCCCCCGCCACCAGTCCCCGCCACTGCCGCAGGGCGCTCGAGGGGGGCTGCGACGTGGCGATCGTCGATCTGGAGGACGGCGTCAGCCGGGATCGCAAGGCCGAGGCGAGGGGCGCCGCCCGCGAGCTGTTGGGCGGTCGGAAGGGGGGTGGTCCTCTGGCCTTCGTGCGCGTCAACTCCCCTGCCGGGGCGGAGGGGAGGGCGGACCTGGAGGCGGTGGTGCTGCCCCAGCTGGCGGGGGTGATGGTGCCGAAGGTCGGATCCCCGGCCCAGGTCGAGGTGCTGGACTGGACCCTCACCAGGTTGGAGCGGGAGCGCGGAGTGCCCGAGGGGCAGGTGTCGGTCCTCCCGCTGCTGGAGACCGCCGCGGGGCTGGAGGCGGCCCGGGAGATCGCCAGGTCCTCCCCGAGGGTGTGCGCCCTCGCCCTCGGTCTGGCGGACCTCTCCGCGGACCTGGGCACCCGCATCGGGACGTCCAGCCCACTCCTGGCCGTGGCCCGGGCGGAGCTGGTGGTGGCCTGCCGGAGCGCGGGGGTGGGGCCACCCTTGGACCCGGTGCACCTCGACCTCCAGGACCTGGCGGGACTCCGGGCGGAGGCGGTCGCCGCCAGGGAGATGGGGTTCCAGGGCAAGGCCTGCATCCACCCTCGGCAGGCCGAGGTGGTGGCCGGGGTCTTCGCTCCCACCGCAGAGGAGCGGGAGTGGGCGCAGCGTGTCCTCTCCACCTTCGCCGCTGCCGAGCAGGAGGGCCGGTCGGCGCTGGTGGTGGACGGGGAGTTCGTGGACTACGCGGTGGTGGCCCGGGCCCGGCGCATCCTGCGACTCCCCGATCCGGGTCAGTCGGCGGCCAGGTCGCAGTAGACGAACCCGTCGCGCTGCACCACCTCCCCCGGGTGGCAGGGGATGGAGCGGCGGAAGATCGGCGCCGACAGCACGAAGGTGTGGAACTCCCCACGCTCTCCACAGGGATCGACCGATGGGGGCAGCGCCTCCAGCAGGGCGGCGTCGAAGGCCCGCCCGGCGAACTCAGGCGGCATGACCTGAGGATCCAGGCACACCACGGTGGCCCGTAGGCCCCACGCGATCATCTCCCGGGCCAGGGTGCGCGTATCTCGGCCGAAGAGGGGGAAGACGCCGGTCCAGTCGAGGCCCGCCAGCCAGCGCTCCCGGTACGCGCGCACGTCCTCCAGGAAGAGGTCGGCGAAGGCGAGGTGCCGGACGCCCTGGGCCCTCAGCTCAGAGAGCCCAGCCTCCATGCGGGCCTCGTACAGCTGGTTGGGGCAGGCAGGTGGGATCCAGACCTTGGTGAGGGGAAGACACAGCTCCGCGGCCTGCCGATCGAGAAGCTCCTCCCGCACGCCGGACATGGTCACCCTCCCGTATCCCTCGGTGAGAGTGGTCAGCAGACCCACCACCCGGTACCGGCCATCCGCCAGCAGGGTCTTGAGCCCGTAGGTGGAGTCCTTGCCCGCACTCCAGGAGAAGACGACCGGGACCGGAGCGGCTGGGACGACCGACTCAGGAGCTGGCTCCGCCCTCATCCGCCTCGCCCGGGGCGCGCGGATGCCGCCGGCTCGGGCACCTCCTAGACGGTCTCGGGCTCCGCCGACAGCCCGGACCGGCCCCTCAGGGTCACCAGCTGGCCGCGGTCCTTGAGCAGGTTCATGGTGGTCACGGAGACGGCGAGGAGGACCGCCCCCACTATCTCCTGGGGACGGAGCGGGGCCGCGAAGCCGTACGGGGCCGGCAGGGAGAAGACCAGGAACAGCGCCGCGGGGTACCCGAGCTCAGCCAGGGTCGAGACCGACGCGGGGGTGCTGGAGAGCGCCCGGTAGTACAGGAGGAGGGCCAGGAACCCGGGTATTAGGGCGATGCCCAAGAAGGCGGGCAGCTCACCGGCGGTATACCCGGCAAGCGGCGAGTGGCCTCCTGAGCTGGTGAGCAGAAGCACGAACAGGATGGGGAGGGCGAGGGTGAAGCGCATGGCCGTGGTGGTGGTGAAGGAGACGTCGTGCAGGGCCAGCCGCCCGAGGACCGTCCCGGCGGCCCAGAGCACCACCGCCCCGACCACGAACAC
>JAKBTP010000161.1 GCA_021844355.1 bacterium | reverse complement strand
GGAACCGAAGCCACCGTCCCCACCCCACCGGGGTTGGTGAGGGTCAGCGTGGCCCCCTCGAGGTCCTCCACGGCCAGCCCCCCGGACCGGGTCCTGTCCACCAGCTCCTCGTAGCGGGCCCGGAACTGCTGGAAGGACAGCCGCTCCGCCCCCTTTATGACCGGCACCAGCAGGAAGCGGGAGCCGTCCCGGCGCTCCACGTCGACCGCCAGCCCGAGGTTGACGCCGGGCTGCTGGGCTCGGCCCGGGCGTCCCTCGAGGCTCCGGAAGGACGCGGAGAAGGCCGGCATCTCGCGGGCCGCGCGCACCAGCGCGTAGGCGATGAGGTGGGTGTAGGAGCAGCGCAGATGGGAACGCCCGGCGGTCCGGAGGAGCTCGTTGAGCTGGTGCCGGCGCTGCACCAGCACCGGGACCTCGAAGGTCCTGAAGCTGGTCGCCGTGGGCACTCCAAGGCTGGCCTCCATGGCCTGCACCAGGACGGCGGCCGAGCCCTTGATGGGCACCACCTCCCCACGCGCCGGACCGTCCTGCCCCGCCCGCAGGACGTCGTCCCGGCGGATTAGGCCCCCTGGGCCCGTGCCCCGCACCCGCTCCAGGTCGGTCCCGGAGAGGGCAGCGGCCCTGCGGGCCAGGGGAGTGGCGTCCGCCTCAGCGGCTGCCCGGGTCGGGGGACCCGGGACGGGCTGAACTGGGCGGGCGGGTGCGGCGACGGAAACCGGTCCGAGCTCACCCGCGGTGGCGACGCGGGCCAGCGGCGTCCCCACCGCCACCGTGGCGCCCTCCTCCACGAGGATCTCGACGAGCGTCCCGGACACCGGGGAGGGCACTTCGGCGTCCACCTTGTCGGTCTGGATCTCCAGCAGGGTGTCGCCGGCAGCCACCTGCTCGCCGACCTGGTGGCGCCAGCTGCCCACTACGCCCTCGGTGACCGACTCGCCCAGGGCGGGCAGCGGAACCTCCACCACCTGTGGCGGAGGGGCCGACTCCACCACCGCCGCCGGGGCCTGGCCGGTCCCGTCCGCGGAGGCACTGGGCTCGGCAGACGGCTCATCCACCTCTACCTCGAGGACAGCCAAGGGGGCCCCCACCGCCACCGTGTCGCCCTCCTGGGCCAGGATCCTGGCCAGGCGCCCCGCCTCAGGTGCCGGCACCTCGGCGTCTATCTTGTCCGTCTGGACCTCCACCAGGGTGTCACCGGCCGCCACCTGCTCGCCCACCTGGTGGCGCCAGCTGCCGATCACGCCCTCGGTGACCGACTCCCCCATCTGCGGAAGAGTCACCTCCAGGGTTCGGCCCGGCACGTTTCCTCCAAGGGCAAGATGGGGCGGCACTCGGCAGACCGTCGGGTGCCCCAACCGTCCGCCGCTTATTAGGATAGTACCCGGCAGAGCGAACTGGCTCCGGGGGCTTGACGCCAGGCGGCGAAAGGCCCAAGATATTGCGCCTGGGCCCGGTCCTCACCCCAAGATATGGGACCGGGCCGCCTCGTCCACCCAGAACGTCCTGCCAGGAGGAGATCCCATGGACCGACCCGCCGGCGACCCCGAGCCTGTCTCAGCAAGTCCCGCACCCGGGGGGGCACAGCGGAAGGGGCCGTCGACCGAGGCGGCCGGCCGACCGGGGCTGCGCGTGCAGCGCCACTTCACCACCCAGGGGGTCCATCCCTTCGACGCCATCACCTGGGAGAAGCGCTCGGCCACCATCACCAACGAGAAGGGAGCGGTCATCTTCAGCCAGGAGGAGGTGGAGGTCCCCAAGGCCTGGTCCCAGCTGGCCACCAACGTGGTGGTCTCGAAGTACTTCCGCGGGCTGGCGGGGTCACCGCAAAGGGAGACCAGTGTCCGCCAGCTCATCTCCCGGGTGGCGGACACCATCCGCGACTGGGGCCGGCAGGGGCAGTACTTCGCCACCGAGGAGGACCTGGAGATCTTCCACGCCGAGCTGACCGCCATCCTGGTCAACCAGGTGGCGGCCTTCAACAGCCCGGTGTGGTTCAACCTGGGAGCCGAGCCGCACCCTCAGGTGAGCGCCTGCTTCATCAACTCCGTCGAGGACACGATGGAGTCCATCCTCACCCTGGCCAAGACCGAGGGGATGCTGTTCAAGTGGGGGTCCGGCACGGGGACCAACCTCTCGTCCATCCGCTCCTCGGTGGAGCACCTGGCCTCCGGGGGGACGGCCAGCGGACCGGTCTCCTTCATGAAGGGATTCGACGCCTTCGCCGGGGTGATCAAGTCCGGAGGCACCACCAGGCGAGCCGCCAAGATGGTGATCCTCAACGCCGACCACCCGGACATCGTCGACTTCATCAACTGCAAGGTCCGCGAGGAGCGCAAGGCCTGGGCCCTCATCGAGGCCGGCTATGACGGCTCCTTCACCGGCGAGGCCTACGGGTCGGTCTTCTTCCAGAACTCCAACAACTCGGTGCGGGTGACCGATGAGTTCATGCGCGCCGTGCTCGAGGACCGGGAGTGGCGCACCTACGCGGTCACCGACCGCCAGCGGGTGGTCAGCACCCACCGGGCTCGGGACCTGATGCGCCAGATCACGGAGGCGGCCTGGGCCTGCGGCGACCCCGGGCTGCAGTTCGACACCACCATCAACGAATGGCACACCTGCCCCAACTCGGGCCGGATCAATGCCAGCAACCCCTGCTCGGAGTACCTCTTCCTCGACGACTCCTCCTGCAACCTGGCCAGCATCAACCTGATGCGCTTCATGGACGCCGCGGGAGACTTCGATCTGGAGGGCTACCGCCACACCATCCAGATCATGTTCACCGCCATGGAGATCCTGGTGGGCTTCGCCGCCTATCCCACCGAGAAGATCACCGCCAACAGCCACAAGTTCCGGCCCCTCGGCCTGGGCTACGCCAACCTCGGGGCGCTGCTCATGTCCCTCGGCTACCCGTACGACAGCCCCCAGGCCCGGGACTACGCCGGGGCCCTCACCGCCATCCTGACCGGCGAGGCATACGCCCAGTCCGCCCGGATCGCCAAGGAGGTGGGGCCCTTCGAGGGCTTCGAGGCCAACCGTCAGCCGATGCTCCGGGTGATGGACAAGCACCGGGCGGCGGCCTACAAGCTGGGCACGGAGAGCGTGCCCCAGGAGCTGCTCGCCGCGGCCCGGAAGTCCTGGGACGACGCCCATGAGCTGGGAGCGGTTCACGGATACCGCAACTCCCAGGCCACTGTCCTCGCCCCCACCGGGACCATCTCCTTCATGCTGGACTGCGACACCACCGGGGTCGAGCCAGACATCGCCCTCGTCAAGTACAAGAAGCTGGTCGGCGGCGGGCTCCTCAAGATGGTCAACGGAACCGTCGCCTCCGCGCTGGTGCGGCTGGGCTACGGGGAGGAGGCGATCTCCGACATCCTGGCCTACATCGACGAGCACGACACGATCGAGGGCGCACCCCACCTCCGCGATGACGACCTGGCGGTTTTCGACTGCGCCTTCTCACCCGCCAACGGCCAGCGGTCCATCAGCTGGCAGGGTCACGTGCGCATGGTGGCCGCGGTGCAGCCCTTCATCTCCGGCGCCATCAGCAAGACCGTGAACCTGCCCCAGCTGGCCACTCCGGAGGACGTGGAGCAGGCCTACGTTGACGCCTGGAAGTTGGGGATGAAGGCGATCGCCATCTACCGCGACGGGAGCAAGCGCAGCCAGCCCCTCTCCACCTCCCAGCGTCAGGCCACCTACACCGGCCAGGAGGTGGTCGAGGCTCGCCCGGCGCGGCATCGGCTGCCCTCCGAGCGCGCCGCCATCACTCACAAGTTCGAGATCCAGGGGCACGAGGGCTACCTGACCGTCGGCCTCTATGAGGACGGCCAGCCCGGCGAGATCTTCCTCAAGATGGCCAAGGAGGGCAGCACCCTCAGCGGGATGATGGACTCCTTCGCCACCGCCGTCTCGGTGGCGCTCCAGTACGGAGTCCCGCTCCGGCTGTTCTGCGCCAAGTTCGCTCACAGCCGCTTCGAGCCCGCCGGCTACACCACCAACCCGGAGATCCCGATCGCCAAGTCGATCGTGGACTACATCTTCCGCTGGCTGGCGGCGCGCTTCCTCTCCGCCGAGGATGGACAGGCTCTGGGGATCATCACCCGGGAGGACCCGGCCGCTGAGGGCGAAGCCGACACAGCG
>JAKBTP010000175.1 GCA_021844355.1 bacterium | reverse complement strand
GCTCCTGGGCGCCAGCCAGGCCGGACTGGTTCTGGGACGGGCGGAGCTGGTGGAGCGGCTTCGCCGCCATCCCCTGGCGCGGGCCCTGCGCCCCGACAAGCTCCAGCTGGCGGCCCTCGAGGAGACCGTGCGCTGCATCGAGGAGCCCGGGGGGATGGACGGGGTTCCGGTGTGGGCGATGCTCCGGGCGGATCCGCGGCGGCTGCGGCGGAGGTCGGAGGGGTGGGCCGCCCAGCTCCGCCGAATTGGCCTTGAGGTCGAGGTGACGGCCACGGAGGGAGCCGTCGGGGGCGGCACCACCCCCGGGGACCCGCTGCCCTCCTTCGGCATCCACATCCGCTGTCCCCAGCCGGGGGCGGTCAGGCGCCGGCTCCTCGCGGCCGAGACCGCTGTGCTCTGCCTGGAGCGTCCGGGTGGGATAGTCATCGATGCGCGCTGCGTCCTTCCCGGGGAGGACGCAGCGCTGATCGCCGCCCTGGCGGCCGTCCTGGGGGCCGCCGCGTGACCGAGCTCACCGTGGGGACCGCCGGGCACATAGACCACGGCAAGACCGCGTTGGTGCGGGCGCTCACCGGGGTTGACTGCGACCGACTTCCGGAGGAGCGGGCCAGGGGGATGACCATTGAGCTGGGCTTCGCCCCCCTGCGACTTCCCTCGGGCAAGGAGGTCTCGGTGGTGGATGTGCCTGGCCACGAGCGCTTCCTGCGCACCATGGCCGTGGGGGCCCGTTCCATCGACCTGGCGCTGCTCTGCGTGGCCGCGGACGACGGGGTGATGCCCCAGACCCGGGAGCACGCGGCGGTGCTGCGACTGCTCCGCGTCCGCTCCGCCCTGGTCGCGGTCACCAAGGGGGATGCGGCCCCCGAGCGTGCCGAGGGTGTCGGCCGGAGCTCCCTCGCGCTGCTGGCTCAGGCCGGGGTGGCCGCGACCCGGATGGTGGTGACCAGCTCGGCCACCGGCGTGGGCCTCCCGGAGCTAGCCGCCGCCATCGAGGCGGAGCTGGCGGCCATCGCCGCCCCCCAGGACCGGGGCATCCCCCGGCTCCACGTCGACCGCAGCTTCTCCCGCCCAGGGGTGGGAACGGTGGTGACCGGGGTTCTCATGGACGGTCGGCTCGTGTCCGGCCAACAGATGGAGGTCTTCCCTTCCGGAGCCCGGGGCCGAATCCTGGAGCTGCAGCGGAGGGGCCGGGCTGTCGAGGCGGTGGAGCCGGGAGGAAGGCTGGCCGCCTCCCTGCGTGGGGTGCCAGCGGAGCTGGCCCCCCGCGGGAGCGTGCTCGCCCGTCCCGGGGACGCCAGCGGCACCACGCTCATGGACTGTCTCATCGAGGTCCCGGAGGTGGGCGCTTCCGGGCTGCGCCAGGGGGCTCAGGTTGAGGTCCTCTGTGGCACCGCCGCCAGCCGTGGGCGGGTTTGGCTGGCGGGCGAGGAACGGCTGGCTACGGGTGGCCGCGGCTTCGCGCAGCTACTGGTCGAGTCCCCCCTCTGGGCGATCCCCGGCGACCGGATCATCCTGAGGGGGCAGGGACCGGTGTCGGTGCTCGCGGGCGGAGTGGTCCTGGACGCCCACCCGCGCCGGCACCGGCGCTGGGCGGACGCCCCATTGGATCAGTGGGCGGCCCGGGAGAGGGTGCTCCAGCGCCAGCCGGATCTCGGCACGTTGGCGGTCCTGGAGGCCGGGTGGGCCCCGGCGGGGCTGTCCGCCGTCGAGGTCGGCAGAAGGGTCGGCTGCTCGCCGGAACTCGTCTCAGCTGCATTGCAGGCGGCCGAGGAGTCCGGGCGCTTGGCCCGCCTGGGGCCGGTCCACATCGACTCCCGCAGGGTCAGCGAGCTCCGCTCACGCGCCCTGGAGCGGGTGGCGTCCTACCAGCGGCTCCACCCCCTCGAGCCGGGGATGCCCCGGCGCCAGCTCCTGTCGGAGCTAGGGCTGCCGCGCCCGGCGGTGGGGGATGCCCTGCTCTCGGAGCTCGCCGCAGAGGGACAGCTGGAGCAGCGCGGAGGAACGGTGGCCGAAGTGGGGAGCCACCCTCCGGGCCGGACCCCTCAGGTGGAGAGGGTGTCCCAGCTTCTGCGGTCCGCCGGCAGGCTGCCCCCCGGACCAGGGCAGCTGCGCGCCGCGGGGCTGACCCGTCAGGTCGAGGGTTATCTGGTGCAGAGTGGGGAGGCGGCACGGCTGCCGGGGGGTGGCCTGATCTCCACATCTGCTCTGGAGCAGCTGGAGTCGGAGATCGAGTCGGAGCTGCGCCGCTCCCCTTCCGGACTCACCGTCGCCCAGCTCCGGGACCGGGTGGGTACCAGCCGCAGGGTCCTGCTCCCGGTCTTGGAGCGAATGGAAGCCGGGGGGGAGTTCTCCCGGAGCGGAGACCTGCACTTCTGGCGCCCAGGGCGCTCCCACGACCTGCAATGCGGCTGACCGAGCTCAGCGGCCAGGGGGGATGCTCCGCCAAGATCGGGCAGGAGGATCTGGCCGCGGTGTTCTCCGGCCTGGTGACCCCGGCGGCCGGTCCACTCTTGGTTTCCGCCGAAGGCATGGACGACGCTGCGGTCTATCAGCTGAACGAGGACATGGCTCTCGTCGTGACCACCGACTTCTTCCCGCCGCCGGTGGACGATCCCCGTGCCTACGGGGCAATCGCCACCGCCAACGCGCTCTCCGACGTGTACGCCATGGGGGGCCACCCCCTGCTGCTTCTCAACCTGGTGGGCTTCGACCTGGCCTCCCTGGGAGGAGATACCCTTCGGGAGATCCTGGAGGGAGGCGGGGAGGTGGCCCGGGAGGCGGGCTGCGCCGTCGCCGGTGGGCATTCGATTCGCACCTCGGAGCCGATCTTCGGCTGTGCCGTGGTGGGCGCTGTGCATCCCGGCAGGGTGGTCACCAACGCGGGAGCTCGCCCCGGAGACCGGCTGCTTCTGACCAAGCCCCTGGGGACCGGCGTCGTGCTCAACGCGCACAAGCAGCAGCGGGTCGCGGAGGGGACACTGGCGGAGGCGGTCTCGGTGATGCGCCGGCTGAACCGTAGCGCGGCCGTGGCGATGGTGGAGGGTGGGGCCAGCGCGGCCACCGACGTGACCGGGTTCGGCCTCCTGGGGCACGCCCACAACCTCGCCAACGCCTCCGGCGTGGCGGTGCGCATAGTCGCGGAGACGATGCCCGCCATTCCCGGCGTCCTGGACCTCATCCGCCAGGGCCTGGTGCCTGGTGGCAGTCGCCGAAATTTGGAGCTGGCCCGGTCCCGGTGCCGGATCGGGGCCGATGTTGACCCGCTGCTCCTCCAGCTGGCCTGCGATGCTCAGACCAGCGGAGGCCTCTTGATCGCCGCCTCCCCATCCGGGACGGACGTCATCCTCTCCGCCGGGGTGGGCGCGGTCGAGGTGGGGGAGGTGCTGCCCCGCCGGGGCGGGCAGCCGTCCGTGGAGCTGGTCTAGGCGTTCCGCAAGCTGGCGCGCAGCAGCCGCAGGGTGGCCGCCGCCCGGCGGCGGTTCGCAGCAGGGGTACCGGACCGCCGGCGAGAGCTGTCCGTCACGCCGCGAAGCTCACGGGTGCGGTCCTCGACCATCAAACGCAGCAGAATGGGGTTCATCATCGTATCTCCTCGGACCTACTTATTGCGATTTCGCTGATATGAGTATATCATCTCCTGAACACCAATGAAGTGAACTTTGACAGTTACGCGGATCTTGGCGTAGCCGCGGCAGCCGAACTGGTCAACCACCTGACCGAAGGCTGGGCGCAGGGAGTGTGGCGGCGGCTGCCGCAGTCCGGACCTCAGCGGGCGCGCCTGGCGGCGGACACCGAGGCCAAGATCTGGGGCCGGGGATCGGCGCTCGGCGGCCTCGAGGCTGACGGGCTGATCCTTCTGGCGGAGAGGCTCCGGGCCGTGTTCGCCAGCCTCGCCGCCGGCGACTCCGACGGGACCGCGCATCTCGTCAACTCCCTGCTGGGGGACTATCGCGCCGCGCCTCAGCTGGCGACCCATGACGGCGAGCCCTGGCACCTTCACTTCCACAGCCAGGACCGGGAGGTGGGTCGGGTCGAGGCGCGGGGCGCGACCTGCGCCGTGGCCCTGGCCACGGTGATCGGGTCCGGGTGGTCGAGCCGCCTCGGGACCTGTGCCGCGGAGCGCTGCGACCTGGTCTTCGTGGACACCTCGCGCAACGGCAGCCGGCGGTT
>JAKBTP010000087.1 GCA_021844355.1 bacterium | reverse complement strand
CACCGATCGGTGGTCTTCAACATCAACGGCGAGAGCTACCGGATGCGGGCCCACCGGGCCCGGGCCGAGGCCACCCGCCGTGCCCTCGGAGCTTCCTGATGCCAAGAGTCCTCGAGGTCCCAGGGGCCACTGACCCTCGGCCCCGGCCCTCTACGGCCCGCTCAGCGGCTCCGGTTCCGGCCGCGACCTTCCTACTCGCCTGCGGTGCGGCGATTTCGGCTCCACGTGACCTGGAGGTGCCGCCTATGGCCGTGCGCTAGACTCCGCCCACCCCCTCGGGCAGCTCCACGGGCCTGGGGAATTTCAGTGATCGAGAGTGGGGAATTTCGGTGATCGGCAGCAGCGCAGCGGGTTGCCTGAGGGGTCGACGACCACCGCGGCCAGATGGCCGGCGTTCAGGTCCACCGCCAGCACCCTTTGCCCTTGGAGCTCGCCCAGGGTTGGCGATGGCCCGTTGGCACACTTCCACGAGGCGTCCAGGTACCAGCGGCCCCTCTCGGGGTCGAAGCTGATGTCGTAGCGGACCGCCCCCGAGGCCACCTGGGCGGCCACCTCCTCACCCCGGTAGGAGAAGACCACAGGGCAGCTGAGCCGGTAGCGGCCGTATGGCCGGTTGGCCAGGTGGACGAGCGGACCCGGGAGCTTCACCCAAAGGAAGTTCTCGTCCGGGTGGAAGCGGATCGTCTCATTGCCGAGCGCCTTGTCGGCCTCACCGTCGGCACAGATGAACAGCCGCTCGGCCTCCCACCGCTTCTGCCATAGCTCTCGGGTGAGACCGGCCGCTTCCAGGTTGTGGCGGGAGCGGGCCAGGCGCCGACCTCCTCGGCAGATGGAGACCCGACCTGCTGCGAGGTGCCGCTCGACCTCGGCCAGGCGGGCCCCCAGCACCTGGAGCCGGCGCTGCTTCTCCCACCGTTCGGCCGGCGTCGCATACCCGCGGGCACGGCCGCAGCGGCCGCCCGCGGGGACACCCAGCCGCTGCTCGATCCGGCGCAGCCGGGCTCGCAGGCTGCGCTCATCGGCGACAAGGTTGCGCCAGGCGAGCTGAAAGGCGTCCTCGGAGGTGCGGGTTATGGCCCCCGCCCACCGAGACGAGCTGGCGGCGGTGAGCGCTCGCTTGCGCTCCCGCCGTGACGCCGCCTGGCCCCTCCCGTCCAGCCGGCCCTCCCGGCAGCGCTCGGCGAGGTCTCCTCCGGCGAGTGACCCCAGGTGCTCTCCGAGCGCCCGGAGGACTTGCTCGTCGGAGGGGTCCACCCGCAGCCGGGTGCGCACCCGGGCGCCCCCGGGCGGGGCCACCACCAACGGGGCTGCCAAGGGGCGCAGATGGCGGCTCACGCCCCCATCTCCCTAGCTCCCTGTGCCAGGGCCATCGGCCCCACGTCGTGCTCGGCGCACCGCAGGGCCTTCTCGGCACGGTTGCGGGCCGACCGCCGCCCGTACCGGCGGGCACAGAAGCCGGTCAGCACCTCGGTCATGTCCCGCACCAGGTCGTCGTCCACCTCGCCATCGTCCAGGACCACCAGCTGCCGCCCGTGGGCGGAAAGCGCCGCCTCCACCAGCTCTGCGTTCATCCGGGCCAGACGGTCCCGGTGCTCAACCACGACGGTGGTCACCTGCGGGTCGGCCAGCAGCCGGCGCAGCTTGGTGCGCGAGCCGTTCATCCCCGAGCCCACCTCGGCCTCCACCCGAACCACCGGCTGGCCGGTGGCTGCCGCCCACCCCGAGAGCCTCGCCACCTGGCGGTCGAGGTCCCCCTTCTGGTCGTGGGAGGACACCCTGGCGTACAGACCGAGGACGGAGGCGGGCTGCTCGAGCGCCGCATCGGGAGCGACCAGGATCGTGCGCTGGTTCACCCGGACCGCGGGCACCGGGAGAGTACCAGCGCGAAACCAGTTGTACGCGGTCTGGGGGTGGATCCCCTGTCGGCGTGCCCACTCTGTCAGGTTCACCCCGCCAGGGTACCACTCGCACGTGCGTACGTGTTGTATCACCGCTTATCACGCCAGCATCTCAATACCCTCGAGTGCCGCCGCGCGCCGCAGCGGTCGCCGGTGCGGCCAGCGTCACCCAGGGGTCCGCAACGGGAGTGCCGGGATCGGCCAGGATGTGGTCCCAGAGAAAGAGGCCGTCCCAGCCGGACCGCTCGGCGCTGGAAGCCAGGTCGGCCACCCGCCGTGGGTCGGAGAACTCCCCGAAAGGCGCCAGGAACAGTCCCCTTCGCATGCCTTCCAGTATCCGCGTGAGTGACCTTGAAATGCGGTCGCCTAGAATCGAGGTCAGTCCAATTCGAACGGGGGATGCTCGACCTCATGCGCCGGCTGCGGATCGCCACCTACAACATCCTCTCCGGGGGCGGTACCCGCTGGGCCGCCATCGCGGAGATGGTGCAGGCGGTCGACGCCGACGTCCTCGCACTTCAGGAGATCGAGGACCCGAGACCGATGTACGACCTCGCCGACCGCCTCGGCTACCTGGCTGTGTTCGGACGCGCGCCTCGATTCCGGCACCAGGGGCTGTTGAGCCGCTTGCCGCTGCGGGAATGGCGCAACCACCAGGATCCAAGGGCCTTCCCCCGCAACTCCCTGGAGGTCTCCCTCGACCTCCCGGACGGCCCGGTCGCCATCCACACCGTCCACCTCACCGCCGCCTTCCAGCGCCGCGGACGGGCCGAGCCGGACCGTCTGCGGGAACTGGGAGCCGTGCGCGAGCAGGCCAGCGGGGGCAATGCGGACCGGCACCTGATCCTAGGCGACTTCAACTCCCTCGCACCGGGAGAGCGAATCGACGCGGCTGGTTTCCTCTCCCTCCTCTCTGAATGGCGCCGATCCGGCGCGCTGGAACGATACGGGACGCTCGGACCGGTGCCGGCCATGCGCCAGGCGGCGATCGGGGCTGGGGCAGGGAGGGAGATGGAACTCTCCCCTGTGGCCAGGGAGGGGATGCCCCGCCTTCCCTGGGTGCTCCAGCCGCTGGTCGAGTTCGTGCCCAAGGGTGAGGCCACCGATCTGGTGGTGGGCGCGATGATGCCACGAGAGGTGGTGAGCGAGATGCTGGCCGCCGGGTATGTCGACTGCCTGCGCCGGCTGCACTCTCAGGGTGATGAGTTCACCTGCCCCACCTACCACCCAGCCGTCCGCATCGACTACGTCTTCGCGACTCCCGCCCTGGCCGACCGGCTGGCCGCCTGCCAGGTGGTTGGCAGGGAGGGGGCCTTGGCCGAGGTGGCGAGGCGGGCCAGCGACCACTTCCCGGTGGTGGCGGAGTTCCGTCTGGCGCCCAGCTGAGCGCGATCGGGCTGGCACGAGGTTCGCCTCGGGCCCCGGGAGCTGCCGATCAGTCCACATATACTCGGGTGGTGGTAGGCAGTGAGCAGGCAGCGCCCCTTCCCCGGGCCGAGTACGCCCTCCTCGGGCGCTCCGGAACCGAGCCGGCCGCCTTGCCTGGAACCGACCCCAGGACTTCCGTGCTGCTGGGGCCGACTGCCTTCCCCACCCCCTTCGGGTCCACTCCGGACCTGGAGTTCCTCACCCTTCGGGCCGATTCCGGCGAGCTCCGCCGACTGATCTTCGTCCGCCCGGCGTCGGCGGCGGGCCCCCCCCTCGAGCCCGGGCCGCCGAGCCGGGAGCACCGGAGTCTCGCGCTCTTCTGGGCCCTGCGGGAGGCCGGGGTGGTGCGAATCGTGGCTGAATCAGGTGCGGCCAGCATCACCCAGCATTTCCACCCCCGTGATCTGGTCATACCCCATGACTTCATAGACTTCACCCCGCAGCGATCCGGGTGGCTCTCCCCAGGCAGCTCGGTGTCCATGCGAGAGCCATTCTGCCCCGACATCCGGGAGGTGCTCTGGCAGCGCTCGCGGCGCTTTGCCGCCGAAAAGGCCACCCGCGCCTTCAACCGCGCCATCCACGCGTCGGTGGAGGGTCCCCGGGCTGAGACGGCCGCCGAGGTGGCGGCGCTGGCTCGACTGGGAGGGGACGTGATCAGTCAGGGCGTTACCCCCGACGTCTACCTGGCCAGGGAAATCGGGGCCTGCTTTGGGACCGTGGAGATGGTGTTGAACTATGCGGAGGGCGTCCGTCCAGAGTGGGACTTCGAGTTGCTCAGGGCGATCGTCCGCGAGGGGGCTGAGGAACTGGGCAAGGTGGCTCTGGACGCGCTGGCGGCGCTTCCGACGGAGCGGACCTGTCTCT
>JAKBTP010000094.1 GCA_021844355.1 bacterium | reverse complement strand
GACCGTGGCAGCGGCGGTGCCACCCACCAGCGGGGCAGTCGCGTGCTGTTGGTGTGGCTCCTACGGCGGCTGGGCGTGACCATCCACGAGGGGAGCCACTTCCTCTTCCTGTGCTAACTCTGCTACTGGGTCAGCTGATGGCCAACTCTCCGCTTCCCGGCAGGCATGACGGCCGGAACGTGGTCGGGCCGACGGTCGACGGTCATCACCGACTCCCCACCCGCAGAAGCGGGACACAGCGCCTCTGAACCTATTCGCACCCGCCCCGATTCGACGCGGTCTGACCGGCCAAAGTCAGCCCCACAGCGCCTCCACCGAGAGGTAGCGCTCGCCGCTGTCGTAGGTGAAGGTGAGAACCCTGGCGCCGTCCGCCATCTGCGGCTCCAACGACGCCACAGCAGCCAGCGACGCACCGGAAGAGATCCCCACCAGCACGCCCTCCTCCCGGGCCGACCGACGGGCATACGCGAACGCCTCATCTGCGGACACCTGGATCACTCCGTCCAGCAGGTCCTGCCGCATCACTCCGGGCACGAACCCGGCGCCGATCCCCTGGATTGGATGGGGGCTGTGGGTGCCCCCGGACAGCACCGGAGACAGCTCCGGCTCGACCGCGTACACCTTGAGCCCAGGCCATCTCTGCTTCAACACCTCGGCACAGCCAGAGATGTGCCCTCCGGTGCCCACTCCGGTGACCAGGTAGTCCAGCCCCTCGGGGAAGTCCGCGGCGATCTCCTCGGCCGTGGTCCGGCGGTGGACGTCGACGTTGGCGGGATTGTCGAACTGCATAGGCATCCAGGCTCCCGGGGTCTCCTCGACCAGCTCCCGGGCCCGGGCGATCGCCCCCCTCATCCCCAACTCCCTCGGGGTGAGGTCGATCTCGGCCCCGTAGGCCGCCATCAGCTTGCGCCGCTCCACCGAGAACGACTCGGGCATCACCAGGATCAGGCGATACCCCTTCACCGCGGCCACCATGGCGAGGCCGACACCGGTGTTCCCCGAGGTGGGTTCGACGATGACCGACCCCGAATTGAGGATCCCGCTCCGCTCCGCGTCTTCCACCATGGCGAGGGCGATCCGGTCCTTGATGCTGCCCCCGGGGTTGACCCTCTCCTGCTTGAACCAGACCGTCACCCGGCGGTCGAAGAGGTGGTTGATACGCACCACCGGAGTCCTGCCGATGGTCTCAAGAATGCTGTCGGCTCTCACGTTGCCTCCCCGGCCCGGGTTCCGGGCGTGCTCAGATGACGAAGTCGGGCGGGTCCAGCATCTCGCCTACTTGGCGGACCCGCACCTGACTGGAATGGTAGACGAGGGAGAAGGGACCGACGCTGCTGGTCAGCCAGACGTTGCCGCCCACAACGCTGTCATGCCCGACCACGGTCTCGCCGCCCAGGACGGTGGCGTTGGCATAGATCACCACCCGGTCCTCGATGGTGGGGTGGCGCTTGGTGCCGCTGGCGCCCTTGGCGACGCTGAGGGCGCCCAGGGTGACCCCCTGATACAGCTTGACGTCGTCGCCGATGACCGCGGTCTCCCCCACCACGATCCCGGTCCCGTGGTCGATGCAGAGGGCTCGGCCGATCGAGGCGCCGGGATGGATGTCGATCCCGGTCCGGGCGTGCGCCACCTCGGCGAACAGCCGAGGGAGCACGGGAAGGCCCTGGTGGTGGAGGTGGTGGGCGACCCGGTGGGTGCCCATGGCCAGGAAGCCGGGATAGGCGGAGATCACCTCGTCCAGACTCTCCGCGGCGGGATCCCCCGCCAGGATCGCCTCCGCGTCCCGGGCCACCTGCTCCCGGATCACCCCCAGGGAGGAGAAGAGCTTCTCGGACACCTTCCACCCTCGCCGCTCATCCACCATCCCCCGCACCAGTTCGCACAGCCGGACCTGAAGGCTCTGAAGGCCAGCCAGAATGTCTCCTGGGTCGCGGATGACCGTCGACGCCAGCTGGGGGAAGAGGAGCCCCAGGAGGTCGTCCATCCAGCCTTCGACCTCCCGGCGCAGCGGTATCGCGCGGCTTGCTCTTAGGTGGGCGGCGGCTAGGTCACTGACCAGGTCGGGATCTGGGTCCACACCCCGATTCTCCCAGCAGCGGCCGGCCCCGCGTGTCGGCGGCCGTGGGCATCGGTACCTTCGGACGGCCCGACCTCGACTGGGAGCCGGATCGGACCGGCTATGATCGAGCACGACGACTTGGGGCCGTGGCGCAGCGGCAGCGCGCTTCCTTGGCATGGAAGAGGTCGCGGGTTCAATTCCCGCCGGCTCCACTCGACGCCCCTTGCTCGAAACCTCGATCTGCGGCTTGCAGGTTCGGGAGGGATCGTCCTCGCTTACTCGGTTCGGGGACGCAGTTTCGGACGTGGGACGACTATGCAAGAGACCCGACGCGGTTAGCCCTGATCTCGGCGGTGCGAGGAACCGCTCCTTCTGGTACGATATGTGGTACCGCGCAAAGGAGAGACCTGTGGCGATCACGGCTAGCGAGGCTCGTCGGGAACTGTTCCCGCTGATCGAGAAGGTCAACGACGACAGGACGGCGATCGAGATCACTTCCAAGCGCGGCAACGCCGTGCTCATGTCGCTGGCGGAATACGAGGCGCTGCAAGAGACCGCGTACCTGCTGCGCTCGCCAGCGAATGCCCGACGGCTGTTGGAGTCGCTGGCCCAAGCGCAGGCCGGTGAGCTGATCGAGCACTCACTCGACACCGACGACGGGTGAGGCTGGTCTTCACGCCACGCGGTTGGGAGGACTACACACACTGGCAGACCGCTGACCAGCAGAAGCTGAAGCGGATCAACCGCCTGATCGGCGAAGCGCTGCGCGACCCAGCGACGGGCATCGGCAAGCCCGAGCCTCTCAAGCAGACGCTCGCCGGCCTGTGGTCACGCCGGATCGACGATGAGCACCGACTCGTGTACCAGGTCGCAGGTGATGACTTGATCGTGCATCAAGCTCGCTACCACTACGAGACCTAGCCCAGTTAGCGGACTCCGAACGTCAGTCCGCCCAGCGGGCGCCCGCACGCCGGGCCGCGAGGTTCCCCAAGTACCGGTGGACGGCCGCGGCCCCAGGTGTCAGACGTGGAGGGACGGGACGACGTCTGTCTCTTCGTCGTCACCACCAACCGGCAGGATCCCACTGGAGCCGTCCTCATCCCCGACGGCGGGCTCAACTCATGGCCCGGCCGCGCAGGGTGGCGGCAGTGGTCCTCGACGACGACCACGAGGGAGAGGTGCGGTACGACGGCCATCCCGTGGGTGCCCTCCAAACCCATGACCCGGAGGTGGTGACCTACCCAAAAAGCGTCTCCAAGACCCTGTCCCCCGCCGACTGCCCGGGCTGGCTGGTCATCCCGCCGGCCCGAGTCTCAGCGGTGGTTGAGCAGACGACCTGCGCGGACTGGCAGAGCGGTGTCGTCAAGCAGCTGACCTCGCCGAGTTCCCGCGGAGCGGTGCCTACGACCTCCACGTGCGCCGTTTGCACCTCGGCTGCGAGCACCGACGCGGTTTAGTGATCCGCTTCTTGGCGAGCCCCGACACCATCTTGAAGTCGGCCCCGTCCGTGGCCCCACCGGGCCAGGATGGGGCATGGCCCGGCCGACCAGTGGCGACCGCCGGCTGTGGGCAGCGAAGAATCGCCCATGGGAGTGGGGCCTGAGGGGCTGGGGCGATCACCCCTGCCTCCTCCCTGGCCAGGAGCTCAGCCCGCCCCAGGAGACTCGAAGTCGGGCGCAGGCGCCGCTATCCGGGGTGGGAAGCTGCGAAGGCGCCACTCAGCTTCTCCCAGGTGGCGTCGAGGTGCTCTGGAACCACCTTCACGTCGGCCAGCACGGGCATGAAGTTCGTGTCCCCGGACCAGCGCGGGACCAGGTGGAAATGGAGGTGGGTGTCGATCCCCGCCCCGGCCACACGTCCCTGGTTCCAGCCCCCGTTGAAGCCGTCGCAGCCCAGTTCGGCCTCCAGGACTCGGGTCGCCAGCTGAAGCTGCCCCACCACGTCGGCAAGCTCGGCGGCATCCAGGACCGCCAGGTCGCCACCGTGCGAGCGGGGAGCCACCATGAGGTGCCCGGGGTTGTACGGGAAGCGATTGAGCATGACCAGGGAGAGCGCGCCGCGGTGCACCACCAGGGACTCCCGGTCGCCGGCCCCCAGGGCCCGGCAGAAGATGCACTCAGCGGGCGGCTGGGAGTCGGTCACCCGGTCGATGTAGGCCA
>JAKBTP010000141.1 GCA_021844355.1 bacterium | reverse complement strand
TGCTTGAAGCGCTCCCGGTCCTCGGCGTCCCGAATGGCCTCCAGGGGGGTGCCCAGGACCTCCACCCCGTACCGCTCCAGCACCCCCTGGTCGGCGAGCTGGACGGCGAGGTTGAGGGCGGTCTGGCCGCCGAGGCCGGCCAGGAGCCCCTGGGGCCGCTCCCGCTCGATGATCGCGGCCACCGCTTCCACGGTGAGGGGCTCGAGGTATACCCGGTCTGCGGTTTCCTCGTCGGTCATGATGGTGGCGGGGTTGCTGTTGACCAGCACCACCTCCACCCCCTCCTCCCGAAGCGACCTGCAGGCCTGGGTGCCGGCGTAGTCGAACTCCGCCGCCTGACCGATGACGATCGGCCCGCTCCCCAGGACCAGGACCCGGCGCACCTCGGGGACGGGTTCAGGCTCCGGTCCGGCGGTGGCGCGCCCCCTGCCCCGGCAGAGGCTCAGGAACTCGTCGAAGAGCTGCTGGCGGTCCTGCGGCCCCGGGCTCCCCTCGGGGTGGTACTGGACCGAGATGACCGGTAGCTCCCGGTGGCGCAGCCCCTCCACCGACCCGTCGTTGAGGTTGCGCTCGGACACGAACCACCCGGACCCCTCGGGGATGGAGGCCTCGTCCACCTGGAACTCGTGGTTCTGCGGGGTGACGAAGACCCTGCCGCTGACCAGGTCCTGCACCGGGTGGTTGCCCCCGTGGTGGCCGAAGGGCAGGCGGCTGGTCGTGGCCCCGATCGCCCGGCCGACGAGCTGGTGTCCCAGGCAGATGGCCAGCACGGGGTAGCGCTCCAGGGCGAAGCGGGTGAGCTCGGTCTCGTGGGCGAGGTTGGCCGGGTCCCCCGGGCCGTTGGTGATCACCACGCCCTGGGGGGCGAGCCGCTCCAGCTCCTCGCAGCTGGTGGAGTGGGGGAGGACCGTAACCTCCGCCCCGCGGCTCACCAGCGAGCGCAGGGTGTTCAGCTTGACCCCGAGGTCGATCACCGCCACCCGGACTCCGGCGGGCTCACCGAGGCGCCCAGCGCCCCGCCGCAGCGCCGGGTGGAGTGGCTCGGTGGCGGTGTAGGGCTCGGGGGTGGAGACCTCGGCGACCAGCGCCTGCTCACTCACCGAGGGCGACTGCTTGGCCGTCCGCACCAGCTCCTCCAGGGGAAGGGAGCCCAGGTCGGCCAGGACCCCCCGCAGCGTCCCGTGATCGCGGAGGTGTCGGGTCAGCGCCCGGGTGTCCACCCCCTGTAGGCCGGGTACGCCCTGGTGCTCAAGCCACTCCGCCAGCGTCTCCTCCGCCTGCCAGTGGGGGGCGGTCGGGCTGGCCTCCGCCACCACCACCGCGCGGGCCCAGGCCCGGCTGGACTCCATGTCCACCCGGGCGGTGCCCACGTTGCCGATCAGCGGCTGGGTGAAGACCACCATCTGGCCGGCGTAGGAGGGGTCAGTCAGGACCTCCTGGTAGCCGGTCATGCAAGTGTTGAAGACCACCTCGCCCAGGAACGGCGCCCCCTCCGCCGGGCGCCACAGCCAGTCGCCCTCGAAGTGGGCGCCAGACTCGAGCACCAGGACGCCGCGCTGGGGCTCAGGCAAGTTCGGTCTCCCAGCCCAGCTCCCGCCGCAGGAAGGCGACCCTTCCTCTTGAGAAGGTGGCCAGCACCAGGCCCCTGAGAGGCCGCTCCCAAAAGGGGCTGTTGGTTCCCAGCGAGAGCCATGAGCCCGGCTCGGGGCGCCAGACCCCCTCCGGATCGAAGACGGTGAGGTGGGCTGGCTGCCCCTCCCGCACAGAGGGCTCGGGCAGGCTCCCGGAAAGAGGCCCGAGCACCGCCAGCGGGCGAGCGGTTAGGGCTGCGACCACTCGCTCCAGGAGTGGCCCGCCGCGCGGGTCCGAGAGGACCGCGGACAGCTGGGCCTGGACCCCGCTGAAGCCCGGCGAGCGCCGCTGCAGCGGGTCGGAGGGGGACTCGTGGGGTGCGTGATCGCTGGCCAGGGCGTCGATCGTCCCGTCCGCGAGCCCTTCCCACAGCGCCGAGCGGTCCGCATCGCCGCGGAGGGGCGGGTTGCAGGTGAGCTCCCGGTCGCGTGCCTCGGGGTCTTTGAGAGGTCCCTCCAGGACCAGGTGGTGGGCGGTCACCTCGGCCGTCACAGCCAATCCGTCCCGCTTGGCCTCCCGGAGAAGTTCCACGGACTCGGAGGTGGAGAGGTGCTGCAAGTGGAGGCGGCCCTGACCAGAGCTGCGGAGGGCATCCAGGGCCGAGCGCACCGCGCTGACCTCCGCCTCCCGGGGTCGAAGGAGCCAGGAGGTGGGGTCCTCTCCGCCCCAGGGATTGGCGGCCGCCAGCACCTCCTCGTCCTCGGGGTGGATCGCCACCGTCAGGCCGGCCGCACCGGCCCGCTCCAGCGCCTGGCGCAGCAGCTCTTGGCCCAGGGCGTTGCGGCCGTCGTCCGAGAACCCCGCCGCCCCGGCGTCCGCCAGCTCCCTGAGCGGCGCCAGCCGCTGGCCGGCCAGCTGCTCGGAGACGGCGGCGAACTGGAGCACCGGAACCCGCTCCCAGGAGCGGTTCTTGGCCAGGCACTCGCGCAGACGCGCCACGCTGTCCACCGGGGGGCGGAGGTTGGCCATGGCACAGACGGCTCCGAAGCCCCCGGCGGCGGCGGCGGCGGTGGCGGTGGCGATCCGCTCCTTCCACGGCTGGCCCGGCTCCCGAAGATGGGTGTGCAGATCGAGGAAAGCGGGCGCCACTACGCAGCCCTCACGCTCCACGACCACCGTCCCGGCGGGCGGAGATATGCCGCAGCCCATCTCCTCGACCCGGCCGTTCTGGAGGAGCAGGTCCACCGCCTCCAGCGCCGAGCCCTCCACCGGGCGCATCAGCCTGACCGAGCGCAGCAGGAGGCCCCTCACTCCGGCTCCTCCCGGACGAGGGTGATGGAGTCCTCCCCGTCACACTCCCGGAGCCGGACCCGCACCCGCTCGTCCACCCTGGTGGGCAGGTTGCGCCCCACGTAGGTAGCCCTAAGGGGCAGCTCCCGGTGGCCACGGTCGACGAGGACCAGAAGCTCGACCGCCAGTGGACGACCCAGACCGGCCAGCGCCACCAGGGCCGCGCGGGCGGTTCTCCCGTGAAAGAGCACGTCGTCCACCAGGACCACCACCCGCTGGTCGATGGCGGCCCGGTCGGCCGGGGGGAGGGGAGCATCGCCCTGGACATCCGCTCGCGAGGCCCGCGGGTTGTCGTCCCGGAAGGGCCCGGTGTCCAGCGCCACCGCCAGCCACCGGCCTCCACCCTGGGCCTCCACCAGTCCCGCCAGCCTGGCGGCCAGGTGAACCCCTCGGGTGGCGATCCCGCAGAGGGTGACCCGCTCCCCTCCGGGATGGCGCTCCTGGAGCTCCCGGGCCAGCCGCCAGAGGACCCGCTCCAGCTCCTCCGGCCCGCCCATGGCGCCCTCGCTGCGGGGGGCGAGAGCGCTCATGCCCCGAGCACCCTGGCCAGCAGCGCCATCCTCACCGGGACCCCGTTGCGGGCCTGACGGAAGTAGGCGGCGCGAGGGTCGGAGTCCACCTCGGGGTCGATCTCGCCCACCCGGGGCAGCGGGTGCATCACCACCGCGCCTTGGGGAAGGGCCGCCATCACCTCCTTGGTGACCCGGAACCTGGCGGCGTCCCGTCCCGACTCCTCGAGCGGCTCCGAGAGCCGCTCGGCCTGGATCCGGGTCTGGTAGACGACATCCGCGTCCACCACCGCCTCCAGCAGGCTCTCGGCCTCCCGGACCTCGGCCCCGGAGCGGCGCAGCGCCTGCACCGCCGGCGTGGGCAGCCGCAGCTGCTCCGGGCCGGCGAGGGTGACCCTGAGGCCCGGGTACTGGGAGAGCAGGCGGATGAGAGAGTGCACCGTCCTGCCGTTGGCGAGATCGCCGGCCATGACCACCCGGAGTCCATCCAGCCGTCCCAGCTCGGCTCGGATGGTGTAGAGATCGAGGAGGGCCTGGGTGGGATGTTCGCCCCGGCCGTCTCCGGCGTTGATCACCGGGACTGTCGAGACCGCGGCGGCCCGGGCCGCCGCGCCCTCCTCCGGATGGCGGAGGACGATGCAGTCCGAGTACCCGCCGACGATCCGCACGGTGTCCTCCAGGGTCTCGCCCTTGATGGCCGAGGAGAAGTCACGGGCGTTCTCCGTGCTCACCACCTGGCCCCCGAGGCGGAGCATGGCGGACTCGAAGCTCAGCCGTGTCCTGGTGCTCGGCTCGTAGAAGAGGGTGGCCAT
>JAKBTP010000181.1 GCA_021844355.1 bacterium | reverse complement strand
GGTATAGCCCTCGAAGTCCCGGGGGCAGGTGTTCATCGATCCACTGGCGGGCGCGCCGCCGGAACTCCGCCTCCTCCGCAGTGTCCCTGAGGTCCAACTGTGCAGAACTCCACATCAGCCCGCCGCATCCCTGTTCCGGCCCGGGCGGATCTGCGCAGTATGGCGCGCCAAGCCGGGGGGGACAATGTCGCCGCCCACACTTCTCGGGTGGCCGCATTGTGCACGCGCACAGAAGTTGGCTGTGGCGCCAGGGTCTACGCCATCACCCCGGACCGTTGGCTACCCTCTGGGGATGTCGAGTTCTCCCCCCCGTCTCGGCCTGGCTCTGGGCTACTGGGGAGCGCGGCCCCCCGAGGGAGTGGGGGAGATGGTGGCCGAGGCGGATCGCTTAGGGTTCCATTCCCTCTGGACCTCCGAGGCGTACGGATCCGACGCGGTGGCACCACTGGCCTGGTGGGGTTCCCGGACCAAGGAGATGCGCCTAGGGACGGCGGTGATGCAGCTTCATGCCCGCACCCCGGCGGCCACCGCGATGACCGCCGTGACCCTGGACCACCTGAGCGAGGGTCGGTTCATCCTAGGTCTCGGGGTTTCGGGCCCTCAGGTGGTCGAGGGCTGGCACGGGGTTCCCTTCGGCCGCCCCCTGGAGACCACCCGAGAGTACGTCGAGGTTGTCCGACAGGCGATCCGCCGCCAGGGGCCGCTGGAGTACCGGGGGCGCCGGTACCAGCTTCCCCTGCCTGGCACGGGCGGCAAGCCGCTGCGGCTCACGGTGCACCCGCGGCGGGAGCGGATCCCGATCTGGCTGGGAGCCGAGGGTCCCCGCAACATAGCTCTGGCCGCCGAGGTCGGCGACGGCTGGCTGGCCGGTTTCCACGCCCCGTCCAGGAGCGGATGGCAGGCCCGAGCGCTGGAGGAGGGGTTCTTGCGCCGCGCCGGTGGGCGGCCCTTGGACTTCGAGGTGGCAGCCCTCCTCCCCATCGTCCCGGCTCCGGACGTCGACTCGGCGGCGGACCAGGTGCGCCCGGTCCTGGCCCTCTACATGGGAGGCATGGGGAGCCGGGAGCAGAACTTTCATTTCAACCTCTTCGCCCGCATGGGCTTCGAAGGAGAGGCGACTCGGGTGCGCGACCTGTACCTCGAGGGTCGGCGGCAGGAGGCCGTGGCCGCGGTCCCCACCCGGCTGGTGGAGTCGGTGGCGCTGGTGGGCCCGCCGGCCAAGCTCCGGGAGGAGGCGGCAGCCTGGAGGGAGGGGCTGCCCTCCCTGCTCCTGGTGAGCGGGCCGCCGCCCCTTCTCCGGCTGGCGGCGGAGCTCTTCGGGTGAACAGCCGCTCATGAGAGTCCGCTGCCTGGCGAGGTCGGAGGCACAGATCCCCTGACTCGGCTCGCGGCCGCCATCGCCGGGAGCCGAGATCAGCGGCGCCGCCCGGACCGCGAGGGCACGGGGGCAGGGCGGGTCCCATGAAGCCCCTGGCCTCATGATTGGACCGCCAGGATCAGCGGGAGGCTGCGCCCCCGCTGGCCCCGGGCCGCCCCGGTCCCCTGAAGGAGCTCGACCCGAAGGACCGCCGGCCGTGGGGCCGCGCGCCCTCGCGCCGTCCTCCGGGGGCTGGGGCGGGCGATCGGGGGGCCTCGACCCCGCGCGGGGGCTCGGCCAGGTACCGGAGTGCCCCGGTGGCGACCAGCTGGGCGGAGTCCACGAAGCGCAGGGCGGGAGCCCCCTCCCGGCGCAGCTTGCGCCACTTCTCCGAGTCGTCCTCCGAGAGGAAGGTGAGGGCCCGTCCGTGGGCGCCGTTCCGCGCGGTGCGACCCACCCGATGGGTGAGCCACTGGGCGGTGTCGGGCAGCTCGAAGTTGACAACGAGGCTGACATCCTTGACGTCCAGGCCCCGGGCGGCGACGTTGGTCGCCACCAGCACCTTGGACTCACGGCGGTGGAAGGAGGCCAGCGCCCGATCCCGGGCCGCCTGGGAGAGGTTGCCCTGCAGCTCCGCTGTGGCATGGCCCAGCAGGCTCAGGTCTCGGGCCAGCTTCTTGGTCCCGTGCTTGGTGCGGTGGAAGACGATGGTGGAGGAGGAGTGAGCCAGCAGCTGGCTGAGGTAGGCCACCTTGCCGGCCCGCGGCAGGGACACCAGGCCGTGCTCCAAAGCCACCTCCTCAGGCGGCTCGACCGCCACCCTTCCCGGGCTCTGCAGATGGCGAGCGGCCATCTTGGCGACCCAATCGGGCATGGTGGCGGAGGCGAGGATGGTCTGCCGGGCCCGGGCGGTGGTGCGCTGGTTGGTGCGCTCCACCAGCTTCTCGACATCCTTGGCGAAGCCGGCGTCCAGCATCTCGTCCGCCTCGTCCAGGACCAGGTACTGCACCGCGCCCAGCCGGGCGGCGCCCCTCTCCACCAGGTCCACCAGCCGACCAGGGCAGCCGATGACGACATCGGCCGTCCGCAGCTGGTTGATCTGGCCCTGATAACCGACCCCCCCGAAGACCAGCGCCTGCCTCAGCCGAGGGTCGAGGCGGCTCAGAACACCTCCGATCTGGGTCGCCAGCTCCCTGGTCGGCGTCACGATGAGCGCCCGCGGAGGGCTCTGCTGATGCCCGTCCAGGTGCTCGGACATGGGGATGAGGAAGGCCAGGGTCTTGCCCGACCCGGTGGGTGACTGGATGACGCAGTCCCGGCCCGCTATGAGGAGGGGAAGCGCCTCGGTCTGCACCGGGGTCGGGGTGGCCAGGCCCTGGCGCCGCAGGTTCTCCAGAGTGCGCGCGCGCACTCCCAGCTGTTCGAATGGATTCATGTGGGTGTTCCCGGGCCCATGGCCCCAATGCGCCCTCGCCGACGTCGCTGTGAGCACGCTTCTCGAGGACGCCGCTTCGTCAGCGGGGCGAGGTATCACCAAGAGGCCGCATCGCCAAATTGCCGATGCCTGCCCAGCATAGCAGGGAAGGCCCCGAGCCATCCGCTGAGCTGAGGAGCCGGCCCGGAGAACCCCACCAGGTAGCGGCCAGCGCCGATCGGCTCCGATCGCAAGCGGCCGGGGCAAGGAGGATGCTCAGGAACGTCCCTACGGGGAGGTCTCCGGCGAACCGACACTCACCCTGACCCTTGAACTCCGGGAAGCGGGCCACCCACTTGAGGGCCACCAACTCCGCCATCGCTTCGGGATTCCCTCGCAGCAGGCCGCAGGGGCCGTTCCCGTAACGCAAACTGAGGCGCCCAGGCTCAGGGTTTCTTGGCCCGCACCGCGGTCCTTCAAGAAGCCGACGATGAAGGTCTTGGGGGCGAGGTACCCTGCCCCAAAGAGAGCACAGGCGGCGAGGAGAGCCCGAAAGCAGAACCTGTGCCATTGCCTGTCCGAGGGTGGTGGGCGTTGGGTTCGCGGCTGGCCCGGACCGCCGGGACAGCGAGGCCGAAGGCGATGAGACCGAGACCGCCGAGCACCACCCAGCCCCACCGCCAGCCGGCCGGAGCCGGGGTGACGGACCAGAGCCACGGGATCACCAGGCCAGATGCCGCGATTCCTGCTCCCCGGCCAGGGAAGCAGATACCGATAAGCGCTCTTGCCCGACGCAGGGAGACCGCCCTCCCCGTCTCCGCGACCAGGCCGGCGCCGGTGGTGAAGCACCCGGCCCCGGCGATCCCGGCGACGGCTCGCAGGGGCACCAGCACCAGCGCCTTGCCGGTGCCAGCCGTCATCAGCAGCGACCCGCCCGTCGCTCCGAGACTCCGGAGCAAGACCTGGCGGGTCCCCCAGCTACGCGCGGTTCGGGCGGCGATCAACGCGCCGGCCAGGTAGCCGAAGGCGTTGGCTCTGCTCAGGACCGCGGCGACGGCGAAGGGCCGGTGCGGTTCGGCTCCCATCGACGGCAGCTAGAGCGCGGAGGCGAACCGGGCCAGCCCCAGCGACGCCCCGGGTCCGAGGGCAGGGCTCAGCGCCACGGCGATCCCAACAGGCCGCCGCAAGGCCATGGAATCAGGCTGCAGATTCGTCCGGGGAGACCCGGTCACCGGCGGCGCGACGCTGGCTGCCGCGTCCGGGCATCGATGAGAACTTCCGCCACCCGACCGGCCGCCCTGGCCGCTCCAAGGTCCCCATCAACGAGCACCCAGACGTCCGCGCCGCCGGCCTTCGCTGGGCTCCGGCGGCGAACGGCGACATGGTACGCTGGACCGGTCTTCGGGGCAGGGTGAGATTCCCGACCGGCGGTAAAGCCCGCGAGCCCCCCTGAGCATCGGCCCCGGGGAGCAGG
>JAKBTP010000218.1 GCA_021844355.1 bacterium | reverse complement strand
CCCCCGTGGGGTTCTGGGGGGAGTTGATGATCACCAGCCGGGTGCGTGGGGTGATCATGGACTCGAATTCATCCATGTCCATGCCGAACCCGTTCTCCTCCCGGAGGGCGATCGGCCGGGCCCGGGCGCCGACGAAGTCGGTCAGGGAGCGATAGACGGGGTACCCGGGATCGGGAAGGATGACCTCGTCCCCCTCCTCGACGCAACTCAGGAGCAGGAAGTGGAGGATGTTCTTGGAGCCGGGAACCACCACCACCTGGTCTGCCCGCACCGGGACTCCGGCCCGGGCCGACACGCTCTCGGCGATGGCCGCCCGAACCTCCGGAAGCCCCGCCGCCGGGGTGTAGTGGGTTGCCCCAGAGCGCATCGCCGAGTACGCCGACTCGACGATGTTGTCCGGGGTGGAGAAGTCCGGCTCCCCGATCTCCAGATGGATCATGGACCGGCCGCTGGCCTCGATCTGCTTGGCCTTGGCCAGAACCTCGAAGGCGCTCTCGGTGCCCAGGCGGCTCATCCGCTCCGCGAAACGCATGTGGACCTCCCGCGCCGGCCGCGGCCCGCGCTATGAGACGACGGTGATCTGCCCGAGCATCCCCAGGCTCTCGTGGGGAATGCAGAAGTACTTGTAGGTTCCCGGCACCGTGAGCTTCAGGGAGAAGGAGCCCCCGGGGTTCAGGGGTTGGTTCCAGGTGCTGGCTCCACTGGGCAGGCCGGCGTCGGCCGGGTTGGCGGCCAGGGAGGAGGAGTCGGTGGTGGTGTGGAAGATGTTGCCCACGTTCTTCCAGGTGATGGTGCCCCCGGCCTTGAGGCACACGCTGGCCGGGACGAACTTCAGGGAGTTGGTGGCGTCGACCGTGACTGCGCTCTGAGCGCTGGCCGCGGTGCAGCCCCCGGAGGAGGTCGTGGATGTGGAGGAGCCCGGGGTGCCGCTGCCTCCGGCCGGCTGTCCGGGAATTGGCCCGGTGCCACAGGCGGCGACCAGGAGGGCCGCGCCCAGGGCGGCTAGGCCCAGCAGCAGGGGGGGGCGCCGAGAGGTCGGGTGCGTCATGACTCCTCCTTGGATGTGTCGCCCCTGATGCTACCGCCCCGGGTGCGGCGCGGTCGACTCCGCGGCGAGGTCTGGGAGCACGAGGGAGCGCAGCTGGCGGAGGCGCGCGAAGAAGCCGGCGGTGTGGGGCGAGCGGCGGAGGCCCAGCCCGGTGAAGTCATAGTGGTGCACCCACTCATGGAGCA
Organism: bacterium; assembly: GCA_021844355.1. Lineage (GTDB taxonomy): Bacteria > Chloroflexota > Dormibacteria > Aeolococcales > Bog-877 > JAJYXT01. The sequence goes on along the minus strand of JAKBTP010000218.1, from coordinate 3,046 downwards.
GGGTGTTCGTGAAGGCGCCGGCACCGACCACCTGGCCCCTCACCGCGGTGCGGTGGTAGACGCGGATGGCGCAGCGCTGCGGGGGGCCCGAGGTCGGGATCCGGCAGCGGTAGTAGCCGTAGGTGGCGCGTGCCAGGCGGCCCTTCTCGTCCCGGGAGTAGACCTGGGGCCGGTCCGCCACGGTGAGGGCGCAGGGCGGCAAGCCGAAGGTTGAGTTCAGCACCTCGAGCAGCGCGCTCCCCAGGAGTTCCCGCTCACGGCTACCGGAACTGGCGAGGAGGGCCGACAGAAGTGGGGGTGCGGTCGCCGGGGCGGGCACCGACGGGAGGGCGGCCGCCAGGCTGGCGGCATACCAGAGCTCGCTTCCTCGCCTGCTCACCACGCCGAGTGTACCCAGCGCCGGTCAGCCGTACGTCGGGAGCCCGGCGTACGCCCGAGGGTCTTGCCGGGACGGGTGCGCACCCGAGGAAGCTCCCAGGGAGACTCTGAGCTTTCCGCCGGGTCGACCCGCCCACGAGGTGGTAGATGAGCACCCGGACCGCGGCGGTCCACGATGCGCCCGGGTTCAGGATCACCACTGGGGCCTCCACCCTGGCCGGGCCCTCGCCCACGACGAGATACCGGTTGGCAGGGTATATGGGGACGGTCCCTCCGTGGCCAGCTCGGCGCGTCGGCACCCGGCTTCCCCCCCTCCGGCGCGGGCAGCTTGGAGGGGTCGGAGAGCGTGGTCGGGGCCGGAACCGAGGTGGCCGGGCGACCTGCCCTTTCGGGTCCTCAGGACTCGCCAACCCCGCGCTGGCCACGCGCTCAGCGAGGGTGAAGCTCTTCACCCAGGATGTGCCGGAGAACTCCGCGGGCAGCGTGGCCGAACGGTCACTGACAGAGGGCCGGGCCGCCAGCTCTACCGGGGTCAGAGGCGGCCACCGGCGGGTGAAAGCCTGGAGGACCATCTCGTCGAGAAGGGCCATGGCCACCTCCTGGTTTCTCTCCTCATCTTCCCGACCAGGTGTCCAGAGAATTTGTCAGCCATGGGACTCTGGCTCTCTTGGGTGGCTAGGCGCAGTCGCCCCTGTGCACGACCGGCGTGTTGTCGAAGTGGTCGAGGATCAGTGCGGCTGGGCTGGCCGGCACCTTACCACTGCGCACCACGGTCGCCAAGCGCTCTGTCCGGAAGACCTGGAGAACGTGCGGGGCGGCGCGGCAGCCGTGGAGAGTGGCGCTGGTGTAAACCATCTGCTCCTCACTCCGCCCCTGCACCCTTCCCGGATCCGGATCACCGGAGAGGAGCAGTAGTCCCGGTCCTGCGCCTGGAGCGCCTTCTCCGAGGCCGGCTTACTGCGGCGGTGCCGAACAAGCATTCCGCCCCATTCTCCACGATCAGGAATAGGGCATGGCCGAGGGGCAGATGTCCACGAACCCGGTCATTGAATCCGGCCCGTGGTGGCGCCCCGGGCGGGCAAAAGGTTCCGCCGGGGGCGCAAAGGCCCCCGGCGGAACGCCTCCTTCAGTCGGCTAGGCGGTGAAGACCGGGGTGGTCACGTTGTGGAAGCTGTTGTCGGCGGTGCCGACGGCGGTCACTCCCGGTGTCATCCAGATTCCGTAGGTGTCGTTGGAGATCTGGTTGTCGGTGATGGTGATCGAAACCGTCCCGGGTGCTGCTACCGCGACCAGGATGCCGGTGTGACTTGGGTCCACCAGCGGGTAGAAGTCTGGGTCACCCTTCAGGTTGTTGGTGCCGATCCGGTTGCCGACGATCCGGTTGCCGTTGAGGTTCTGCCCGGGGATGTGGCTGTGCAGGGTCACTCCGGAGAGGCCGTTGCCGTAGATCGTGTTCCTCTCCACCAGGTTGCCGTACACGGCCCCGCCGGGCACCCCGGAGGCCAGCAGCACCCCACCCCCCTGGCCGGTGAGGCCGTTGCCGGTGATGATGTTGTCCACTACCCGGTTGTCGTAGACCCCGCCGGGAGCCCCTTGTGTCACGAAGAGAGCGTGGCCGACCACGGTGACACCGCAGTCGAGCAGGTTGTTCTGGACCAGGTTGCCCCAGATGGTGTTGTCGTAGGTGGCGCCGGTGTCGTCGCTGACCAGGATCCCGCCTGAGTTGCCGACAACTGTGTTTTCCGCGACGGTGCTGTCATGCACCCCGGTTATGTGGATCCCCTCACCGCAGTCCCCGGGGATGGTCGGCGCCGCTGGCGAGGCGTCGCACTCCGCGTATGCTGAGGTGGTGATCGGCGCCCCGGTCGGGTTGCCTTGGTCGTTGGCGATGACCCGGTTGAATCTGATGATGACGTCGCGAACCGGGCTTGCGGTGGTGCCCTCGACCAGGATCCCCTCACCGATGGCTTTCTCCACGGTGAAGCCCTGCACGGTCACCCCGGATGCTGTGACCACAATCCCATTGTCCATGCCCGCTGCGTCGATCACCGGATGTCCCAGGCCGGTGAGGGTCAGGCCGGGCACGGCCACCGTCACGTCCTCGGTGTAGGTCCTGGGGCAGACCAGCACGGTGTCGCCAGGGTGGGCGACGGAGAGGGCCGCGCCGATCGTGTGGTACGAGTCGCGGCCGCAGCCCACCTCCAGGGTGTGCTCCCGGAAGTGCCTCCCCTGGTCGGCGCCGTGGGAACCCCCTTGGTCCGCCGCCAGGTAGGCCCCCTGGGTACCAGATGAGGTTCCCCCGCCCGACGCCGTGACCGCCACCGCACTTCCGAGGGCGGCGGCAATACTCGCCAGTCCGCAGGTGGCCAGTACAAACCATCTACCTGTACGTCTCATGAAGAACTCCCCCAACGTTTGGTCCAATCGCGATAGCCGCTGTCCATCCCGGGCGCCGAGGCCCGGCACTGCGCCAGTCTGTGGCCGACCACCCGCCGGAGATCGCGCCCGCGCAACGGCTTTCGGCCCGAAGTCCTCGAGCTGTTCCCTGCCCATCTCCCCTCACCCGGGCTACTCCTGGTAGCGGGCCACGGTGAAGGCGATCACGGTCGGCACGTCGACCGCGAACAGGAAGAGGGTCGCCACGAGCACGGCGAGCATCGGGCCACGG
>JAKBTP010000097.1 GCA_021844355.1 bacterium | reverse complement strand
CGGCCCCCTCCAGGACCCTGGGGAGCACTTCCCGCGCCCCTTCGGCCCTGGGAAGGAGAACACGGCGACCACGGACTCCGGAAGCCACCATCACTTCCGCCAGGGACTCTGCCAAGTACTCCTGCGGCAGGGGCCGGGGGTTCCAGCCCAGCCTCCGGGCCGCGGCGGCGGTCCCCGGCCCGATGGCGAACAGCTCGGTCTCCGATCCGATGGGGCGTTCAACCGCCAGCAGCCGCACCGCGTTGGCGCTGGTGAAGGCGACGATGTCGTAGCGGCCTTCGCGCACCTCCGTCCGCAATTGCTGCATCTCCGCCGGGCCGAGAAGCGGGGTAAGACTGATGACCGGGATGCGGATCGGCTCGGCGCCGGCCGCCACGAGCAGGGCCCCCAGGCCGACATCCTCGGGTTCCGGGCGGGTCACGAGGACCCGGGCTCCGCGCAGGAGGGTCACCCGGGGGCGCCCAGCCTTCTCGCCAGGTCGTCGAGGGCGTGCCGGGATGTGAGGTCGGGGATGACAGCGGCCTCCCTCCGCAGGCCGACTCCGCCGGCGGAGTAGGCGGCAGACACCAGCCATCCTCCCGCCGAGACTGGCTCGGCCAGCGCCCCCAGCGCCAGCTGGCAGCCTCCCCCCATCCGCCTCAGAAGACGGCGCTCGGCCTCCACGGCAATTCGGGTGGGCAGGTGGTCGAGGGCGGCCAGCACCTCGAGCCAACCGCTGTCCGCCCGCGCCTCCACGGCGATCGCACCCTGGCCGGCGGCCGGAGTGCACACGCTGTGGGGATCGAGGGGCTGCGCCTCCCCCAGCAGCCCGAGGCGGAGCAGGCCGGCTGCGGCGACCACTACCCCATCCACCTCTCCCTGGTCGACCAGGCGGAGACGGGTGGGCACGTTCCCCCGGACCCGGCAGAAGTTGAGGTCGGCCCGCACCGCCTCCAGCTGGGCGGTCCGGCGTGGCGAGGAGGTCCCGAGGCGGCACCCCGGCGCCAGCTCGAGCCAGGGGACGCCGGCTCTGGTGATCACCATGTCACGGGGATCCGCGCGCTCCAGATAGGCCGGAACGGTGAGACCCATGGGGGTCGCGGTGGGCAGGTCCTTGGCGCTGTGCACGGCGGCGTCGATCGAGCCCGCGGCGAGCTCCTGCTGCAACCGGGAGGTGAACCAGCCATCCACCTGCGGATCCGTGAGGCTGGCCTCGGGGTTCAGGTCCCCGTCGCTGTGGACTACGCGCACCACGGCCTCGGGAGCCGAGGGGAGGCGGCGCAGCGCAGCCACCACCAGATTTGCCTGCACCAGGGCCAGCTGGCTGCCCCTGGTGCCCAGGACGATCAAGGGGCTCCGCCGTCCTCCACCGGCGACAGGTCGAAGACCTCCTCGACAATCCGCCGGCGCTCCGGGTCGTCGGCGTTCTCCCGGAGGAAGGCTATGGGCGGGTGGATCAGCTTGGCCGCGATGGCCTGGGTGAGCCGCTCCAGCTGCTGGCGCTCCAACTCCCCTAGCTGGGGCATCCTGGCCATGGCACGGCGCAGCTCGCCCCGCCGGACCACCTCGGCACGGTCCACCAACCTGGCGATGGTGGGGCCAGCCTCCCGGGCAGAGAGCTCCTCCGAGACCGCCTCCACCGCCCGGCTCACAGCCTGCTCCGCCTGCGGCCGGTGCGTCTCCCGCTCCTTCAGATTGGCGGCCACCTCCTCGCCGAGGTCGTCCAGATCGAGGAGCTCCACACCCTCAAGCCGCCCGGCTTCCGGCTCCACGTCGCGCGGGACGGCGAGATCGAGGATCAGCAGGCGGCCGCTCGGGCCGCGCAGCGCCGCCACGTCCGCGACGGTCACCACCCGGGCCTGACTGCTGGTGCTGCAGACGACCAGAGAGACCTGTCCTGCCAACTCCCCCAGCTGAGACAGTTCCACCAGCCGCGCATCGACCGACTGGGCCAGGGCCTGGGCTCGCGGACCCCGCCGGGCCACCATGATGGGGGCGCAGCCGGCCCCGGCCAGGAGACGCGCGGCTGCCCCGCCGATGCTGCCGCCACCGACCATCAGGACCCCCAGCCCGGTCAGGTCACCGAGGCGCCGGCGGGCGGCCTCAACCGCCACCTGCCCGTACCCCACCGCCTGCCGGGAGATGCCCGTCGTGCTCCGCACCAGCTTGGCGGTCTCGATGGCCCGGCGCATCAGGAGGTCCAGGTCACCGCTCAAGGTCCCCGCCTCGCGAGCGAGCCGATGGGCGCGCTTGAACTGGGAGAGAACCTGGGCCTCTCCCAGGATGGCGCTGTCCAGCCCGCTGGCCACGCGGAAGAGGTGCAGCATCGCCTCCGGTCCGGTGCGGCTCATCACCAGGCCGGTCAGCTGGGCCCGGCCCTCCAGGTAGTGGAAGAAGCGCGAGGTGGCCCGCCTGGCCTCGGCCGCACTCCTGGTCTGGAGGTAAAACTCGGTGCGGTTGCAGGTGCTGAGGCACGCCGCCCCCACCAGCCCCGAGTGTCCCACGAGGGCCCGCAGCGACTCGACCACCTGGCGTTCATCCAAATGGAGCCGCTCGCGTACCGGAAGGGGCGCCAGACGGTGGCTTATACCGGTGACGACGAATGGCAACCCGAGATCGAGTATAGCCGGTGCCGCCCCCCCACAAGCAGGGATCAGAGGGCGATCGTCCCCTCGGCCTGGGAGGCGGCCTCACGGTACGCCAGCTCCTCCCGGCGGATGAGGTCGGGGTTGGTCCCCCTCGCGGTGGCCAGGTCCAGCGCCAGCAGCTGGATCCCCATCGCGGCTCCCAAGGTGGCCGCCACCCGCGGGTCGATCCCAGGGGCCGGTGGGATGCGCAGGGGCGGGACGGACAGCAGCTGGCTGGCGAAGTCCGCCGGCACGAAGGGCCCGGCGATGAGGACAGCCATGGATCCCACCATTCGGGCCGCGGCCAGGGCCTGACTGGTGCGTTCCAAGAGGCGGGGGCCGGCCCAGGGGTCGGCCAGCACCGCCACCACCCCCGTGGAGGCGTCCACGGCCGCCAGGTGGCCGTGGAGGAACGTCTCCAGCTGATGGCTGAGGGCCGGGACCCTAGACCCCTCGGCGATCTTCAATGCCAGCTCCCGAGCTGCCACATAGTCGGCGGCTGCGCCCAGGCAGGTCACACTCGTGCTGTGGGCGAGAGCTGTTCCCGCCAACTCCGCCCCTGGTCCAAGCTCGGCCAGGCAGCGGCGCAGGTACTCGCCGGTGGCCCCTGGGTCGAGCTGGCCGCCGGCGAGATCAGCAGCCACGTCCGCGCCGACCAGGATCGGCGAGAGGTAACCCACGGTGTGGCACCAGGAGCGGTCCACCGCTGGGGTCCTGGCCAGCTCCCGGACCGCCCTGCCGGCCGAGCTGGCGGGGGCAGCCGTGATCAGAGCGGTGTCGGCGCCCACGCCCCGGGCGGCCTCGATCGCCGCCACCGTGGCCGCGGTCTCACCCTCATGGGAGATCGCCACGCACAGCCCGGGCCAGGGGTCGAGGGCGGCTTCTAGCGCCTGCCGAGGGTGTATCAGCGACCGACGGCCGGTCGCGCTCCCCACCAGGTCGGAGAAGGCCATGGCGGCGTGCTCACTGGTCCCACAGCCGGTGACCGCGACCGGGGAGCCGCTGGCGAGGGCGGCGGCGATGAGGGGGGAGACCAGACGGCGCCCCTCCCCCTCTGCCAGGATCTGGGACGCGAGTCGCGGCTCCGATGCCACCATCTCGGCCATCACCCAAGGAGGACCCTCACGCCACTCAGGGAATCCGGCGGGCAAGGGGTCATGGTCGAGGCTCATCCTGCCGCACCTCCAGATGGGGCCGCTGCGACTCACGGCCAGGGTACCGCCTCTGCCTCGCTCCAGTGGAACCATGGTTCCCTTGGCTAGGATGGAGTCCGTGCATGAGCCGACCCCCAGCGGCGCCGCCTCTGCGGAGGGAGATGAAGCCTCCCCGGCTTCCGGGCTCCGGCCGGAGCGGGTTCGCTGGGGGAGAGAACGCGGACCCGGGGCCCCGGGGGATCGGCTGGCTCCGCGGCTGGGTCCGAGCAGCCCGGAGCTGGCTTCGTTCCACAACCCCATCCCGCTGTCGGAGCGGCGCGATGGTGAAGTGGGCGCCAGCGCGCACCTGCCCGCTTTGGACATCCCCCTGGAGGAGGTGGATTTCGTGGCGCTGGACTGCGAGACCACCGGCCACTTCCCGCACCGGATGGTGGAGCTGGGCGCGGTCCGGTTCCAGCTGGACGCTGGCGCGGACGGCCACCATCCGCGACTACTGCTCGAGAGCCTGGTGCACACCACCGATCACATCAACCCCTACGCGCGGCGGGTGCACGGCATCTCGCGCTCGATGCTCACCGGCGCTCCCCCGCCCCATCGGGTCGCGCTGACCTACCACCGGT
>JAKBTP010000125.1 GCA_021844355.1 bacterium | reverse complement strand
GGTCCGGTTCTGGAGCAGGAGGTGGCCCGCCTGGAGGGGCAGGTGCTCCTGCGGGCGGTGGATGTGGACCAGAGTCCCCAGCTGGCCCAGATGTTCGGAGTCCGTGGCATACCCGCGGTCAAGGCCTTCCGCGATGGCCACGTGGTGGCGGAGTTCGTCGGCGCCCAGCCGGCAGCCCAGGTGCGGGGCTTCCTGCAGCGGCTGCTGCCGTCCGAGGCGGACCTCCTGGCGGAGGGGGGGGATGAGGCTTCCCTGCGCGCGGCGCTGGAGGCGGATCCCTCCCACCTGCCGGCCCGGCGCCAACTCGCGGAGCATCTCCTGCGAGAGGGACTGCCGAAGGAGGCCGGTGAGGTCGCGGCCCTCGCGCCTCAGGACCGGGTGTGTGACGGACTCTGCGCTTGGGCCCAGCTCCAGCAGGAGTCAGCGGCCGGCGACGCCCAGTTGCTGGCGGCGCTCCGCGCGGGCGACTTCGCCCAGGCGGCGACGCACGCCGTCGGTGCGGTGGCGGGCTCTTCCGGGGAGAGGCGGGACCTCTTGAGAAGGGTGGCCATACTCTGCTTCGAGCAACTGGGTCCGGAGCACCCGGCCGTGGGGCCGGGCAGGGCCGCCCTGGCATCCTCCCTGTACTGAGTCCCAGAACCTGACCTTCCCGGCGGCGGGACGGGCTGGCCGGTGGTTTGATATACGCCAGAACCAGCACAGGTGGAGGGACCGATGGCTTACTTCCGAGGTTTGCGGCACGGCCTGGCCGCCGGCCTGGCCGTGGGTATCCTGGTCGCCCCCCGCCCCGGGCCGGAGACGAGGCAGCGCCTGTCCGAGGGCTACCGGGGCGCTCGTGAAATGGTCACCCGCGCCGGAGGACGGGCCGCGCGCACCTGGCAGCTGGTCCGTCCCATGGCGGCCGGAGCGGCCGGCGCCGCCGCCGGAGCGGCCAGGTTGGCCGGCCCGGCGGCACATGGCCTGACCGAGAGGCTCCGCACCGGGGACGGGGACCAGGAGCCGTTCTTCTCGTTCCCGGAGCCGGGCGGGGAGCAGGAGAGGTGAGTGCACCCGAGGCCACGCCCGAGCAGCGCATCGCTGCCTTCTGGCGGGCGGTGGACGAGGAGCTCCTGAATCCAGCCAGGCGCTACTTGAAGGGCTTCCGAGTGGGGCTGGTGCTGGGCCTGGCGCTGGCGCTTCTCCTCACCCCCTGGAGGGGGGAGTCGGTACGGGTACGGGTCGGGGCGATCGGGGGCCGCGTCTGCCGCCTCCACGGGCGGCACCGCCCCTGAGCTGCGGTCAGCCGGCTCCGGCCACCACCTGGTCGTATGAGCCGTCGACGTTGACCTCGGTCTCGTCGTAGTCGGCCATGAACGAGGTCCCGCACCCGCAGGCGTTCCGCGCCCTGGGGTTGGCGAGGCGGAACCCCCGACCCCGGTAGCTGTCCTCGAAGTCCACGATCGACCCGGCCACAAGCGGCAGCCCATCCCGCTGGACCACGACCCGGACCCCGCCCACCTCGACCACCTCGTCGTCGTCATTGACCTGGTCCTCGAGGTCGAAGAAGAGCTTGAACCCGCGGCAGCCGCCCAGCCTCACGTCGACCCGGAAGGCGGCCGTGGGCCGGCCCTCTCGCTCCCGCCAGGAGGTGATCTCCTCGATGGCGTCCACGGTGACGTGCAGCGCGGCTCCCATGCGCCGATTGTAGGCCGCTCCCGCCGGGCCGCCCCGACCGGGTACGGTTCGGGAATGCGGCTGGAGCAGATCTGGCGTTATCCGGTGAAGTCGATGGCCGGAGAGCTCCTGGCCTCGGTCGAGGTGGGGCCGGGGGGCCTGTCCGGCGATCGCCGGGTGGCCCTCGTGGACCCCGCCGGTCGCCGCCCGCTACATCCGCTCACCGCCCGTGAGATCCCCCAGCTGCTCTCCTTCGCTGCCCGGTGGGAGTCCGGCGAGGCATTCATCTCAGGGCCGGGACTCGCCGCCGTCAGCCACCGGGACCCGGCCGCCGCCGCAGCGCTGTCCCAGCACGTGGGCCGGCGACTCGAGTTCCTGGAGATGGAGGACCCGGCCGTGGACGACTCGCCGGTGCACGCCGTCCACCTCTCCTGGGTGAGCCAGCTGGAGGCCGAGCTGGGCGCCCAGGTCGACCCCCGCCGCTTTAGGGCCAACCTTTACCTTGGCGGCACCAGCCCCGCTCCCGAGGGGTCCTGGGCGGGGCGCCGGCTCCGAGCCGGCGCCGCCGCGCTCGAGGTCGTGGACGTCTGCCGGCGCTGCGCTCTCACCACCCGGGATCCTGCCGCCCCCGCCCAATCCTGGCCCCGGCTCCTGAGGCACCTTGTGGAGCGCCGGGCCGAGGTGCTGGGGGTCTATCTCGCGACCGCGGTTCCCGGAGTGGTGCGCGCGGGCATGGACGTTCGGCTCGACTGAGGGCCGGTCTCTGGGCGCCGCTCCCCCTCCTGTGCACGGCCCCTGCCTCCGCTAACCTTCGGGCATGGGAAGCATCGCCGAGCCACACTCTCCCGCGAGCGCCGCGGAACATCGGCCGGGCAGCCGGACCCTGGGGGTGGTGGGAGCGGATCTGATGGCCCGGTCCAGGGTCATGGCCCTGGCGGTCCCGCTGGGGTGGAGGGTGGTGGATGTCGGGACCCCGGCTGACGCCCTGGGCGTCGACCTCCTGCTGCTGGACCTCAACCGGGAGGCGGACCTCCGCCTGACGCTGCTCGACCAGGTTCGAAGCAGCCTTCCTCAGCTCCCGGCCATCTGCTTCGGGGCCCACGTCGAGGCGGGTGCCTGGGCCCCGGAGGCACGCCGCCTGGGCGCCATCTGCTGCGCCAACTCCAGCCTTTCCAGGGTGCTCCGCCAGCATCTGTCGCCGGTGCCGGGGTGAGCGACCTCGATCCCGGACAGCTGGCCCGGGAGATGGCGGGGACGCTCTCCAAAGACCGTCGCCACCTGCACCGCCACCCCGACCTGTCCGGGGCTGAGGGACCGACCGCCCAGTTCATCGCCTCCCGGCTATCTGAGACCGGGTGGTCCCCCCGCCTCCTGATGGAGGGGCGGGCGGTGGTGGCGGAGCTGGAGGGTGGTGCCGGGCCCGGCCGGCGTCTTCTTATTCGAGCTGACATCGACGCTCTCCCGATCCAGGAGCGGGGGCCCGAGCGGCCGTACCGCTCCGAGGTGCCGGGGGTGATGCACGCCTGTGGCCACGACGCCCACGTGGCCATCGCCCTGGGCGTCGCCGAGGGGCTGATGCGGCTCAGGGCGCAACTCCATGGCGCGGTGCGCCTCGCTTTCCAGCCGGCCGAGGAGACCGCCGGAGGGGCGGAGGAGATGATCCGGGAGGGTGTCATGGACGATCCTCCGGTGGAAGGCGCCCTGGGCCTCCACATCTGGAGCGGGGTGCCGGCGGGCACGGTAGGGGTTCGCGACGGGGCGATCTTCGCCTCCGCCGACGAGTTCTCGCTGGTGGTGAGGGGCCGAGGTGGCCACGGGGCCCTCCCTCACCAGGCCCTGGACCCGGTGCCGATCACCAGCCTCGTCGTGCTCGCCCTCCAGACCCTCGTCTCCCGGGAGACCTCGCCGTTCGAGTCCGCCGTGGTGACCGTGGGGCAGATCCAGGGCGGCCAGGCATTCAACGTGATCCCCGAGGAGGTGCGGCTCTCCGGCACCGTCAGGGCCTTCAGCGCTGAGACCCGGCTGCGCCTCCTGCGGCGCATCGAGGAGACCTCCGCCGGGATCGCCGCCTCCTTCGGAGCTTCGGCCGAGACCGTGGTCGGGGCTGGCTGCCCCCCGGTGGTGTCAGACCCCCGGATGGCGGCCCTGGTCCGGGCTGCGGTGGCCGCCAGCCCCGGAGTGGGGCTGGTGGAGCCTGACCCGATCACCGTGGGGGATGACGTGGCCCTCTTCCTGGAGCGGGTGCCCGGGTGCTACTTCCTGCTCGGGGGCGGCAACCGCGAGGTGGGGATCGTGGCCCCCCACCACCATCCGGAGTTCGACCTGGACGAGGCCTGCCTCCCCGTCGGGGTCGAGGTCATGCTGCGGGCGGCTCTGGCCTATTGCGCCGGGGAGGGCTGAGGTGCTCCTCAATCCTCCCCCGTCCAGGTGCGAACATTGCGGCAGCGACCCTGCCCCATGGGAGTCGCTGGAAGGCCCCGAGCGGCTGGTTCGGCTCGAGGACGGCAGGCAGGTGGTGCGCCGCGGTCGGGGACACCTCTGCTCGGCCTGCGGCCACTTGGAGCCGGTCGGCAGCGAGGGTATCCAGCAGGGCACAATGGAGTTCAGACAGAGATGACTGAGGTCAGCAGTCCCCCCGAGCTGCAGATCGGGCCGGTCCGGGTCCGGGACGCCACCCGCCCCGCCCCGAGGCAGCTGGTCCGGTTCGCCTTCTTCCGCGTGGACCCCGCCTGGCGGAGGCTGGATCCCGAGTTGCGGCAGGCGCACCGCGAGGAGTATGCCTCCCGGCTCGCGGAGCACAACCAGCGGATCCTGCTGCGCAGCTACACACTGGTGGGGACCCGAGGCGACTGTGACTTCATGCTCTGGGCGGTCAGCGAGGAGGTGGACCGTCTCC
>JAKBTP010000174.1 GCA_021844355.1 bacterium | reverse complement strand
GTGAGCTGATCATCTTTCCCAAGGTCTTCGCGGCTGCCGAGGCGTTGCTCCAGCCGGACGCGGTGGTGGTGGTGCGGGGCCGGGTTGAGGTGGGTTCGTCTGCCAGGCCGCCGAGCCAGCGTGCCGAACCCGGCGAGGAGGAGGTGGAGGAGGACTCCGAGGCTGCCCGACTCATCGCCGAGTCCGTCTTGGCGGTGGACGCGCCCGCCTTGGCCGGCTGGCGTCCCGACGCCATCCTTCACCTCACCGTCCGGGAACCCACCGAGGAGGCTGTGGTGGCGCTCGCCGAGCTCCTGGCGGGTAACCCTGGGCCAACCCCCGTGGTGCTGCACCTCCTGGAGGAGGGCGAGGTCCATGAGCTGGAGCTCGGGGAGGGACACCGGGTGGAGGCGTCAGTGGAGTTCGAGTCGCGGGTCGAGGCGCTTCTCGGTCCCGGCAGCTTTCGGATGGAGCGCAGGCACCCCGAGGCGCCGGCGCAGAGGTCCCGCGGACCGGAGCGCGCCGCGACCGCCTGACCGCGCAGGACGGTCGGCCCAAGCGCTCACGCCACCCGCCGCGCTGGCCAGGCCTTGGCAGCTCCTCCTGCCGGATTCGAGCGGGGCTTCCAGTGCGACCTCTCCAAGCCCCCCAAGGAGGCAGGTTTGGGCGTCCACCTGTCGTCGGCGGTCACAGCCGCAGGGCGCGCCGTGCCTCGGCCCGGGGCGCGGCGGAGGCGTGGGACGTCTAGTCCCCCCGGCTGAGGGAGCTGCGGTCGGCAAGGCCCGACGAGATCGGCGAGAGGCTGCGGAGAGGGCCCGCCCGAGTCCCCAACCCTCCGCTCCCTCGGGGAGCTTCCGGGAAGGCGTCGACGGAGCGGTGGCCGGGTTCCCGGCCTAGAGCCGCGCAGCCCCGTTCTGGAGGATCGGAAAGAGTATCTGGGCGAGTCCGACGTACAGCACCAGGAAGACCACGAAGGCCAGGACAGCGGCGCTCTCGCCACTGGTGCGGCTGAGGCGCGCGATCGGGTCCACAAACGCATCGGTGATCTGGCGCACCGTGTGGACCAGGGGGTGCCAGGGATCCACGTGGAGCAACCCGATGAGGACCCTTATCAGCAGCAGGAGCACGATCACCACCAAGAGGGCGCTGAGGAACTCGAGGACCACCGAGATCACCGTGCCCGGGACGTTCACGAAGCCGGAGTTGGCCGCCCCCTGAAGCGCCCCCGCCACCGCGTACACGAGGACGATGGCCAGCAGGGGAGAGAAGTCCAACCCCCCGATGCGCGGGAGGACTCGCCTGAGCGGGCCGATGACCGGCATCACCAGGCTGTCGAGAAGGCGGCCCAGGGTGCTCCCCTGGGATCCAGGGAAGAACGAGAGGAGCGCCCAGACGAAGATGCAGAGCGCGTACAGGTTGAGCAGCGTGGCGACATCGCCAACCAACACCACCGCCAAGTTCACCCTCGCAGTATATGGTCGGCCCGTGAGGCGGCCCCGGTGCACGCACCCACGCCAGCGCCGGTTCACCGCCTCTCGAGCTAACGGGTGCCCGAGGCCGGCGCGGCGTCGTCGCCTGCCTGCAACCCCTTCGTTCGGTCACCCGGTCCACCGCAGCAACGATCCAGAGCCAGCTGGTCGGGTCGGCAGAGTCGCCCACCTACCGATCTCGGGCCTGAGCAAGCCACCGGTCCGACTCTTCCAGGACGCGATCCAGCGGGTGCGCCGCCGTTCACTCCGACGCCAGCTGCCGCCAGCCACCGACCTCACCGACCTGGGCCCGCTCGGTGCCCGCGTGGCCGAAGGCAACTGCAACTCCTCGGCGCCGAGCGACCAGCGGGCTGAGCTAGGGGGTCCACGCACCACCCACAAGTCCCGTCACGGGCTCACTTCGGGCAATCGCTGCCGGGCGGTCTCGCTGGACCTCCCAACGCCCGGCGGGCCCTCGAGATCGGGAGAGCCCGGCGCTCTCCCTGCACCGTCCCTGACCGGCGGGGCTTTGCCGCCTTCTGGCATCATCACAACGTGCGCTCGCCGTTGGTGGTCGCTGCTGCTCAGCCGGTGTGTGTGGCTGGTGACCTGCAAGCCAATGCTGCTGAGCACGCCAGGGCCATCCAGGCAGCGAGGGCCCGGCTGCTGGTGTTCCCCGAGCTGTCGCTGACCGGATACGAGCTGGAAGCTGAGCCGGTTTCCCCCACCGACGGCTTGCTCGCCCCCATAGTGAAGGCCTGCGCCGCGACCGGTACTGTGGCCCTGGTCGGTGCCCCGGTATCCGGCGCGTATGGTGATCTGCACATCGGAATGCTCCTGGTTGACCCGTCGGGGGTGGCAGTGGTTTACCACAAGAGCTGGCTCGGTCCGGCCGAGACTGGGCGCTTCAAGCCCGGCGACGGGGCTAGGGCCATCGACGTGGACGGGTGGCGTGTCGGGCTGGGCATCTGCAAGGACACCGGGGTCGGCCCACATGTTTCGGCCATCTCCACCCTGGGCATCGATCTGTACGCTGCTGGCCTAGCGTTCTTGCCCGAAGAGCGAGCCGAGCACGATGCGCGCGCCATTTCGATCGCCCGTCGATGCGGGTCCCACGTGGTCTTCGCTAGCTTCGCCGGCCCGACTGGCGGGGGCTACGACCGTACGGCAGGGTTCTCAGCCGTTTGGTCGCCCGCTGGCAAGGTCTTGGCCCGAGCCACCGCGGGGGCGGGTGTCGTGGCGCGTGCTGTTATTGCTTGATGGCGGAGTCGGTTCAGTGGGAGGCGATGCGGGCGGCCGACCCGGCGCGGTACGGCCCCCAACCGGGGGACAGTCTGAGGTAGCGCCCTTGGGGGGCTGTTGGCACTTGGACCGGGGCCGACCGCATGGCGGACTGTACAGCTCGGGCGACGACTGCCGAGGGTACACTGGTAACGCAGTTGGACCTCGAAAGCGTGTCCGAGAATCATAGGTGGGCAAGATGACAGCAGGATTCGCTACGGCGTCTCGGCTTGAGCTTGACATCGACGCTGGCACCGACCGTACCCCCGGGACGAGCCTCACTGTGGTTATCGTGTTCGACGGGGTGAAGTGGGTGGCTCTCTGCCGAGAGTTGGATATCGCGTCCCAGGGAGACTCCGAACCCGAGGCGTGGGCGCGAGTCCGAGGTGCCATTCGGGAGGCCTTGCAGGTAGCTGGAGAGCACGGAGTGGCGGCAGGCAAGCCGGTTCCAGACCGCGATCTCCTCACGTTCATGCGGTCGCACCAGGGCCCTGGGGCCGTCGTCATCCGCCCGATGGCCCGGTAAGCTCGCCGCCGACCGATGCAGTGGTCGTACGAGGAGGTAGGTGCTTACCTGCGGTACTTGGGTTTCGAGTTGGCTCGGAGAGAGGGGCACGACACCTACACCAGGGAGGGACACGGGAGGACTGTGAGCGTGCCTCGCACCAGTGACCTGCGGCCAGGCACGCTCGGCTCAATTTGGCGCCAGGCCGGAACGACCGTGACAGCTGCCAGGAAGTGGAGGCAGGGTCAGAGGTGAAGCTCCACGCACACTTCCTCGCGGACTCGGCGAATTTCAATGACGATGGCACCTTCACGGTATTCAAAGGGGGGATCAACCGGCTGACGGCCTCGGCCTTCCCGACTCTGGCCCGCTTCGTGGTCGTCACTCGCCTCGAATTCGACCAAGAGGAAGCGTCCGAACTGCATGAGGTGGGTCTAACCGTGAGCCTCGGATACACGCAGCTCGCCCCAACCAAAGTGAACCCGATTGCCCTTCAGCGGGCCGTCGTCGGCCCGTGCTTCGCGAACGTGATAAGCCAGTTCAGTCTCGTCGTGCCAGCGCCCGGGGAACTCGTGTTGGCTGCGACCGTGGACGACATAGGCCTGCCGTCGCTGCACCTCGACATAGCGGCGATAGGCTGAGCCGAGGCTCCGCGGGCATCCTGGGCTACTGAACCCACGTCCGATCGGGGCCGCTCAGCATCCGCGCTGGGCGCTTCGCCGTTTGCCGGGGTATCGGGGGAGGGGACTGGGTCGCGGGACGGTGTTTCTGGGCCCCAGGGCGCGATACAGCGGCTCAGGTTCCTCTCAGGATCGACCCCTGGTAGCCACTGTGATCCCGGCGGCCTCCAGCTCGGCCTGACGCTGCTGGTAGCGGGGCGCCATGCGACCAGTAGGTCCGTGATCTGCGGCGGACCACCGCGGCAACCGCTTTCCCAGCCATCTCCAGGTCGGCCGGGGGCCGTGCCGAGTCGAAGGCGGCGGGTCCGGTCGGCTGGGTCACCCCGGGATCATGGCACCGGGACGACTTGTGGCTTTCAACGTGGCTTCCAACCGAGTTCGGATTGTCCGGGTAAGGTAAGGCCAGGAGGCGGAATCTGAGATCGCACCGGTGGTGCCAGCAGTGGGAGTCGAACCCACACGAGCTTGCGCTCAACGGTTTTTGAGACCGCCGCGTCTGCCATTCCGCCATGCTGGCCCGGGACCGAAGTCCGCTGATCAGCCTTCCTGATCGTCGAGGTCTGGGAGGTTCATCTCGTTGACCATCTGCTGAAATACCTCCAGCTTGGCCTCCTCGTCCTCGCCTCGAGGGACGACCGCGGCCTGGTCCATCACCTC
>JAKBTP010000127.1 GCA_021844355.1 bacterium | reverse complement strand
TCCTGGCCTGGGCCAGGGTGCTGGACGTCTCGGCCCTGGGCTGGTGCGCGAGGCTGGCGGCCTACTGGCTGCGCTCCCTGGCCGGTCGGGCCGAACGGTCGTCTTGGATGGATGCCGGATAGCCCCCGCGGAATCCCCCGAGGCGGAGCGGGCGATCGAGGTCGCCGGCCCGGACATCCTCGACGCCCGCCCTGCGCCCAGAGCCCAGCTGCTGGCCGGGTTCGCGGCGTGGCTGGACCAGCTGGATGCCCCGGTCCGCCTCACCGTCGCCTCGCGGGCGCCGGAGGGCCGGCGCCGGCGGTCGGTCTGGCTGCGGTCGTCCAGCCCCGAACGGGCGGCCCAGGCCGCGGGGCAGCTGGAGAGGCTCTGCGGGGCGAAGGTGCGCGGACCGGGCACCTGCCCACCTCTGGTGGAGGGGCCCGGCCGGGAGCGGTTCACGGGAGTCGGTTGGGCGGGGAGGTGGGTGGAGTGCCTCCGGCTCACCGCGCTGCCACGGGTGCCGGTCGAGGCGGGTTGGCTGTGGCAGCTGGTGGGCGAGCCACAGGACCTGGATCTCACCGTGAGCATATCGCCGGTGGCCGCCGGCACCGCCGACCGCCGGCTGCGCCACCGGTTGAGGGAGCTGGCCGCCCGCGAGCTGCAGGCGGAGTGGGGGATGTCCGACCCTTCCCTCGGGGTCGAGAGGGCGGCCGCCACCCACCTCCGGGAGGTTCTGGCGCGGGGAGAGGGGCGGGCGTTCGAGGTGGCGGTCTCGATGGCGGTCGGAGGGGGGCCGGTGGCGCAGGTGAGGTCGGCCACGGCCCGGCTGCGACGCCGGGCTCTGGGGATGCGGGCCCAGCTGGCCCCGGCCTGGCTGGACGAGGGTCCGGCCCTGGTGGAGGCGAGGGGATGTGGGAGGCCGCGGCGACCATTCATCCGGCTGCTGACCACGCCTGAGGTGGCCACGTTCTGGCCCTGGTTGGATGGGCCGGGGGAGCTGGAGCCGGGGAGCTGCCGGATCGGCCGTCACCTGCGCACCCAGGGGCCGGTGGGACTGAAGCTGGCCGCCTCCGCCGCCGCCCCCAACTCCAACTGCTGCGTGATCGCCGCCTCGGGCGCGGGGAAGTCCTACCTGGCGCGGGTGGTGGGTGCCTCCCAGGCGCGGGCCGGGACCCAGACGGTGGTGGTGGACCCGGAGAACGAGCACCGGCCCTGGTGTGAGGCTGTGGGAGGGCACTACCTGGACCTGGGCCGGGGTGGCGGGTTCGGCTTCAACGTCTTCGAGGCCGCCACGCCCGGCGAGGGGGAGCTCGCCGCCCGGGAGCTGGTGGAGCTGCTGGCCGGCCCCCTCTCGCCCCCGGAGGCCGGCGCCTTCCTGGAGGCGTGCGTGGCTGCTCGGCCGGGCCCCGGTGGCCCGGCACCGGTGCTCGCGGACCTGCTGCCGACGCTGACCGGCGACCCCCACGGGCGGAGCCTGGCCGCCCGGCTGCGGCCGTGGGTCGAGGGGCAGGCGGGGCTGCTCTTCAGTGGGCCGGGCCGGGGCCCGCAGGTGACCCGCGCCCTGGGGGTGGGCCTGCGCGACCTTCCCGAGCGCTGGCGGGCGGGGGCCGCCTTCCTGGTCTCGCAATGGCTGTGGGCCTGGGCCCAACGGGATCCCGGTCCCAAGCAGGTCATCATCGACGAGGCCGGCCTGCTGGCGGCCCAGCCCCAGCTGGCCGAGCTGATGGGGCAGATGGCCCGGCGGCTGCGCAAGTACTCCGGTTCCCTGCTCCTTCTGACCCAGACTCCCCGCGACCTGGCCGTCGAGGGCTTTGGCGAGCTGGTCGCCGGCAACTCCGCGACCCTGCTGGTGGGGTCGGCGACCGGGCCCGGGGTCCAGCGCCTCAAATCGGGCTTCCACCTCGGCGACGAGGACTGCGAATGGCTGCAGCGGTGCGCCCGAGGCGAGTTCCTGATGCTGGCCGGGTCCACCCAGGCCCGGGTCAGGGTGGAGGCGTCCGAGGAGGGGGCGGGCGGCGACCGGAGATAGAATCGGCCCATGGGTCGGGTGGTGCGCTACCGACTGCTCAACTCCGGCCGTGCCGCCGTCGCCGCCTGGGAGGCGGCGGTTCGCCAGTTCGCGGCAACCCGCAGCTGGCGTGAGGGGGAGATGTGGCTGGCCACGGACGCCTCCCGCGGCCTCTTCGAGTCCGAATACCTCCGCCACCTGCGGCTGGAGACCCCCGACCCCATCCTGGGCGCGGGCTTCGTCAAGGTGGAGGGTGACGAGACCGACGCCCTGGCGGTCTGCTTCGGGCTCCTGCGGATGACCGAGGAGCAGGGAGGACGGGTGCTCATCGACGACCTGGACAACCCCATCCGCAAGCAGCGGCGGCTGGAGTTGATCGAGGGGAGGGTCAGTGGACCCCACACCATCGACGAGCTGATGGTCGCGGGGCCGATCTTCAAGCGGCTGCCCCAGGCGACCATCACCTTCTACCCCCCGCGCTACCGGGGCCGGACCCTTCCCGGTCCGAACACGCCCCCGGGGCAGTGGGGCTTCGCCCTCCAGGGGATGCGCGCCGCGGCAGGCAGCTTCCTGGAGGCGGAGGCGGAGGCGATGCGGATCTACCGCGGCCTGCAGGCGATCGGCTGACCTTGAGGGCCGTGGTCCAGCGGGTCCAGCGAGCCGCCGTCCTGGTGGAGGGGGAGGAGGTGGGGGCCACCGGGCCCGGGCTACTGGTGTACCTGGGGGTGGGGCCGGGGGACGATGGTGGCGTGGCCCGCCATCTGGCCGGCCGCATCGCCACCCTGCGGGTGTTCCCCGACGACCAGGGGAGGATGAACCGTTCCCTCCTGGAGGCGGGCGGCCAGGCGCTGGTGGTGAGCCAGTTCACGCTGTATGCCGCCGCCGGGCGCGGCCACCGGCCCTCCTTCCTGGGGGCGGCGGCCCCGGCCGTGGCGGCCGAACTCTGCCGTCAGTTCGGGGAGGAGCTGAGCCGGTTGGGAGTGGCAGGGGTGGCCGAGGGACGGTTCGGAGCCCATATGGAGGTGGAGTCGGTGAACGACGGGCCGGTCACCGTGGTCCTCAGCTCGGGCGAGCCGCCCTGGGAGGCGGACGCCGGCTGAGGGGCCAGGGCCGGGGCGCCGCCGGACCTATGTGGGGATCGGCGGCAAGCGCGGAGGAACCCCATGGCCCAACTGGTCTCGCTACTCAATTCCTGGGTTCTCCTGGGGCAGGAGCTGATCGCCAGCCTGGGCACCCTGGCCTTCGTGTGCGCGTTCATCTGGCGGGTGGTCGCCCCCAGCCCTCACAGCGCCCTCGAGGCACAGCGCTGGCTGGGGCGGATCGCGATCGGGACCCTGGGAGTGGAGCTGGCTGGGGTCCTGACCCACGTCCTGCTCTCCGCGGTGCCCCGCGGGCTGGGCTGACCGAGCGCCGCCATGCCCGGGCCACCCCAGTTCGGCATCAACCCTCTGGGGGTTCTGGCGGGGCTCTTCGACGGGATCCTCTCCGAGTTCGTGAGCAGCGCCCGGGGAGCCCTGGACGCGGCCCTCAAGACCTACCTCTTCGGCACCTATGACGCCGCCGCGGGACGATCCCAGGCGCCCTTCACCGGGACCCCGGGCCTGGCCGGACTCAACCATCTGCTGGCGGCCGCGGGAGGGGCGCTGCTGCTGGCGGTGCTTCTGTACAGCTCGCTGCGCACGGTGGCGGACCTGGGCTCGGTCCGCCACCAGCTTCAGCAGGTGCTCCCCCGGTGCCTGGTGGCGGTGGCGCTGGCCACGGTGAGCCTGCCCCTCCTGCAGCAGGTGATCGATCTCAACAACGCCCTCTGTGCGGTGGTGGTCGGCGGCGCCCAGCTCTCCCTGAGCGCCCTCCCCTGGAGCTCTCCGCTCAGCCAGCAGGGAGTTCAGTCCGCGGGGGAGAACCTCTTCCTCCTGCTCTTCGCCGCAGCCCTCGTGGTGGCCGTCGTGATCCTGGCCCTGAGCTACGTGGTCCGCTACACCCTGCTGGCCGTCCTGTGTGCCGCCGCCCCGCTGGCCGCCTACTGCACGGTGTTGCCGGAGACCCGGGGATTCGCCCGGCAGTGGGGCAGGCTCCTGACGGTCTCCTTGTTCATGCAGTTCGGCCAGCTCCTTGTCCTGCGGGTGGCGGTGCAGCTGGCGTTCACCAGGGGGGGCGGGCTGGCCGGGATGCTGTACGCCCTCGCCAGCCTCTACCTCATGCTCCGGGTCCCGGGGGCGCTCAACGTGGCCACCCACTACGAGTCCAGCGCCGAGGCCGCGGCCCGGAGGTGGAGCCGCGCGGTGCGGCGCCTGTCCGTGGGAGAGCTCTGAGCCCAGGTCAGAGGCTCACGTGGACCTCGCGCAGCCGAAAGCCGAGGGCCCGCTCCAGCCGCCCGAACACCGGATGCGGCCTCAAGCTGGGGCGGCGGTCCAGGTCGCCGAAGGTGATCTCCATCCAGGCGCGGGGAAGCTCCGGGGTGAAGCGAACCTCCAGCAGGGACACAGAGGAGCCGCAGGCCGGGCAGCTGGCGGTGTGGGGATCGGGGTGGGGGAAGCGGAGCGAGAAGAGGTCCAGATCGCTCCCGCAGCGCGGGCAGGGCGCCCGGTAGGCGCGCAGGGGCACGGAGTCGAA
>JAKBTP010000113.1 GCA_021844355.1 bacterium | reverse complement strand
CGGGCTACAGCACAGAGCTGCTCTGGTATTTCCGGGCCACCGCGCTGAGCCGGATCGAGGAGCCTCATCCCGACCCGGACGAGGTGCTGGAGGCCCGGCTGTTCACGACCGAGGAGATCCTGGAGCTTGCCTACCAGGGGCAGCTTCGGGACGCCAAGACCCTCGCGGGCCTGGCCCTCGCCGGGATCCTGCGGCTGGTGCCCGCGGCCGGGTAGCCGGCGTGGCCGAGGTCGAGGTCCTGGTCGGCGACATAACCAAATTGACGTGCGACGCCATGGTCAACGCCGCCAACTCCCGGCTACGCCGCGGCGGCGGGGTGGACGGGGCCATCCACAGGGCGGCCGGGCCCGGGCTGCAGGCGGAGCTGGAGGCCAAGTACCCCGAGGGATGCCCGACCGGGTCCGCGGTGCTGACCGACGGCCATCTGCTTCCCTGCCGGTACGTGGTGCACGCGGTGGGCCCGGTGTGGCGCGGCGGGGGGAGCGGGGAGCCTGAACAGCTGGCCTCCGCCTACCGAACCGCTCTGGAGCTGGCCGCCAGGGCCGGCTCTAGGGTGGTCGCCGCGCCGCTGATCAGCACCGGAGTCTATGGCTACCCGCTGCCGGAGGCGGCCCGAATCGCGGTGGCCGCGGCCGGCGCGGCGCCGCCTCCTTTGGAGAGGGTGATCGTGGTCGCCTTTGACATTCGGGCGGAGGCCGCGGTGCGCCGCGCCCTCACCGGCTGACCGCCACCGTCCCACCTGAAGTCGCCGGCGCAGGAGGGCGGAGCGAACTCGCCCGGGATCGGCCCAAGGTGGTTCGGCGCGTTCTGAACGCCCCGATCCCGAGGTGGCCTCGGCGCACTCGCGCCTGCGGAGGTTGGTCTGCCTGCCAAGCGTGGTCCCTCCACCTCGCTGGCTTCCCTGGCCCGCCGGGCTTAGGAGAGTGTCGGCTGAAACGGGCGATGAAGTGAGCTGGAGGGCCCTTCATGGTGGGTGCGTGACCCGGGATGGGGTCGGCCAGCGGGTCGGCGGGTAAAGGTGGTCTTCGGCACCCATCTGGCCGGAGCTGCTCAGCTCGGCCTTCTCGGTCCTGGTGACTCGGCGCCGCACCTCCCGCTGAGGGCTTCAGGCTCGGACCGTGCATTTCCCGGCCGACATCCAAAGGCTCGCCGCTCCTGATTACCCACCTCGGCAAGGGCCGGGTTGCCGAGGTCCTTTCGGAGCGCCGCTTCCGGGGACCACCCGGATGCTGGCCGGCGCTCTCGCCAGCTCGGCGAGGCGGGTCACGGTGGCCCAGTTGCGGGTGGTGGCCCGGACCCCCAGGCGCCGCTCCAAGAAGGAGTTGGTGAGCACGCTGTCGCTGTAGCGCCCGGCACAACTGAGGTACGCGTCCCGCCCCGCCACCAGCAACCTGTCCGGTGCCCCGGTGAGCGGGTCGAGGGCGGCGAGGCGGGCGGGGTCCGGCGGCTCCGCGAGGAAGGTCACGTGCCAGCCCTGGGGATCTCCCCCCAGCGGGTTGGCGCGGGCCACGGTGGCCATCTCGTCGCCGGACCTGACCATCACGTCCACCTTGCTCAGCCCCAGCTCGCTGAGGCGGGAGGCGAGCTCCCGGGAGATCTCCTCCTCGCTCGGCACGGCGGGGACGAAGACCACGTTGCCACTCTGGAGGTGGGTGACCACCTCGCGGTGTCCGAGCCCGGTGGCGAGGTCCGCCAGGACCCGCATGGAGAGGCGGTTGCGCCCTCCCACGTTGATGGCCCGCAGCATCGCCACGAACCGGGCACCGCCCTCGGGTGGGGACGGTAGGCTCATGAGGGCCCGGATCCCCAGCGACACTTTGGCCCGCAGTTCAAGGATGGCCCGAGAGGAGAGAGGCGGTGGAGACGGTGGAACTGGTCTTGGACACGAGTGGGGGCAGCATATCCGACCTCACGGCGGAGCTGAGACGCTTCTGCCGAGGACGCGGCGACGGCCTGGTGAACGCCTACTGTCCCCACGCGACCGCCGCGCTGGTCCTCATGGAGACTGGGGCCGGGAGCGACCAGGACCTGCTCGACTGGCTCCGCGACCAACTTCCCCGGGACGACCGCTACCGCCACCGGCACGGGTCCGCCGGCCATGGAGCTGACCACCTGCTCCCGGCGCTCCTCGGCTCCTCGGTCACTGTTCCGGTAGTGGCTGGGGAGCCGCTGCTCGGTACCTGGCAGTCGCTGCTGCTCGTGGACACCAACTCGGACAACAACCGCCGCCGGCTGCGGCTCTCGTTCCTGCCGACCACCTGAGTCGCGCTCCCTGCAAGCGGTATCCTGCCGCCATGGGCCGACCGGCTCCGGGCGTGGGCGGAGGCGGGGCGGAGCCGCCGGCGCGTGACGGACCCGCGCTGCGCGTCTCGGGGCTGACCAAGCGCTTCGGGGATCGAGCGGCCTTCGAGGACGTCTCCTTCGAGGTCGCCCGGGGCGAGGTCTTCGGGTTTCTGGGGCCCAACGGGGCGGGGAAGACCACCACGGTCCGGACGCTTGGGACCCTGATCGCCCCCACCGCGGGGTGGGCAGAGGTTGCCGGCATCCCCCTCTCGCCCCAGAACGGGGAGGCGATCCGGCGGCGGATTTCTGTGATGCCTGAGAACCCTGGGCTCTATCTCCGGCTCACCGTGCGGGAGAACCTGGAGCTTTTCGCCGCTCTGTACGGCCTTCGTGCTCCGGCAGAGCGCATCGCCCGGGCGCTGGACGCCGTCCGGCTCACCGACCGATCCGAGGACCGTTGCGGGCGGCTCTCCAAGGGGTTGAGGCAGCGGGTCGGGCTGGCCCGGGCCCTTCTCAACGACCCCGAGGTCATGTTCCTGGACGAGCCCACCTCGGGACTGGACCCGGTGGCGGCCCGGGAGGTCCACGAGCTGATCAACGGGTGGCGCCAGCGTGGCGTCACCGTCTTCCTCACGACCCACCGGCTGGAGGAGGCCGAGCGGCTCTGCGACCGGGTGGCGATCCTCAACACCCGCCTCCGCAGCGTGGGGAGCCCCAAGGATCTTCGGGCGAGACTCTTCGGCGGGTCGCTGGTGGTGGAGACAGCAGCGCCTCTTCCCGACCCCCGCGCCGTCTTCGGCCGCGTGACCGCCGTCACGGGGTGGAGTGAGGGGGACCACGGCGCCTACGTGCTAAGCGTCCCCGACCCGCGCCGGGCGGCACCCGACGTGGCCAGGGCGGTCGTGGCCGCCGGAGCCGACCTGGTCTCCCTGTCGGAGTCGCAGCACTCCCTGGAGGACGTGTACCTGCAGCTCATCGACGACGGTTCGGCGCCGCAATGAGCGGGATGGACGTGGGCCGCCTGCTGGCCATGGCCCGAAAGGAGCTGCGGGAGTTCCGCCGCACCCCCTTCATCCTCGGCGCCATGGTCGTCCTGCCCGTGATCTTCATCGTCGAGCCCCTGATCGACATCTTCCGGCTGGGGAGCTCGACGCCCGCCGGCACCGTCCAGAAGGTGGTCGGCGTGACCTTCCTCCTGATGCTGATCGTCCCCGCGGTCCTCCCCTCGACCATAGCCGCCTACTCGGTAATTGGGGAGCGCGACCAGGGGACCCTGGAGCCGCTGCTCACCACCCCCGTGCGCCGCTCCGAGCTTCTCCTGGGCAAGGCGTTGGCGGCGATGATCCCATCGGTGCTGGCGTCCTACGTCATCTTCGGGGTGGTGCTGCTGTGTGCCCATCTGTTCGCCTCCAACCAGACGGTGGTGGCGACTCTCTCCAATGGACCGGAGATCCTCGCCGAGGTGCTGTTCGCGCCCCTCTTGTCCGGGTGGTCGATCGCGGTGGGCACCGGCATCTCGGCGAGGGCCAGCGACGTGCGGATAGCCCAGCAACTGGGGACCCTCGCCAGCCTGCCGCCGCTGGCCGTGACCGCCCTGGTCTCCTTCCAGGTGCTCAGCCCCAGCGTCCCGGTGGCGGTCGGGTTCGGTCTCGGGCTCCTGGTCATCGACATCGCCATGTGGCGCGTGGTGGCGGCGATGTTCGACCGGGAACGGCTGATCACCGGGGCCCGCGCGCTGGAGGCGGGGGGTGTTGGGCGCGGTGGGCGGCCGCCGGGCGCCGCGCGCAGGATCGAGATGGTTCAAGGTGGTGGCCATGAGTGAGGGAACGCTGAGGCTGGAGCGGGTCTGGAGCGGGATGGGTATCGGCGGGCAGCGCGAAAACTGGCAGATAGAGGTGGACGGGAAGCAGGTGGGGACCGTCGCCAACCGCGAGGTGGTGGAGGTGGCAGTGGTCCCGGGCCGGCACACTGTGAGGCTCCGGACCGGCCGCTATTGCAGCCCGCAGCGCACCCTCGAGGTCGCCGAGAGCGATACCGCCGACTTCACCTGCCATGGCCCGAGGTACTGGCCCCTGGTGTTGGCATCCCTCTTCAAGCCGGACCTCTGGATCTCCCTGCACCAGCGCTGAACTGAGGCGGGCTGAGCCGCCCGGATGGGTGCCAGGAGGTCCAATCCAAGAGGCCGCGCCATAGGGGCCCAGGCCGTGTCAAGGGAGGGCGCGGCTCTGAGCCAAAGCGGCCTTCGGCTACAGCCCCACCCGGCCGTCGATCCGCTCACGCAGGAGGTCGGCGTGTCCGGCGTGACGGGCGTACTCCTCGATCATGTGCACCAGCACCTCGCGCAGGTTCAGGACCATCCC
>JAKBTP010000148.1 GCA_021844355.1 bacterium | reverse complement strand
CCACAAATGTCAAGGCTCCCGGTATGCTCCGGGCCTAGACATACATCTAGCGAAGGAGGCGGGTGATGACCGACGGCGTTCGTGACCTGGTGCGCGAGAAGTACGCGCAGGCGGCGATTCGGCTTGCCACCACTTCGGACGGGTGCTGCGGCTCCAGCGGCGGATGCGGCTGTGGAGGAGAAGCGCCGGCCTTCGGATCCGACCTGTACCGGCTTGAGCCCGGTGCCGAGGCGGCGGGTTCGGCGGTCGCGGCGTCCCTCGGCTGCGGCGTCCCCACCGCGGTGGCCGACCTGCGGCCCGGGGAAACCGTGCTCGACCTGGGGTCCGGTGCGGGTGCCGATGTCCTGATATCGGCCCGCCGGGTGGCTCCCGGCGGCCGGGCCATCGGGCTGGACATGACGCCGGAGATGCTGGAGCTGGCGCGCGCCAATGCCCGGCAGGCCGGGGTCGAGAACGTCGAGTTCCTGGAGGGCTACCTGGAGGACATCCCGTTGCCCGATGGATCCGTGGACGTGGTCATCTCCAACTGCGTCATCAATCTGGCCGCCGACAAGCGGGTAGTGTTGGCCGAGGCGGCGCGGGTCCTGCGCCCCGGCGGCCGGCTCGCCGTTTCCGACGTCGTCGCGGAACCGGACATGGACGAAGCCACCAGGGATGACATGGTGCAGTGGACCGGCTGCGTGGCAGGGGCACTGACCGAAGCCGAGTACCGAGATGCCCTCGAAGGCGCGGGCTTCGCGGGCCTGGAGATCGCCCGGGCCCACCGTGTCCACACCCACGCGTGGGCCGCGGTGATTCGCGCTCGGCGGCCCGCCCGGAACTGAGCAGCGAGGCGGCGGGTGAGCCAGGCTTCCGGCATCGGAGACGGCGCCGGGTCCGCAGCCGCTGGAACGGCCCCCCCGGTGGACCACCCGTGGCCGGCGCCTCACGGATCCCAGAGGGAAGGCAGTTGATTTAGCCTTCGGTTCCAGCGTGACCTCGAGAGTCCCGCATCGCCGCGGCCGGCGCGCCTTCCACTCCGGGGGCGCGCCGTGGCCCCCACCGGTCCGGGCGGCGAGGCCGCTATCGACGCGGCCCGGCACGAGGGCATCTTGAGCTCGGTCAGGCGGGCGCCCGCCTGCCTCAGCCCGCCGGGAGTCGCCCCATCACGCCGCCTGGGCGTGGGGCAACTTCCGAGCGCCGACGACGACTGATCGTACCTCGGCGCCAGCGACAGGGTGCTGGCGGGGGCGTGAGCGCGGCGCCTCGGGTGACGGACGTGGCGGCAACCGGGACCGCTCCGGCTCCCACCGGCTCGGCCGCTATTACTCAGGAGGGGGCAGAGACGTGTCGACTCCTGTCCATTGCGTAGGAACGGACCGGGTCACCCCACAAGCGGCCAGCGCCTCATCGGGGGGACTCCACTCGGCCAGGAGTAGCCTCACGATGCGGTGGGTGTCCGCCCGCGGAGGGTCGCACCAGCACCGCCGCCGCCGGCCGGACGCGCGAGCAACTCTGACCGCCTGGTCCGCACGGAAGCCCGGCCGCGAGCCGCCGAGGCAGAGTCGGAAACCGTTCTCAGCGGCGCGCCGATCGAGGGACGAGCGGGCCGGTCAGTGCGCGGAACCGGGTCACCCCAGCGCACGGAGCGCGGGAATCACCCCGGTGGCGATCTGCTGCAGCTGTTCCGACCTGTCTAGCTCGGCGACTATGAAGTTGAAGGCTGAGAACCCGGCCACGACAAAGTCGTGGAGTTGGCTGGCCACGTGCTCCACCGACCCGGAGATCCCGTTGGGTAGCGGATCTGACCGAGCGCCAACGCGGACCTCGACGTTGAGGGCGCAGGTGATCTCCTCCGGGCTCCGACCGGCGGCGGCCGCAGCGGTCAGAACCCGGTCGCGCATGGCGGGCAGAGCCCCGGTCGGGGCGTAGCCCAGGGAGGGGATCCAGCCATCGGCCACCTGTCCTGTCACCTGCAGGGCCCGGCTCCCGAAGGTGCCGAGCCAGATGGGTATGTGATGAGCTGGCTTGGGCTCGAGCTCGGCGCCCTCGGTCTGGTAGCGCTGGCCGTGGAAGCTGAAGTTCGACTCGGACCAGAGCCCCCGGATGACGGTGACCGCCTCCTTGAGCCCCGTGACCTTCTCACCCGGCGACGGCACCCCAAGTCCAAAGGCTTGGAACTCCTCATCGGAGTAGCCACCTCCCAGCCCCAGGATGAGACGCCCGCTGGAGAGCCGGTCAAGGGTCTCCGCCATCTTCGCCACCATCGCCGGGGGCCGGTAGGGCACACCGAGCACGCGGGTGGCCACCTGGATCCGGGAGGTCCTGGCGGCAATCCAGCTGAGCATCGTCCAGGTCTCATAGGTGGGCTGACTCCCGCAGGGGTGGTCCGAAGACGACACGAAGTCGAACCCCAGTTCCTCGGCGGCTAGCGCCTGGGCCACCGGATCGGTGCCGGCGGCCACGGAGGTGGGGATGCTCACGCCGAAGGTCAGGTCTCTCATGGTTCTCCTCTTGGCTGGTGAATCAAAGGCGGTGACGCCGGGGGGTGCAGGCGAGGCAGAAAGAAGTGCACGAGTGGGCCGATCGCGATGGCGTAGGCAACGGTCCCGACCCCAACTGACCCGCCCAGGGCCACTCCCACGATGAGGACCGAGACCTCGATGCCGGTGCGCACCGCGCGGAGCGAGTGCCCCCGGGAGGCGATGCCGGTCATGAGACCGTCTCGGGCTCCGGGACCGAGGCCGGCCCCGATGTAGCCGGCGGTGGACACTCCGTTGACCACGATTGCACCAGCGAGCATCGCGGCCCGAATCCCCAGGCTCCCAGGCGAGGGCGTGAGGGCCAGGGCGGCATTGGCCACCAATCCCACCACGACGACGTTGCTGATCGTCCCGAAGCCCGGTCGCTGCCGCAGGGGAATCCATGCCAGGAGCACCAGCGCGCTGACGGCGATCACGACCCACCCGAGCGGCACACCCAGGTGGCGCGCGATGCCCTGGTGCAGCACATCCCAAGGGTCGAGACCCAGGCGAGCTCTCACCATCAACGCCAGGCTCACCCCGAAGCCGACCAGCCCCGCGTACAGGCGAGCGAGGCGCCATCCCATGTCCCCGCGGCCCGTGCACGGCCCACGCCCACTTCGAGCGTGGCCGTGCCGGCCCAGGATAGTCCCTGACATGTCAGCAGCCTAACAGGTGCTGCCTGACACGTCAAACAAATAGGGTTTAAGATTAGGCGATGGGTGATGTGCGGTGGCTGAGCGCGGCCGAGGAGCGCGCATGGCGCGGTTACCGGCGAATGAGGACCCTGCTCGACCTCCAAATAAGCCGGGACCTGGCCACCGACTCCGGCCTGTCCGACTCCGACTACGACGTCCTCTCAACCCTGACCGAGGCGCCAGAGCCAGTCTGGAGAGCCAGCGATCTGGCGGCGCGGCTCCTCTGGTCGAGCAGCCGGCTGGCTCACCACGTCGGGCGCATGGAGCGCCGAGGGCTGGTCGTACGCGGCGGATGCATCGAGGACGGACGGGGCGCGACGGTGGCGCTCACTGAGGAGGGGTGGAGGCAGCTCCGGGAGGCGGCCCCCAAACACGTGGCGTCCGTCCGCCGCCACTTCATAGATGTTCTCACACCCGCGCAGATTGAAGCCCTCGCGACCATCTCAGCCAAGGTGCTGGCGCACCTCGACGGTCCCGGCGCCCACTATGCCCGCGGTGTACCCGTCCAGTCCGCGACGAATAGAGAGGAAAACACCTAGGCCTCCTCGCCCTCCCACGGCCGCGCCGGCGACAGGCGACGCTTAGGTGAGAGCGGCCTCCGTGGGCGCCACGCTGCCCGATCCCCGGCGGCTGGGCGAAGTCCGTCCGCCAACGAAGGACCTGCAGGATGCACCACTGGCCAAGGCCGTGAGACCAGGGCCCTCCATTCGAGCGGCGAGCGCGCAGGTAGGGTCCGCCTCCTGAGCCGCTCCTTGCGCCGGGCGGTGCCGAAGGGAGCGACGCAGGCCGTGGGGATAGCCCCCGCCAGGCTGCAGAAGGACTCCCCGGCGATGGCACCGAAGCTGTCCCAGTGATGGCAGGGCAGGACGAACGGCATCACCGCCGAGACGTAGGGGAACGTGACGCAGATGGCCATCGGGGAGAGCGCCGGGTGGCAGCCGACCGGCCGCCGTAGTAGGGCGGCGAGGAATCCCTCTGCCAGGCGCCCCGCCGGGCCGAGGGGCGGACGGGCAGGGCGAGTTGGTCCGTGCAGTGGCCGGGCGGTGTCGACCAGCCGACAGGCAGGAGCTGGCGCTCCCCGATGGCCGGCCGAGTTCCGCCCGGGCCAAGGCCACTAGAGCCGCCACTCGGTTCGGCCAAGGCATGCCGCCCAGCGGTCTCTGTCACCGGCCGCCAGTCAGTGAGGGTGCCGTGGGGCCTCTCCGCGCCCGGCCCCCCTCCGCCAGCTGAGCCTCGCGTCGGGAGGCGGCACTGCGGGCGGCGACCCATCGGTCACAATGGGCCCGTCCGATGGCCGCCATCCTCACCCTTCTCACCGACTTCGGGACCGATTCCGGCTACGGCGGCGCCATGCTGGGAGCGGTGCTCCGGGCCGCTCCCGGGCTTCGGGTCGAGGTGATCACCCACGGCGTCCCGCCGACGGACATCGGCGCCGGAGCCTACTGGCTGGCGGCCTGCGCCCCGGCCTTCCCCGAGGGCACCGTCCACTGCGCCGTGGTGGACCCCGGAGTGGGCAGCG
>JAKBTP010000153.1 GCA_021844355.1 bacterium | reverse complement strand
GCGCTGTTGCCCAACACCGTGAGCAGCGCCACACGGCGGCCGAAGCTCACCGCCCGGCTGATGATGAAGAGCACGCTGGGTCCGGGAACCGCGATCAGCAGCACCGCCACCGCGGCGAAGGCGATGAGGCGCTCTGGAGCCACGCTCCGACCATAGCAGGTGCCCCCCTGCCGCACCCGCTGTCCCGCTAAACTCCCGGCGATGGTCCGAGACTCGGAGCAGCCGACCGGCTCTCGGTTGGGGACCATCCCACCCGCCATCGCCCTGGGACTCCTGGTCCTGGGAGCCGCCCCCGCCCTCGCTTTCGGCATCGGCGGCATCCCCCACACCGCCCGGGCGGGCTTGGCCGCGGGCGGGCTCGCGGACCTGGCCACCGTCGCCCGCCTGCTGCTCTCCGGAACCGCCCCCTACTCCGCCACTTTCCACGGGGCCCTGCCCTTCATCTACCCGCCGGGGATCCTCCTCCTCCTGCCCCTGCCGTGGATGGCCGGGACAGCGCACTTCGTCCTCGCCTTCGCCCTGGAGATGCTGATCGTGGTCCTCGCTGGAGTGGCCATCGTCGCCCGGTATGCCCATCGGCCGGGCCTGGGGTGGGCGCTGGTCGCCGCCCTGGGCGCACTCGGGCCGCTGCTCGTATACCGGCCTGATCCTGCCATCGGGCTGCTCCTTGTGGCGTCGGCCGTCGCGGCGTCCCGCTCCCGGTACGTCCTCGCCTTCCTGCTGGTCTTTGCCGCCGGCCTGATCAAGGAGTACGCCCTGGTGGCACTGGTGCCCCTCCTCGCCATCTCCTGCGCCGCCGCGGCCCAGAGCCGGCCTGGATTCCGGTCCCTGTTCGCGTCGGCCTGGCGCCCGGCCCTGCTGGCCCTGGTCCCGGTGGCGGCGGTTGTGGCGGGATTCCAGCTCTGGTCCGACGGCGGCTTCGCCGCCTCCCAGCTCCACAACCTCGACCGCGGAGTCGAGATCGAGAGCCTGCCGGCGGGCGTGGGTCTGGCCCTTGCCCACCTGCACCAGGTAACCGTGTCCAGGGGGGCACTCGGCTCCATGGAGGTGGGCGGGGCCCGCCTTCACCTGGCGGTCGGCGCCGCCGCGTTCGCCACCCTGGGACTGGTGCTCCTGATGGCGGTCTTCTGGGCCGGTCTCCGCCCGGGGGCGCCGCCTGGGCTCCTCTTCGCCGCCGCCACGGGAGCGGCCCTGGTGGCCACCCCCGTCCTCTCCCCTCAGTACCTGGCGGCATTCACCCCCTGCGCCTGCCTGGCGGCCTACGAGGTGGGCGGCAGGGTGCGCCCGATGCTGCTCTGGGGCTGCGTCCTGCTGAGCCTGCTCACCCAGCTGGAGTTCCCCTACCTCTGGACCTCGATCCTTGATCTGGCGCGCTCCGGCTTGCTGGTGCTCGAGGCGCGCAACCTGCTGCTCCTCCTCATGGTGCTGGCCCTGGCTGTCCAGGCTGTTCGG
Organism: bacterium; assembly: GCA_021844355.1. Classification (GTDB taxonomy): domain Bacteria; phylum Chloroflexota; class Dormibacteria; order Aeolococcales; family Bog-877; genus JAJYXT01. Next base: position 3,277 of record JAKBTP010000153.1, on the reverse strand, counting down.
TTGCGACGCCCATCCATTGGGGCCAGCCAGGCGCCCACCTCCGGGCTCGTCGGGGTCAGGCCGACGATTGTTCCCCGCTGAGCCCGCCAGCCAGCCCAAGTCCCGCTCCCGGGAGACGGTAGCGGAGGAAGAGGTGGGATCCCTGGCGGCGAGCCGACACCAGCTCGCCCCCCACTCTCCGGTGGGGGAGCAACTCCGTCTGGCCCACTAGCCCACTGCGGCCGCCGCCGGCGGGCCAACCGGCTAGCAGCGGCGAAAGGGTCAGAAACAGCTCGCTGAGGAGCCCCTGCGCCACCAGCCCCTCGGTGAGGCTGGGACCGGCCTCACTGAGGATGGCCGGAAAGCCCCTTCGCACCAACTGCCCCAGCATGGCGCGAAGGTCGAGCCCCGACGGGCCCTCCGGGACGATCAGCACCTCGGCGTCCAACTTCTCGGGCAAGCGGTCAGCGCCCGAATCCCCGGTGACGATCAAGGCACCCCGCAGTCCGGGATGGTCCGGGTTCAGCTCCCCACGGGCGGAGGCCACCACTACTCGGGGGCTGGGGGACAGCCCCCTTCGAAGCCGCAGCTCCTGGAAGGCCGCTGCCTGCTCGGGGAATGCTTGCTCGGGCGTCCAGGTGGAGCTGGGACTGGCGCGAAGAGTTCCGGCTCCGATCAGGACCGCGTCGGCGCACGCCCGGAGCAAGCCCATCACGAACCTGTCTCCCTGACTGTCGTCACTGAGGACGCGCCCCACCTTGCCGGTGCCCGGAATGCGCACAACCCCGTCCAGCGACGACACGAAGTTGGCAAACACGACCGGCGGCCGCAGGGCGAGCCGGCCACCGTACAGCTCGCTCAGGGCTGCCGGCATCTCACCAGGCCCCTGGTCGTCGGCCTCCTTCAGGACCTCGAGTGGCCCCAAGTGCTCAGCTCCAGCCGTAGGTCGGGATGAGTGCCCCACTGATCGGCCAGGCGGCATCCGAGATCAGGAAGGCGATCACCGCGGCAAGGTCCCCGGGTGGCACCGCGGCTGCCAGCCGGCTGGGGGCCATCGCCTCGCGGTTGGCGGCGGTGGCGATCACGCCGGGAAGTATCGCGTTCACCCGCACTCGGGACGGCGCCAGCTCCGCGGCCAGCACCTCGGTCAGGCGCAGGACGGCCGCCTTGGAGATGGCGTAGGCGGCGGCACCCCCCACTGGCCCCACCGCCGACCTGGACGCCACGTTGACGATGGCCCCACCTCCGTGCCGGGTGAGGAGCGGGGCCGCCGCCCGACAGCTCCACCAGGCTGTCTCAAGGTTCACGGCCAGCATCTGGTGAAGCGCGGTGTCGGCTCCCTCGACCACCGAGCCCGGCGCGAATCCGCCGGCCACGTTCACCAGGGCCTCCACCTCTCCCATGGCCCCGACCTCTCCGAAGGCCGCCTCGGCCCCCTCCCGCACCGTCAGGTCGGCCACCAAGGTCCGGCTCGCACCCGGGACGTCAGCCGCGGTGCGCCCCACGGCCACCACCCGGTGCCCTCTCCGGGAGAGCTCGAGCACCACGGCGCGGCCCAGCGCCCCCATGGCGCCGCCGACCACTGTCAGGGGTGCGTCTGATGGTGCTGCCACACCGTGCCCATGAAGTCATTCCGCAGTTCCGGGTCCGTCTCGTAGGCCCCGCGCCAGAAGGTCGTCGCGGTGCGGGTGCGGTCATCGCGGACTCCCCGCATCTGAGTGCACAGGTGGGCCGCCTCCAGGTGGACCGCGACTCCGTGGGGCTGGAGATGTTCCACCATCCAGTCAGCGATCTCCTGACCGATCCGCTCCTGAACGGTGAAGCGGCGGCTGTAGACCTGCACCAAGCGGGTCAGCTTGGACAGGCCGACGATGTGCTCGTGGGCGATGTAGGCCACGTGGGCCGTCCCGTGGAAGGGCAGCGCATGGTGCTCGCACACGGCGAAGAAGGGGACCGGACCCTCGATGATCTGGCTGATGCGGCAGTCCGCCCCTCCGCGGCACTCGGTGGGGAACACCGTCAGCAGCTTGGGGTCTCCGTCGTAGCCGGAGGTGGCGTCATACAGGGCACGCAGGAACCGTCGGGGCGTGTCCCGGGTCGCCGGGGTGTCGAGGTCAAGCCCCAGCCCCGAGAGGATGGCGGCGGAGTGGGCCTGGAGCTCCGCCCACCTCGCCGGGCTCAGAGCGCGCACGCCTCCGGTCGCCGGTACACCGTCCATGTCCTCGTCGAGCTCCGGTTCCACGTGAGACTCCCAACTCCGCGGGCGATCAGGCACGGCCGGCGCACACCAGCCGGAGGTCCACCTCCTCCACGGATTCTAGGTGTCAGGTGTAGCTTCCTCCCCCAACTGCCCATGGCGCCAGTTCCGGCACCGGCCCTGGACCGGGCCCCTTTCGCAGCCAGGGCCAGGCGCCGCCATCCTAGAATCGAAGTGGGAGGCCGTACCAACGCCGGGGAGGCACATGATTAACGACACCGCCGACCTTGACACGCGCGCCATCCGGGCGGAGTTCCCCGCTCTGGCGGACGGCCGCGCCTACCTGGACGCAGCCGCGGGCACCCAAACCCCGGCAGCGGTGATCTCGGCGATCGCGGGCGCCTATAGGCAGGGTCTCAGCAACACCGACGGCTTCTTCCCCGCCAGCCAGCACGCCAACGAGCTGGTCGCCGAGTGTCGGCAAGCGGTCGCCGACCTGGTCGGTGGGGATCCAGAAGGGGTCGTCATGGGCCCCAGCATGACGTCACTCACCTACAAGTTCTCCGAACTGCTGGCCCGCGAGTGGTCGCCCGGCGACGAGATCGTCGTCTCGCGCTTGGAGCACGACGGCAACTTCCGTCCTTGGGTGCAGGCCGCCTCCCGGGCCGGTGCCACGGTGCGGGTGGCCGAGGTGGACCTCGACTCCGGGGAGCTCCCGGTCGAGCAGTACGAGAGACTGGTCGGTCCTCGGACCAGGCTGGTGGCGGTTACGGCCGCCAGCAACGTCCTCGGCACCCGGCCTGACGTCGCCGGGATCACCGCCATCGCCCACCGCGAGGGGGCCCTCACCTACGTGGACGGGGTGCACGCCACCCCGCACACGCCGGTGGATGTCCAAAGCCTGGGAGCTGACTTCTATGTCACCTCGGCGTACAAGTGGTGCGGGCCACATGTGGCCGCTCTGGTGGCTGCACCTGACCTTCTCGAACGCTTTCGGCCCGCGAAGCTGCTCCCCGCCAGTGACCGTGTCCCGGACCGCTTCCAACTGGGAACGCCACCGTTTGCCGACTACGCCGGGGTGACGGCCGCGGTCGAGCATCT
>JAKBTP010000057.1 GCA_021844355.1 bacterium | reverse complement strand
TGGGGATCTTCCCCAACTCCGACTCCCTGCTGCGACTGGCCACCGCTGTTCTCCAAGAGCAGCACGACGAGTGGCAGGACGGCAAGCGCCACTTCTCCCAGGCCTCCCTGGCCCTGCTCTCAGGCGAGGGTCAGCAACTCCTCACCAACCCACTCACCGCAGGACTGGCTGCCTGATGAACTGCCCCCAGTCCCCCTCCCTAATTTCCACCAATCAAAGGGACTTGACTTGCAGTTCAGCTCAGGTCCGGGGTCGGGGACGTCTCCGAGAGGGTCGGGTGTCCCCAGGGTTCGCCGCGGGCCTGCTTTCCCGAGCTCGACCGCCGGCGGAGCCGGTGGCCAGGCTAGGATCACGGCGTCCGCTCAGCCCCTGGCGTCGAGGCGAAACGGACGGGGCTTGGACCCATCGTTGCAACCCTGGTCCTGGCCGTTGCCCCTGGCACCCGGGCCGGTGGTGGCTGGCCCGGCGTTGTGGAGCTTGGCGTGTGGCCGGCCACGGGTCGCCAGTCTCCGTCTGCACCCAGGGCGACCGATGCGCAAATGCGCGGAGGGGGTGGTGATGGCGCCCTGTCCACGTGGAACGACCCGAATGCGGGCAGGGCCATTGAGATGGAGGTGCGGGGACCCGCCTGTCGTGGTGGAGGCGCAAAAGCCGGTCTCTGGCACCGATGCGGAGCCGGGGTCCGTCCCACCGATCCGCTCCCTGACGACGGTCGCCGCGGGGAACCGGGGGACCCCGGCGCGCCTGGTGGGGTCCGACGCCGGGACGATCGGGCCACGGCCGCCGCTGGGTGGCCCGGCAACCGTGCCCGGGCGCCGAAACCGGAGGCACTATCGATGCCCGCGAGGCCAGGGCTTGGTCGGGGAGACAGGACTCGAACCTGCGACCCCCAGTCCCCCAGACTGGTGCGCTAACCATCTGCGCCACTCCCCGCCGAACTCGGTGAGCATACCAAAACGCCTATAATCGCCCCCGGACACCAACGCTGAGGAGGCCCGGCGATGCCCTGGATGCGGCGCTGCGCCAACTGCGGCCGGGAGTTCCCCATCTACCGGCTGGCGGCGGTGCTGTTGGACGGGGAGGTCAGCTCACTTTGCCCGGGCTGCATGCAGTCAGAGCATGATCGGATTCAGATCCCATATGCCCCCCAGGCGCCCGGGGCAGCGCAGACCAGCACCTCCAGGACTTCGTGGTAGGGGGGGCTCGGGAACCGTTCCGAGACCGCCTGGCCGCTTCCGCGTCCCGACTGTGTGTCGGGATCGACCCGGAGCCGGCCTCGCTCCCGCCGCACCTCGGAGTCGGTGTGCAGGCGGTGAGGCGATTCTGCCTCGAGCTGATCGAGGCCACCGCGGACCAGGCGGGGGCATTCAAGCCCAATACGGCCTTCTTCGAGCAGATGGGGCACGAGGGCTGGGAACTACTTCGGGAGGTCGTGCAGGCGGCGGGCCGGAGAGCCCTGGTGGTGGTCGATGCCAAGCGCGGGGACATCGGCAGCACCGCCGCCGCCTACGCCCACGCCATCTTCGACGGGCTCGGAGCGGATGCCTGCACGGTGAATCCCTACCTGGGAAGGGATGCGCTGAGCCCTTTCCTGGACCGCCCTGACCGCCTCGCCTTCGTGCTCTGCCGGACCAGCAACCCCGGCGCCGCCGACTTCCAGGACCTACCGGTCGAAGGCGGCGACCCGCTCTACATTCATGTGGCGAGAGCCGTGTCTGCATGGGACAAGGAGCCTCCGGCGGGGACGGCCGGCCTGGTGGTGGGGGCCACCTGGCCAAAGGAGCTGGGCCGGGTGCGGGCAGAGGCGCCTGGCCTACCCCTCCTCATACCCGGGGTGGGCGCCCAGGGCGGCGACCTGGAGGCTTGTGTGAGGGAACTGGCGGGGGCCGCGGGATCCTACCTGATCTCGGTATCCAGGGGGGTGGCGGCGGCGTCCAGCGGCCCAGACTTCGCCGACGCGGCCTCCAGGGCCGCCAACGCGCTTCGCCAGCGGATCACGGCAGCCGCGCAGCCATCCGAGTAGGTTATGCGCATGCGGGCCACTCTCACCTTGGCAGGGTTGGTGGTGGCCGGCGTGGTGGCGGGGTGCGGGACCAGCGCCCCTCGCCCGGTGGCCACTCCGCGGCCCTCGCCCACCCCGACCAAATCGCCCCAGCCCACTTCGTTGACTGTCATCGCTCCCGACGGGGTGAACTTCCGGACCGGGCCCAGCACCACGGCCGCGGTCATCCAGGTGATCGCCCAGGGGGTCACGTTGCCCATCGTCTCCCAGACCTCCTCGGGAGGAGGCTGGTGGGAGGTCAGGGGCAACACCGCCACCGGCTGGGTGACCTCGAATCCGGAGGACACCTCGACGGCCTCCTTCCAGATGTACCAGTCGGGCGGGAGCTACAACTGGTCGGTCCTGTATCCAGCAGGCTGGCAGTTCGCCCAGCTGCCCACCGGGACGATTGACTTCAACGGTCCTGGTGGCGAGTCGATCTCCGTCACCACGGCGGCAAGCACGGCCCAGCTTCCACCAGCCGCCCCGTCAGGCACCGCCACGTCCGGTGTCTCCTCGGTCGTCGTCTACGGCCTCACCACCTCGCTGGTCACCTTCGCGGCCACCAAGGGATACCTGGGGGCGGTGGCCTTTCAGGCGTCCCCGGGGCTTGCCTTCCTGATCGTGGCCAAAGGTGGGGCCGCCACCACCGGAGCCGACTTCCAGCTGTTCCTGAACACCTTCAAGTTCCCCTTGCCCGCGGGTGGAGCTACTCCGTAGGCGGCAGGGAAGGCTCGAGCCGGCGCGCCAGCTCCCTGTAGGCGGCCCGGCGCGACTGGTCCACCACCTTGGTGTACCCCTGCATCGTGTTGAGGTTGGCGTGCCCCAGCACCTCCTGGACCAGGCGGACGTTGCCGGTGATGGTCAGCAGCTCGGTGGCCGTGGTGTGACGCAGGACGTGGGGTGAGCGCAGTCCCTCCACCCCCAGCTCCCGGCGCAGCCGTCGGATCAGGTGGCGGGCGCCGGCGGCTGTGAGACGCCTACCACCGCGGGCCTTGGAGCGCCTGTCGTAATTCAGGAAGAGAGCGGACTCACGATCGTGACGCGCCTCCAGGTAGCTGGAGATGGCGTCCAGGGCCGCTGGGGTCAGCTCCACCATGCGCTCCTTGGAGCCCTTCCCCCGCACCACCAGGCGACCCTCGGGGTTGATGTCGCTACGGTCGAGGGCCAGGGCCTCGGAGATGCGGCACCCGGAGCTGACCAGGAAGTGAACAAGGGCCCGGTCGCGCAGTTGCTCCTCGGCCGCGACGGGAAGGGAGGCCAGGAGGCGCCGCGTGTCGGAGGTGCTGAGGGGCTTCGGGAGGGGAGCCGACACCTTGGGGATGTCGATGTGGGCGGCGAGGTCCTGGTCGGTCCACCCTTCCCGCTCGCAATGGCGCAGAAAGCTGCGTAGAGCCTGGAGGCGGCGGGCCCGGGAGCTCAGCGCCAAGCCGCTCTCGCCCAGGCGCCGTTGATAGGCACGGACCAGGTCGCGGTCGAGCTCCGAGACCTGCTCGGGTCGGCGCTTCAACCCCGACCAGAATTCGATGGCCCGCTGCAAATCCAGGCCGTAGGCTCTCAAGGTCTGCGGGCTCCTGGCCCTGTCCACCGCCAGGTAGGTGAGGTACTCGTCAGCTGCCTGGGCGATCCGCATGTCCAGGGGAAGCTGCGCTTTGGTCGGGAGCGGGGGTAGGCGGCCCACCAGTCGGCTGGCCGCACGGTGGATGGTGGTGATGGTGGTGGTGGCAGCTTTCGCCATTCACCGGGCAGTGGCAGGCAGGCGGCCCGCCGTCGCCGTGGTCGTCGCCACCCGGGCACGGGCACCCCGGCGGGCCCTGGTCCTGGCCACCACAGCCAGGCGATGGGGTGGGGGAGGGCGGTGGAGCCGCGGTTGGTGGCGGGGAGGGGGGCGTCGGCGTGGGGGGCGTTGGCGTGGGGGGCGTTGGCGTGGCCGGTGACGAGGTGGCTGGCTTGGGGCTGGACACCGAGATCGGTGTCAGTGTCGCGGGAATGGATGGGGACACCGAGGGAGTCGGAGTGGGCCCACTGCTAGTGGTGGGAACGGGTCGCGGAGTGGGTACCGGAAGCAGCATGGGGCTCGATGAGGGTGGCGGCGCGGTCCCCATTGAGGGCGCTGGCCCCAGCGCGGCCGGAGACGAGGCGATGGTAGCGGTCAGAAGGACTGCGGCGGAGGCTGACCCGATCGACGCGATGGCGGTCGCCGCGGCCAGCGTGGGAAGGGTGACCGCCGCCGCCCAGACCCGGGACCACGCCGATCGCAGTCCACCAGATGGGGCTGGGCCCGGGGGCGCCGCCAGGGGGGCCACGGCGCCGAGGAAGAGGGCAGCCGTCTGGCGCACCCGAATCGCCAGCCAGGCCGCCAGGTCGGCCGGAGTCGCGAAGTCCAGTAGGGTGCGAGCGGAGAGGTCGAGCAGCACCTGCTGGGCGACCAGGCCCGCAAGCACTGCATCTCCAACCTCGGCCCGGGCCCGCTCCCGAAGCAGGGGACGCAGGACCTCGAGGTCGCCGGAGCCAAGCTGCGCGAACGCCTCCTTGACCTCGTCGGCTACACCGAAGTCATCGGCGAGCATCACCTCCTCCCGGATAGGCGGGCCGAGACCGTTTCGGCCGAGCCCGGACGAGCGTACCTCCTGGGGCCCACCCCCGCACCTCTAAAGGCGATTTGCGACACCGACACGGTCAGCCACCCAGTCGATCGCCTGAGTGAGTCGGGCGACATCGTGGGGCTCGA
>JAKBTP010000033.1:1514-4863 GCA_021844355.1 bacterium | reverse complement strand
CCCCGGATGGGGATCGTCAGTATGGTGCCGCGGGACGCGCCTGCCCGAGCAGGACAAGGCACATGCGGGCTGCTATCCAGGCCGCTGCGGTGTAGACCACGATCGCGACCAGGAGCGGCCAGTCGGCAGTGTGCCCCACCGTGGGGGGAGGGGCAGCTCGGACTATGCCGCTGAACGGGGACCCCAGCGCACCTCCCACCTCAGCCACCACACTCACGAACCCACCGCCGGCGGAGCCGAGGGCCCGGAACAGGAAGTCCAGGGCGAGGAAGGCGTCCACCACCGCGGCTGAGAGCCAGATGAACTCCCGGATTCTGCCACCGACCAGAGCCGGCGCAGGGACCGACGAGCTCCGGCCGCCGGTGGCTGCCGACCCCGACGCAGCTGCAGTTGGCGCTACCCTCGGGCCGGTCGCCGAAGCGGTCGGTGGCAATGGGGCGGCCGACTGGGAAGGTGCCGAGCCTCCGGTGTCCGTCGCCCAGGGCGACGCCACACTACCTCCGTGCCAGTCGGGAATCGTTCCGGGCTGGGGAGGCGGGTTCTGGGTCGGCCGGGTCGGTGCCGAGGCACCCCCTGTCCCACGCTGATCCTCGTTGGTGCTCATGTAGTTCCCTCCTTGTGGCCGGCTCGTGCCCACGAGCCCCTCTCCAGGAGACTCTCTGACCCCAACCAACGCCGTGCCGCCCCGGCGGTTTCACTGTCCTGCCGCCCTGGCCGGGGTGAGGGAGGCACCCAGCCGCCAGGGAAGCGACCTGAGCCACGTGATGCGCGCGACCTCGTGACTTGCCGGCCCGGCGGGGCGGATCCGGTTCCCCACGGCGGTCGCAGACGGCCAGTGGCCACGCCCATCACCTACCCAGGCCGACCGTCCACCCGGTGAGTCGCCAGCGCGCCAGCAGGGCCGACGCGGCCCAACCGAGCCCCGTCGAGGAGGTCACCAGGAGCGCCAGCGGCAGTAGCGACGCGGGGAATGGCTCCTGCAGCGAGAGGGGCCGCGGCGCGATCTCGAGAAGGGGGCCGGAGGCGAGCAGGAACGCCGGATGGATGATGTACACGCCCAGCGAGTTGCGGGACAGGGACCGGACGCACCGGTCCGCAGCGGGGCCCGCCCACCTGCGCAGGTGGGGTGCCAGCGCCCAGAGGTCGGCGAAGACCACCACCGTGAGCAGCGCCAGCGACGGCCGCAGGAAGGCCCCGGTACCTCCGACCCACGCACCCCAGTGGGCGGCCACCCTCCCGGGCAACCCCGCCAGCAGCAGCATCGCCGCCGGGATCGTGAGCGCCGCGGCCACCCACCACCTCCTGGCGAAGGACCTGAGCCACTCGGGTCGCATCCCCAGCACGATGCCGACCCCGAAGTACCCCACCCAGAACGGAGCCTCCTCGAACCCGTAGTCGAGCATCAGGACCTGTCCCCACCCGCCGTGAAAGGGCAGGAGAACCCGGGCGAGCTGGGCCGCGAGCTGCACCACCAGGGCCATACCCATGGCCACGGTCGCCCCCCGGGCACTCCTTGGCCAGAACCGGTACAGAAGGTAGAGCTGGGGTATCAGGAGGAGGAAGTAGAGGTGCCCCGCGCCACCAGTCCACCAGCCCCAGCTCTGGGCGGGCAGGGGCGACATGCCCTGGAAGCGGACAGTCAGAACGAAGTAGATGGCGGCCCAGGGGATCCAGGGCAGCAGGGTCCGGCGCAATCTCCGGCCCCAGAACTCGTGAGCCGAGATGGGCGCACGGTAGCGCTCGGAGTGGGCCAGGAGGAGCCCACTCAGGACGACGAACAGCGGCACCGACACCCTTGCCAGCAATCCCGCCTCCGGGTAGACCGTGTGCGCCAGCCCCTGGCTCTGGGCGGGCCACGGGAGGCAGTGGATCACCACCACCAGAACCGCGGCGGCAGCGCGCACCAGGTCGGCCTCGGGCAGGTGGGCGGCCCTCGTCGGTCCCGGCTTCGGGACCGCCCTGAGGGCACATTCAGCTTGGTGGGGCGGAGAGCCCGGCAGCGCGACGCGTGTATCCATTCGCCGCCTCCTCCGGTGACGTCGACCGGGTCGCGCCATCGATCAGCCGTCCGGCACGACCGGTGCCTGTTAGAAGCCACGGAGTCATCGGCGGGCGCACCGCGCCGACCCTCCGCAGCCCGACCCCCCTAAGGCGCTCGAGGCGGGGAAGGCCAGTCCCTCCCCGCCTCTCGGCTCACTCGCGAGCCTGCCAGCGCCCTACCAGTAGAACCACCGCCCGCCTCGTGGTCGGAACAGGAATCCGACCAGCCAAAGCACCAGGGCGACTATGGCGACGATCCAAAAGAGGTGAATGGCGGCCCCGAGTCCGAAGAGAAGGGCTACCAGCAGGAGAAAGAGCAAGAGTGCCAACACCGTTCGATCCCTCCTTGATTTGCGTGGCAATCTCACCGCGAACCTTGCGCCCGCGCCCGCGGCGCCAGGGCTATGCCGACGAGAGTGACCACTATCCATGCCGCCAGGGTGTAGACGATGATGCCCACCACGTCGGGCCAATAGGCCAGGTGAGTGCCGGCGGTTACGTTGGTCGCCAGCACACCGCGGAACGGTGCGGAGAGCCCCGTTGCCATCCCGCCGATGAACGACACGAATCCCACTTGGCTGGACCCGATCAGCTTGAAGAGGAAGTCCAGCGCCAGGATGGCGTCGACCACGCCGGCGGCCAGCCACACGAGCTGTCGCGCGCGAAACTGCGCGGTGGCCACCGGGGTGGAGGAACGATATGTGACCTCCTGCCGCTCGCCGGGCTCTTGCGAAACCTGGGTTACCGTCCTCTCTTCGTGGGGCGCATTCTGGTCGATCACAATTGGTGCCTCCTGTGGTACTTGCGGGGCCCTCTGGGGCCCTTCGCCGTCGCGCGCAGCGCTTAACGCGGTGTCCGAGTCAGCGTTTCGGTTGTGAGTTGCCGCCGGCTCCGGAGCTGCGCTCGCGACCGCCCTCCGACACCCCGCGGGCGCCAAGCAGCGATGGCCCCGGCGGGCTGGAGATCCACGTTCGGGCTGCCGGCCTCCGGGACTTCCAAGTCGGCGAAGGAACTTTCTTTGGGTGGAAGCCAGGTCCGGCCCTGCCAGTGTTCTGCGGCGTAGCCGGCTCTCTGGCAGCGCGGCGAAGAGACGCGCCTCGTAACAGTCGGCCGGCCGAGTCCGACCGTCTCTCCCGCGCGGTGAGCGCATTCTTCCGGGTGCCGCGGCCCCGGACACCGGCTGTGAAACGGGGCCGGCGCCCAGGCGTTAGTCGGGCCGGCTGAGGCGTCCGGCCGCCGTGTACCAGAGGGCGCCAGCAGACGGAGGTGAGACGTATGTGCGCAAGTTGCGGGTGCGCGGAACCGAACG
>JAKBTP010000033.1:0-1414 GCA_021844355.1 bacterium | reverse complement strand
GTGAAACGGGGCCGGCGCCCAGGCGTTAGTCGGGCCGGCTGAGGCGTCCGGCCGCCGTGTACCAGAGGGCGCCAGCAGACGGAGGTGAGACGTATGTGCGCAAGTTGCGGGTGCGCGGAACCGAACGAGCGGCACGAAGCGCAGGACATCACCCTGGAGGACCTTGAGCGGGCCGGGGCCCAGCATGGACTGAACCCAGAGCAAGTCGCCGAGAACATCCTCAAGGCAGTTCAGCGCCAAGAGCAGCCCACCACGGCCTGAACCTGGCGTGCCGCCCGGGTAGCCCCCCGGGCGGCACATTTATCTCGGCCTCAGGCGGCCCCGCTGAGGCTGCTTTGGCGGGACCGGCGCCGCACCACTTGCCGCAAGCTCGGCACGGTCCATTCATCTCGCTCTTGCAGGTCAGGAAACATCTCCCGCCGTCCGGGCACGATCCAATCGAAGATCGCCGCCTGCCACTCCAGCAGGGCCGCGTGAAGGGCGTATGACGTGCGGGCTTCGAGCACACCTTCCGGTGGCATTATCCGGAGTCTCCGGGTGATCCGACCGACAAATTGCTGACACGCGCGACGGCGCTTCAGGCACTGCCCGGCTTCGTGAAGGTCCTCCAACTCGCCGAGCAGGTCATCGATCACCCGCAGCAAGTGGCGGCCCGTTCGGGCTCTCGCCAGCTCGCGGCGGTTTGGGCGGGCCCGGTCATGCATGTGAATATCAGCCGACGATTGCAGAGCGTTCATCTCATCTCCCACCTGCGCTATCGCACTGGCTTCGATCACTGCGTCTGCTTGGCAAACGCGCGAGCACTCAATTTGTTTCGCACGCCGGAGCCGCGGCAGGGTAAGTCGCGAATCGTTTGCCTGGTGAACTCTTTGCCTGTCTGTTGGTGCATGCGTGAAGTTGCTGGCATGGCACATCATCTCACGGCAACATGATCGGCCCGGTGAATCGCTAACCGTCGATATTGTACCGGTCTGGTATAAAACATCAGTAAAAATAGGGAGGTGTGAGAAGGGCCGCTTGCATGTTACGGAGTCCGCGTGTTATGGTGCCGCCCGCAGTTCGGTAGTACCGCGCTTCCGAGAGGAGGTACCAACATGAATGCAAGTGCAATGCTGCAAGAGGATGGGGCGCTCGACATCGAGCAGGCCTACCGGGACCATTACGCGGCGGTCTGGCGCTACGTGCGTACGCGGGTGGCCAGCAGCGAGATTGCGGAGGACTTGGTGGGCGACATCTTCTGCCATGCGGTCGCTGCCTCGTCCCGGTACCGCCGGCTGCGGGAGTCTCCCCTTCCTTGGCTCTACACCATCGCCTCCAACCGGGTGGCTGACCACTACCGGCGGCGGCGGGAGACTCACAGCCTGGACGCGGCCTTGGAGGTCGCGGGTAATGAGGTCAGCCCAGCTGACCTGGT
>JAKBTP010000124.1 GCA_021844355.1 bacterium | reverse complement strand
GGCCTGCGCCGATGGCGAACGGCAGTCCGACCCCCAGGGTGCCGAGGGCTGACCCTATGAGCATGTTGGAGCCGGGGAAGTGGGCCCGGGAGAAGGCGATCCCCCAGGGGACGCTGTCGCCCCCGTCGGAGATCCAGGTGCCGGGTTCCGGGAGCTGGTCGAAGATCCTGGCGGCCTCCCTGGCCAACCAGCCCGGGTGGAGGGGCTGGGCCGGTGTGGAAGCCTCCTCGGTCCACATCTCCCAGCTCGCCTCGGCCGCGGACCGGGCCTGCCCCACCCACTCGGACCACCGCTCGGGGCTGGCGTCCCACCTCTCGCTGAGCAGGTCCAGGGTGGCGGCCACGTCACCGCTGAGCCCCAGCTGGGGGGACCGGGGCCCGCCGAGATGCTCGGGTCTCAGGTCAAGTTGGAGCAAGGCCTGCTCCTCGCCGAAAAGTGGGGCTCTCCCGTACATGAGGTTGGCGTTGAAGCGCGACCCCAGGACCAGCGCCAGGGAGGCGCCGACCAGCGCCGCGCCGCCGTGCACCAGGGTGCCCAGGCTGAGCGGGTGGCTGTCGTCCACCAGCCCACGGGCAGCGGACGTGGTGGTCAGGGGGATCCCGGTCCTCTCAATGAAGCGCCTAAGAGCCTCCCCCGCCCCGGAGAAGAACGCTCCCGAGCCGGCGAGGACGAGGGGCCTCTCGGCCTCCCTCAGCAATTGCAAGGCACGCTCCAGGTCGGCTGGGGCCGGGACCGACCGGGGCGGCTCCGGCACCCACACCGGTGATCCCTCCCCCAGCTGGTGCAGGACGTCCTCGGGGACCTCCAGGTAGGCGACTCCGGGGTCCCCCCAGGAGGCCCGCCGGACCGCCTCCGCGAGGAACTCCGGTATCCGCCCCGGTTCCAGGCACTCGGCAGCCCACTTGGTCACGGGCCGGACCATGGCCAGCTGTTCGAGGTCCTGGACCGCCCCGATCCCCCGCCGGGCGACAGCCGTGCGGCCGGCCAGCACCACCACCGGGGCACCGGCCAGGTTGGCCTCGGCGATCCCGGCCATGGCGTTGGCCAGGCCCGGGCCGGCGGTCACGGCCGCGAACCCTGGCCGACCCGTGGCCAGCGCCATCCCCTCGGCCATCATCACCGCGTTCTCCTCATGGCGGACGTTGACCACCCGGATCCCGAGACGACGGGCGTGGTCCAGGACCTTGGCGATGTGGCTGCCCGGAAGGGTGAAGAGGGTGTCTCCCCCGGTCTTGGCGATGGCCTCCGCCGCCAGTTCCGCTCCGGTGCGCCTCGAGTCGTCCACAAGCTGCCCTCCGTGGCACGGATCTGCCCCATCCAGGATGACGTATCGCCTCCCCCGCGCGGACCCGCAGAAACCCCCGGCCGCGTCGGCCCGCCCCGGGCGGCCCGTCTCCCCCAAGATGTTGCCATGGGCGAGCTCTTCCCCGACGAGGAGAAAGGCGAGGGGGCGGCACCGGAGAGCTTCGGCGCCGACGCGCCGCTGGCCTTCCGGATGCGGCCCAGGACCTTCGAGGAGGTGCTCGGCCAGGAGGCTCTCCTCGGAGAGGAAGGACCGGTCGGCCGGGCGGCGCGCCTCGGCCGTCTTCCCTCAGTCGTCCTGGTGGGGCCGCCCGGCTCCGGCAAGACGACTCTCGCCGGCCTGCTGGCCGCCAGCCTCGACTGCCGACTGGTGAGGATGTCGGCGGTCAGCGCCGGCGTCGCGGATGTCCGCCGCGTGGTGGAGGACGCCCGGCGGCTGAGGGGTCCCGGCGGAGGCACCGTCCTCTTCCTGGACGAGATACACCACTTCAGCCGGACCCAGCAGGACGCCCTCCTCCCCCACGTGGAGAGTGGGCTGATCACCCTTATCGGCGCCACCACCGAGAATCCCAGTTTCCAGCTGACCTCGGCGCTCCTGTCACGGGTCCTGATCTGGGAACTGGCCCCCCTGGGGGAGACTCAGCTGCTGGAGCTGGTGCGCCGAGCGATGTCTGAGCCACGGGGACTGGGGGGACGCGGACTGACCATCGCCCCCGACGCCGCCGAGGCGCTGGCCCTCGGTTGTGGAGGGGACGCGCGCATCCTGCTCAACTGCCTGGAGCAGGCGGCGGCCGGACTGCCGGCTGGGGCGGAGATCGACAGGGTGCTCGCCGAGCGGGCACTGGCCCACCCCCACCTCACCCACGATCGCGCCGGGGACCTCCACTTTCAGATCCTCTCAGCCCTGATCAAGTCGGTTCGGGGCAGCGACCCGGACGCGGGGCTCTACTGGCTGGCCCGGCTACTGGAGGGGGGTGAGGATCCCCGGGTGCCGGCCCGCAGGCTGGTGATCCTGGCTGCGGAAGACGTGGGGCTCGCCGATCCCTCCGCCCTCTCCGTCGCGGTCTCCGCCTACCAGGCGGCCCAAGTGGTGGGCATGCCCGAGTGCCGGCTGCCGCTGGCCGAGGCCACCATCTACCTGTCCCTGGCCCCCAAGAGCAACTCGGTCTATCGCGGGTACTCGGCGGCCGCAGCCGAAGTGGCGGCCAGCCTCAGCCTGCCGGTCCCCGTCCACCTGCGCAACGCTGTGACACGCCGAGACCGGGAGCTGGGGTTCGGACGGGGTTACGAGTACGCCCACGATGACCCGGAGGGGCTGGTGAGCCACCACCACCTGCCCCAGGGGCTGGAGGGCCGAACCTATTTCCAGCCTTCCCCACACGGGATGGAAGCATCCCTCGGGGAGCGGCTGGCCAGGATCCGGGACCGGCGAAGGGCCTCCCCTATTCCTCCGCCTGGGCCTCCTCCTCCTCTGGCGCCGCAGCCTCCGCCCCGACCAGGGCCTCCTCCGGCTCCTCCTGGGCCAGACGCGGCTGCTGGACCTTGACCAGGATCTCCTCGGAGTCCACGCCAGCGGCGAGCTCGACCCCCTCGGGGAGGCGGAGGTCCGAGATCCTTACGGCGTCGTCGATCTCAGCCAAGCCGGAGATGTCCACCGTGATCTCCCCGGGGATCGAGTCCGGCAGGCAGTTGACCGCCAGCTGGTGCAGCACCTGCAGGACCTCACCCCCCACCTGCTTCACCGCCGGCGCCTCCCCGGTCAGCACCACCGGGACCGTCACGTCCAGCTTCTCCTTGAGATTCACCTGGAAGAAGTCGACGTGCACGGTGCGCCCGCTGCGCGGCTCGCGCTGCACCTCCCGGATGAGCACGGGACGCTGCCGGCGCTCCCCCTTGACCTTGAGCTGGATGAGGTGGCTGGCCCCGGCGGCGTGGGTCACCCGACCCAGCTCGCGCTCACCGACCTCCACGGCCAGCGCCTCGACCTGATGGCCGTAGACGACCGCGGGGACCAGCCCCTGCTGCCGCAGCCGGTGCGCGCCACGCCCCACGACGGTGCGCTGGGCGACATCGAGTGTGAGCGGCATCCAGAAGCTCCCAGGGGCCAATGAGGCGGGCCCAGGCGCCGCCGGGAATGACCCGGCACCGAGCCCGATCTTAGCAACTCCGGCTCAGCCGGCCTCGACCCCCACCTTGCCGAAGCGGCGCTGGACGTACTCCACGATGGACTGGATGCTGGTGCCGGGGGTGAACACCTCGTCGACCCCCAGCTCTCGCAGGGCGGCCGCATCCCCGGGGGGCACGATCCCTCCGCCGAAGACCACGATGTCCTCGGCGTGGCGCTCCCGGAGGAGGCGGAGCACCTCGGGGAAGAGCGTCATGTGCGCTCCGGACAGAAGCGAGATCCCAATCCCGTCCACGTCCTCCTGGATCGCCGCCTCGACCACCTGGGCCGGGGTCTGGTGCAAGCCGGTGTAGATCACCTCCACCCCCGCGTCCCGAAGGGCGCGGGAGATCACCTTGACCCCACGGTCATGGCCGTCCAGCCCCACTTTGGCGGTGAGGATGCGCACCGGTCTGGTCCCCACGCTGGGAGTGTAAGCCCGATGGTCAGCCGTGGGGCCCAAGGGAGGACGGCGCCGCCGGCTGGTGGCCGGTGGGGACATAGGCGACCCCCACCGCGGCAACCGCGATCGCGGCCACTCCCAGGACCGCCACCCGGCGCAGCGCTGCGGGCACGGGCCGGGGATCGGCCGGGTGCAGGGCCCGGTTGCGGTGAGCGGCCAGCAGGAGCACCGCCAGCGGCGGTGCCAGATTGGGGTCGGTGGCGATCCCGGTGCCCAGAGTGCCGAAGTCCTGTCCCAGCCACCAGATAAGGAAGAGCAGGACCAGCGCCAGGGTGGTGGTGAGCCGTCCTGCGCCCCCCAGGAGTAGCGCCGTCCCCATCGCCCCGAGAGTCACCACCAGGCAGGTGTTGACCAGGAAGGGCTGGGACTGGGCCAGGTGGGCCAGCCCCAGGATGGGGCTGGAGATCCAGGACGGCTGGGGAGTGGCGGCCAGAGAGGTCAACGTGGGGCCCAGGCCGGCGCCCGACCAGAACCCTTCCGCGGGCAGCATCTGGACCAGCGCTCCCAGGATGAAGAGAGCCCCGAGCCCCACCGCGACCCACTTGCCCACCCGGCGCCTCTCCCAGACGGAGGGCGGGGCCAGAAGAAGGCCGGCGGCCGCCAGGTAGGCCAGGACCCCTCCGGGCGCCCCCAGCAGGAGCGAGGCGCCGGGGGCGAGGATTCCCCCCAGCGCCTCCCCCCCGATCCAAACCACGAGGCCCCAGCCCACAGAGGCCCACAGGCCGAGACGGCCCAGACGAGAACTGCCTCCGGCGAGGATGGCGACCCCGATCCCCACCTGGATCAGGACCGTGGCCACGCTGAGGTGCACCGGGTGCGCCCGCCAGAGTTCCTCCTCCCAGGAGAGGAGGCCCGCCAGCCACCCGGGCTGGCCGTGGGCGGCGGGGGCCAGGATCCCAGCGGCGAAGGCCCGCGGCATGGCCGGCTGCGCTTGGAGGACGCCATCCAGCACCCAGAG
>JAKBTP010000110.1 GCA_021844355.1 bacterium | reverse complement strand
ACCCCATCGACGGGACCCGCCTGGTGGCGCGGGGGCTGCCGGGAGGGATCGCCACGGTGGCCCTGTCGGAGCGCGACACCCTTCTTCGCACCCACTGCTTCTACATGGAGAAGCTGGTGGTCGGTCCCCGCGCCAAGGGGGCCATCGACCTTCGCCTGTCGGTGGCGGAGAACCTGGCCCGGGTGGCCGAGGCCGAGGAACGCCACCTGGAGGACCTCACCGTGGTGGTGCTGGACCGGCCCCGGCACGAGGGCCTCCTGGCCGAGGTTCGGGAGGCGGGGGCGCGGGTGATGCTGATCAGCGACGGCGACGTCGCCGCGGGGATCATGGCGGCCCTGCCGGAGAGGACCGGGATCGACGTCCTGATGGGGGTCGGCGGAGCCACCGAGGCGGTCCTCACGGCCTGCGCCGTGCGCTGCATCGACGGGGATATGCAGTGCCGGCTCTGGCCCCGGAACGACGAGGAGCGCAGCCTGGTTCGCGCCGAGGGGTACGACGAGAGCCACGTCTTCTCAGCCGCCGAGCTGGCCGGCGGCGAGAACATCTTCTTCGCGGCCACCGGGATCACCGATGGGGAGATGCTGGGGGGAGTGCGCTTCGCCGGCGACAAGGTGACGACCCACTCGGTGGTGATGCGCTCCCGCAGCGGAACCATCCGCTGGGTGGATGCGGTCCACGATCTGCGCAAGCTCCTGCACCGCTCCCAGCCCTGAGCGGTCACATGCCGTGCGGCGCGGTCTCCAGGGTGAACTCCCCTCGCCCGCAGGCCGGGCAGGCCGCCGGCGGCTGGAGGCCGCGCTGGGTGGCCCCGCAGGCGGAGCAGGCCCACTGATGTCGGGCGAAGAAGAGGACCAGGTCGGTGCGGGAGATGAGGCCCACCAGCTTGCCGTGACGGACCACGGGGAGCCGCCGGATCCGGCGACCCATGAGGAGGTCGGCCACCTCGTGGAGCGGGACGTCCTCGCCCACGGTGGCCGGTTCCGGGGTCATGATGTCCTTCACCAGCCGTCCGGACTTGGTGACCACGTCCATCTCGCTGACCACCCCGGCCACCCGCTGGTGGTCGTCCACCACCGGCACCCCGGTGATGTGGTGGCGGCTGAGGATCTCCGCCACCTCCTCGATGGTGGCCTCGGGGGTGGTTGTGATGACCGCCCGGGTCATGACCGCCCCCACGGTGGCACCGATTCCCTCCGCGGCCGCTCGCGCCATGCACACCTCCTGGGTCCTGCGTGGCAGCATCGTACACGGCGCCCCCGGCCGGGGAGAGCGATCGGCGATCCCCAAGCCCGGGTCCCGGGCCGGCTGCGGTAACCTGCCGGCCGAGAGTTCGCGAGGAGATGAGGAGGCTAACGCGCCCATGAGCCAGCTTGCCAGCCGGTACGTCCCCACGGCGAGGAAGGTGACCTACAACCCCCCCCAGGCGGAGCTGCGCCGGCTGACGGCGGCAATGCCCACCGCCCGCCTCACCGCCTACGACAACTACAACGTCCAGACCAAGGTGCTGGCCCGGAGCACCGAGTCCACCTACATCGTCACCGACGATCCCTCGATCACCTCCAGCAAGACCATCTCCAGGGCGGAGTGGGAGCGGGTCAGCGAGGTGCAGGACAACTACCTGCGCGAGCGCGAGGTGCTGGTCATCGACGGTTACATCGGCAATGACCAGCAGTTCCGCTGCCCGGCCCGGTTGGTGATGGACCAGGCCTACGCCAACATCGCCGGGATGCAGGACCACCTCCTCTTCAAGGACGGTGAGCCAGGGACCGACTTCGAGCCCTGGTTCACCCTGGTATACACGCCGGGGCTGGAGGCGGATGGGTACCCCCAGAACCGGCTCATCGCCGTGGACCTGGAGGGGGGGCTGACCCGGGTCCTGAACTCCGACTACTTCGGGGAGTCCAAGAAGGGGCTGCTGCGCATGTGGAACCGGCTGGTCTATGAGCGCGGCGGACTGGCCCTCCACGCGGGCTGCAAGGTCATCCCCACCGCCCAGGGGGAGCGCACCCTGCTGATCGTGGGGCTCTCGGGGACGGGGAAGACCACCACCACCTTCACCCGCCAGAACGACAGCAAGCCGGTGCAGGACGACTTCGTGGCCCTGATGCCCGACGGGAGGGTCTACGGCACCGAGAACGGCTGCTTCGCCAAGACCTACGCCCTCTCCAAGGAGGACGAGCCGACCATCTACGGCGCAGTCACCTCCCCGGTGGCCTACCTGGAGAACGTCTCACAGAAGGAGGTCGGGGGGCCGGTGGACTTCTTCGACGAGACCTACACCCAGAACGGGCGCGCGGTCTTCCCCATGTCCGCCCTGGGCTGGTCCCAGGACGCTCGCACGGCCCCTCCGGTGAGCAGCCTGCTGATCCTCAACCGCAACGACGGGATCGTCCCGGCGGTGGCCCGGCTGCCCTTGGAGCAGGCTGCCGGCTACTTCATGCTGGGGGAGACCAAGGGAACCGCCGCCGGGGGCGCCGCCGAGGCCGGCCGGGCGCTGCGGGTGCCGGGAACCAACCCCTTCTTCCCGCTCCTGCACGCCCAGCAGGGAAACCGCTTCAAGGAGCTCCATGCGGGCGGCGGCTTCCAGGTCTACCTCCTCAACACCGGCTCGGTGGGAGGGGACGCGGGCCAGCCCGGGGCCAAGAAGGTGCGCATCCCCCACTCCTCCGCGGTGGTCAAGGCGATCGCCGAGGGGACCATCACCTGGGAGCAGGACCCCGACTTCGGCTACGAGGTGGCGAGCTCCGTGCCCGGCATCGACGACGAGGAGCTGCTCCAGCCCCGGCGGCTCTATCAGCGCCAGGGCCGGCTGGAGGAGTACCAGGCGATAGTGGAGCGGCTGCGCCGGGAGCGGCGGGAGTACCTCGGCCGATTCCCGGGGCTGGACCCTCAGCTCATCGCCGGCGTGGTCGGGAGGTAGGGCGGTGGAGGCCGCTCCGGCCGGCCGGGCCCTCATCGTC
Source organism: bacterium (assembly GCA_021844355.1). GTDB lineage: Bacteria > Chloroflexota > Dormibacteria > Aeolococcales > Bog-877 > JAJYXT01. Next base: position 1,941 of record JAKBTP010000110.1, on the reverse strand, counting down.
ATCGACGTCCAGGCGGGATTCGACGACCCCAGCTGGGGCCGTGCCGGCAATCCGGAGATGGAGGGAAACATCGACCGGCTCCTCGGAGCCTGGAGAAGGCTGGGGCTGCCGGTCGTCTTCGTCCGCCACGATTCCGACGAGGAGGGCTCGCCGCTGGCGGCGGGAACCGCGGGGAACCGGCTGAAGGTGGCCGGGGAGCCCGACCTCCTGGTGACCAAGAAGGTCCACTCGGCCTTCTACGGCCGGCCGGACCTGGATCGCTGGCTGCAGGAGCGGGGGATCTCCCGCCTGGCCATCTGCGGGATCGCCACCGACCACTGCTGCGAGACCACCGCCCGGATGGCCGGTGACCTGGGGTACGAGGCCGACCTGGTGCTGGACGCCACCCGCGCCTTCGACCGCCGCACCCCCGCAGGGGTCGCGGTCTCCGCCGAGGAGGTGGCCCAGCGCACCGCGGCCTCCCTGCACGAGGAGTTCTGCCGGGTGGTCTCTACCGATCAGCTCCTCGCCGAGCTCGACTGAGGGGCGGGCCCACCCGTGGTGCGCTGGCAGACTGCCGTTGTAAGCCACTCGACCCGTCGCCGGCCGAGGTGAGCTGGGACCCTCGCGACCGCCCCGACAAGCAGGAGTACTTCGCCCTCCTGGCGCTGGCGGCCAGGGCTCGCGCCGACTGCCTGGGGCGGCGGGTGGGGGCGGTGGTGGTCCGGGACGACCGGGTGCTGAGCACGGGGTACAACGGCACCCCCATCGGGATGCCCAACTGCTCGGAGGGCGGGTGCTACCGCTGCCTGCACCGGGACGAACCGGAATTCTCCCCCGGGCGCGCCTACGACCTCTGCATCTGCGTGCACGCCGAGCAGAACGCGCTGCTGGCGGCCGCCCGCTTCGGACAGCCAACCCTGGGGGCCACCCTCTACACCACCATGCGCCCCTGCTTCGGCTGCCTCAAGGAGAGCCTGCAGGCGGGGGTGGTCGCGGTGCACTACCTGGAGGAGTGGGCGGCCGCAGGGTCGGAGGAGGACCCCGCCCTGGCCGGTCAGTACGCCAACCTCCGTTCCCGGTTCCAGGAGTTCTCCCACCTGCACCTGGACTCCTCCCGGCTCTCCCGTATGCTGGCGGTGATGCGCGGGGAGGTTCCCAAATGAGCGGCCCCGACCGCTGCGAGCCCCCGCAGGTCCAGGGCAGGTGGCGGGTCGCCGTCCTCACCGTCAGCGACCTGGGGTCCCAGGGCCTGAGGGAGGACCGGAGCGGCGACTTCCTCGCCAGCCGCATCCAGGAGCTGCCGGGCGAGGTGGTGCTCCGCCACCTTCTTCCGGACGAGCCGGTGGAGATCGAGGGCTGGCTGCGTCGGGTGGTCCTGGAGAGGGCCCCGGCGCTCATCCTCTGCACCGGAGGGACCGGCCTGCATCCCCGGGACCGCACCCCCGAGGCGGTCCTGCGGGCCGGCGAGTACCAGGTGCCGGGGATGGCCGAGGCGATGCGCCGCGAGGGAGCCGCCCACACGCCCCACGCCATGCTCTCCCGCCAGGTGGCCGTCGTCCTCGGCCCCACCCTGATCCTCGCCCTCCCCGGGGCGCTCAAGGCCGCCCAGGAGAGCCTGGAGGCGGTCTGGCCCGCCCTCCCCCACGCCCTGGAGATGGTGGCCGGCCTGCCCTCGGCCAGCACCGATCTGGGCCACCGCGGAGGTGCCGCGGCTCCCCATTAGACTGGGGACGTGCCGTACCGGGGCGTCATCTTCGATCTCTACGGCACGCTCATAGACGGCTGGACCTTCGAGGAGGCGGACCGGCGGGTCCGCGACCTGGCGGAGGCGCTGGGAGCCCCGCTGAAGCCGTTCCTGGAGCTGATGGAGTCCACCTACACCGAGCGCGCCACCGGGCAGCTGGGGGACGTCCTCCCGATGCTCAGAGAGCTCTGCCTGAAGGTCGGCCACCGGCCCGA
>JAKBTP010000100.1:18953-28022 GCA_021844355.1 bacterium | reverse complement strand
GCCAGCAGCTGCGCTCGGTGGAGTTGGTTGCCCGCCAGATTGCGGGGGTTGTCCAGCGCACCAAGAATGTGCAGCTCCGTGTCGCGCTCCGTGAGCGCCGCCTCCGCGTCGCCCAGGGCTGCGAGTACGTCGGCGCTCTCCCAGTGAGCGACGGCTTCAAGGTATCGATCCCCACTCTCGCGAGCGATCCGTATCGCTTCGCGCGTCTGGGCGAGCGCATCGTCCAGCTGTCCCATAGCCTCGAAGACGTTGGCGCGATGGATGTGGAGCGAGGCGAGGGGCGCCCGCATCCCCGCCTTGGCGCCCGCTTCGAACGCGGAGCTGGAGGCCTGTAGGGCTTCCTCCAACCGGCCAGCCGACACCAGGGCGACCGCCAACCGATCGAGCGTCCAGGCCAGATACGTCTGTTCACCGGTGGAATCTAGGACCGGAAGCGCCTGCAGATAAAGCGGCAGGGCCTCCTGGTAGCGACCCTGTCGCTGCCGCGCCCATCCGAGGTCGGAAAGGAGGCGCGCCCTGCCCGCACTTCGGTCGCTCGCGGTGGATGCGAGGCCCCGCTGATAGGCGACGGCGGCAGCGGCCATGTCGCCATGGCGGTACTGGATGCCACCCAACGCGCTCCAGAGCCGACCGTACTCGTCGTCGGTCGCGGCCAGCTCAAGCCCCCACCGATACGCTGCGGCCGCGCCGTCGTCGTCGCCGCCGTCCAGGAGGCTGTCGCCGAGTTCAGCCGCGCCAGCCACGGCCGCGCTCCGCAACTCCTCCCGCTCGCCTCCATCGAGCACGTCAAACGCCGCCCTCGCTCCCTGAAGCAGGTCCACCGCGGCTTCGCGGGTGAGCAGGGCACGCGCTCGGTGCCCAGCGGCGAAACCGGAGCGGGCGGCCGCCGGAGCCATCTCGCGCAGCCGCCCAGCCTCGAACGCATAAAGCCGGTGCCGGGCCGCCGCCTCCTGCCAGCCGCCACCGGGTCCCGGTCCCATCCGCTCCAACGCTTCCGCGATCTGAGCATGCAGCGCGGCGCGGCGGAGCGGGTTCAGACCGGCCACGGCGGCGTCCAGGAGCAGCGGGTGCACCAGACGTACCGTTGAGGGGCCCTCGACGAGGAGATCGGCGGCGACCAGCTCGTCCAGCGCGTGGATTACTTCGTCGGAGGTCGGCGCCGGTCGGGTTGCGTGGCCGACATTGACGAGCAGCTCGTAGGTCGCGGAATCACCGGCCAGAGCCACCAACCGCAGCATCTGACGCGCTGACCGGCTGCAGCGCTGGAGCCGCGCGTCGAGCAGCTCCACGATCCGGGCTGGCACCCGGACCGGCGGCGGCGCACTCAGTTCGAGCGTCCGGTCGGTGAGAGCCTGGCGGGCCAGCTCGACCGCGAAGAACGGATTCCCGCCACTCCGGGCGGCAATTGCCGAGCGCGCGGATCGGGGAAGCCGTCGACGATGGGTCACGTCGCTGACCACTGCCTCAATCGCCGCCTGCGAGAGGGGGGCAAGCTCGATGCGTACGACGCCCGAAGGTAGCTGGGGCACGCGTGACCTGGCCTCGCCGGTGCGAGCGGCGACCACGAGGGCCCAGCGCGCGGACGGGCGCGGCTCGGCGAGCTCGGCGATCAGCCGGTGGGTGCCGCGGTCCCACCAGTGAGCATCGTCGAGCACGATTGCGAGGGGCATGGCGGCCGCGGCGCCGTCGAGCAGGGAGCGTGCTTCTGCAGCCAGTTGGTGAGCGCTCAGCAGGGACCCGCTCGCCGGCCCGATCCCAGCGCCAGTCACGGGGTCCATGACCGTGCGCAGGGATTCCGGCGCGCTCACCCCCTGCTCAGACACGATCTGCGCGAGGAGCTTTCTAATTGCCGACTGGGGCACCCGGAAGTCCTCGGCCGCAGCGGTCGCGCCGACGACCGCCCAGCCGCGCTCACCGAGCGCCAACGACAGGACCTCTAGGAGGCGCGTCTTGCCGATGCCGGCGGGGCCGGTGATCAGCACCGAGACCTTGTCGCCAGAGGTGAGCAGGCGCAGCAACCGGGTGAGCAGCACGCCACGCCCGTGAAGCTGGGGCCTCCGTGTCGTCCCAGTAGCGACCCGCTGATCGGCCGGGCGCACCTGGGCACCGCTCGCCAGCGCTGCCTCGTGCAGGCGGACGAGATCGGGGCCAGGGTGGACACCGAGCTCATCCCGGAGGGCGGCGCGACAGCGGTGGAAGGTGCGTATGGCGAGATCTCGCTGGCCCTGGGACAGGTAGAGGCACATCAATCCCTGGGCTGCTTCCTCGTCGGCGGCGTCGGCGGCCAGGCAGGCGCGCCATGCCTCGGCGATCGCCAACGGCCCAGCACCGGTCTGGCCCGAAGCGCGCGCTCTCGCCAGCGCGCGACGGGCCTCACGTCTGAGCTCGCTCAGTGCATCCCTCGCCGCCATGGCCCAGTCCGCGTAAGGCTCCTCGGGCACTAGCTCAGGCCCCTCCGCGAGCAAGGCATCAAGTTCACGATCCTGCTCCGGGCCCGGCGGGCGAGCCAGGGCCGATCGCAGCGCGGCGCAGTGCTGGTCGAGATCGGTCTCGACGCGGAGCGACTCGTCGATCCATACAGCGGACGCATCGGCGGCCAGCACGCGGTCTCGGTCCGGACCGAAGGACGACCGCGCCATCGCCAGGGCCTTCGAGACGACCCGAGACGCCTCTGCCGTCGGTCGGCCCGGGGCGAGAAGATCGGCTAGAGCATCACGCGCACAACTGTGCCCGGGCCGCAACAGTAGGATTTGGACCAGCCTCCGGGCACTGGGACGGGGCCAGGGAGCGGCTGGGGGATGCCCCTCAAGCTGGACGGAAAAGCGGCCCAAGAGCTGCGCTCGCAGCGCCGTTCTCACGGGTGAAGTGTATTCGCCGCGGCCGTGATTCCAGTGGTTGCCACGCAGCGCTGGGGGGCGCGGGAACAGCGCGGGAACAGGCTTCGCCTAGCGTCTCCCGTGCGGTCGTCGGCACCGCCCAAGAGCGAGACCGGTCCATGACGGAGGCACAACAATGTCCGTGGAGGAAACGCGTCGGGTGATGGAGGGGTATTTCGGCGGCCACGGGGGATTGTGGTTTGCCGAGGACGTCGCCTTCCATGACATGAGCCAGCCCGAGCCTGTGCGAGGCCGGGCGGCGGTGCAAGCGTGGCTCGACACCTTCTACCACGGCGCGTTCGCGAACGCGCGCGCCGACGAGGCCCGCTTGGTGGCGGGGGACGGGATAGCCGCGGCGGACTGGGTGTTCAAGGGGCGTCATGTGGGATCGCTCATGGGCGAGGTCCCGTCGAACCGGTTGGTCGAGGTGCCGATGGCCGCGGTTTACGAGGTTGTGGGGGGCGAGATCGTCCGCGCCCGCCTCTACTACGACTCCGCGACGCTGCTCCGTCAGCTGCAGGCGGCCTCCAACCCGCAGCCGGTCCCGGTGGACGCGCCGGAGGCGAGCAGGGGTGAGTAGAGCGGGACGCGCCCTGAACGGTGGCCTTCACCGCCGCCGGCCGGTGATCTCGGGAGCTCTCGGCTGTGCGCTTCTGACCGTCGGGCTGTCGATCGTGCCGGTGTCGGCGGCCACCCCGGTGACATGTGCCGGCACGGTAAGTCTCACCCCCACCTCGGTCTCACTCAGGGCTGCCGGGCCGACGATCGTCGAGTCGATCAACTACACGGGCGAGCACGGGATCTGCTTGGCCGACGGCAGAACCGTGATCGCGACGCTGGTCGGGAGCCTGAGCGAGACCATCGGCTCGAACGGGATCGTCATCCTCTTCCACTTTGACGAGCTGGCCGCCTATGACGGCGGAACCCTGGGCTATCGGGGTGATGCCTCGCTCACGACCGCGGGCTGGCAGAGTGCGGTCCGGACGGTCGGTTGGGGAACCGGGCCCCTGGCAGGGATCGAAGGTCGGGGAACCTTCGCACCCACCGGCCCGACCACCTTCACCGATGTCATCTCTTACACGTATCACTGATGGCGCTGCGAGTGGCCCAACGCCGTTCAGCGGAGCTTCTGGTCGGACTGACCCGCGCGGCCCGGCCCCTCATGGGCTTTGAAGCCCCGCGACCCGGTGCAACGAGGGGGACGGAGGCGAGGCTGCAGTCGGTGGGCGATCCCGCCCAGCACGAGGTCGTCAAGGCCCGATTTTGCGGCATGCTATACCTGAGGATGGCTGCGTCACTCCAAGAACTTGCTGTACTGCGGCCACGACTTCGTTCTCGGCGCCGGGGCGCGAACCGGACGTTGGACACCAGCTGGAGGGTGGCCAGTTGGGATCTCCCATCGAGACCACCGGAAACGCGCCCGTGCCGGGTGCGGGCGCGGCAGCCCTGTACCCGTTCCGGGATCGAGGGCTGCCGATGCGTCATCAGGACCCGTCCGGGGATGGCGCAGGCGCCAACAAGTCGCCGATGACCGACCGCATCGTGCGGCTCATCGCCGCGGCGCGGGGCTTCGAGGACGACGGCCATTACAGCGAGGCGAGAGCGCTCCGCGCTGCCGCCCTCTCCGAGGAGATCCGGCTCACCGGTCGGCGCACGCGCCTCGGCCACGGGCTGGAGCAAGAGGTCCGCGATCTCGTCGACGACTTCCGTGCCGCGCAGGGAGCACAAGAGTTGGTCACGGTCCTCGAGGCGATCGCCGAGTCGGCTCCTGTCCGTCCTGCCGCTGCGACCCACCGCCTGTACGTGTGCCGCTGGTGCGGCCATGCCGAGCCCGCCGTGGCGCCCAATCCCTGCCCAGGATGCGGCGCCGGTGGCCTCGTGTTCACCGAGGTCCCCGGGGTCTTCTTCCTCGAACTGGTCCCGGTCCCCCAACTACTGGAAGCCCTCGCAGCCACCCCGGAGCAGTGCCGTCGCTACTGCGCCGGCCTGGATGAGGATAGGGCGGCACTGGGCGAATGGCCGGTCGCCACGATCGTCTCGCACCTCATTGGCGCCAACGAGTTGCTCGGGGGAAGTGCCATAGAGGCCCTCGAGAGGGACGACCCCCCTGCTCGCGCGCTCATCGCGCCGGAGGCGGTGAGCGCGGGCCAAGGGACAACTCTCCAGCAGCGCCTCGACACCTTTGCCGAGGCTCGCCGAGCTCTCCTCGAACGGGTGGGCGGGCTCACCCCCGCCCAGTGGGAGCGGAGCCGTGTCCATCCCCTTTGGGAGAGGATGACGGTGCAGCGGTACCTGAGCTACATCGCACGGCACGAGCACCTCCACCTGGCCCATCTGCGCGCCTCGGCCGATCGAGCGCGTGGTGGGGGGATGGGCCATGGTCTCGGCCGGGACACCCGACGCAGGCGCGGCCGCCATAGCGAGCTGCTCGGGCCCACCCCGTAGGGAGCCGTTCCGCCCTCGCCGCCAGGGCCCGCCCAGGAGTGCTTGGTGGCGACCTGAGGGTCCCGGCCGGAAACTAGGCCCCAGTGGGCACGGCTGGAGCTCCACCAGCACTTATTCTGGAAGCTGGGAGCCTAGCTGAGATGAGGGTGGTGGTTCTTTGAGTCGGTACCTGGATCCGCTACCGGCCCCGTTGGATGTTGCGAGGGCCAGTCCTCCTCGGGCCTCAAGGCACCCGGCGCGGAGCCGCGACCTTGGGGGCTACTGGCCACCACGCCCGCGCTCGAGTGCACGTGTGTCCTCCGACCGCGCTCCCAGGGCGTCCAGGCCCCGCACTCGGGCACCGGGTCGGTGGTCTTGCGCAGGCCCGCCCGGGTCCGAGGGGCCCCTGGTCTGGGCGGAGCCCCGCTGGGTCACCGCCGACCAAGGGGAAGGCGGTCCCCGGCAGCCGACCGCCAGCGAGGGCCAACCCCGGCCGAAGAGCCGCCGCCGCCAGCGCCACCGCTCCGGGCTCGCGACTGGCCATCGCCGGCCACTGGGCCCCGGCCCTAGCCCCCTCCGCAATCGACACTCGGCGCCTGGGATGTGAGGCCGCCCGTGCCGCGCTCCGGGAGTGGCCTGCGAGTGCATCTGGGAGGCGACGGCTGGCTCCTCATCGGAACCCGCACCCTGCGCTTGCTGGGCGTGGGCGTGATGGTGGTCACCTTGCCCCTGTACCTATCCAGCCTGCGGCTGAGCGCCTTCGAGGTCGGCTCGGTGCTCACCTGCGGGATGCTGGGGGGGGCCGCCGCCACACTGGCCTTCGGCCGGGTGGCCAGGGGCGTGGGCCGGCGGCGCGCCCTCCAGCTGGCCGCCCTACTGCCGGCGGCTGGCGCGACCATGCTGGTCACCCAGCACGGGGTGGCAATCCTGGCGCTGGCGGCCTTCATCGGCGGAGTGTCGGCTTCGGGCCAGGATGTGGGCGCCCCGCAGGCTCTGGAGCAGGCGGCTATCGCCGATCTGTTGGGCCACGGCGCTGGTGGTTTCGCCTGGTACGGATTGACAGGCTCCCTGAGTCTCGCCACCGGGGCACTGGTGGCAGGGCTCCTGGGTACCGCCGGGCGGCTCCTTCCGGCTGGCCCCTATGGGCCGCTGATAGCCGTCTATGCGGCCACCTCGGTGGCCGCCGGCATCCTCTATACCCTGCTCAGCCGGAACGTGGAGGCCGCGGCTCCCGGTCCGGGGGGGCGGAGGTGGTCAACAGGCCTGGGGCGATCGCGCCGCTGGGTTGGGGAGCTGGCCGCCCTCTACTCGGTCGACGCCCTGGCCGGCGGTGTGAGCGCCCAGTCCCTGGTCGCGTACTACTTCCACTTCCACTTCGGGGTGGGTTTGCAGGTGATCGGCCCGGTGCTGTTCCTGGCCAACCTGGCGGCTGCCGGGTCGCAGCTGGTGGCGGCAGCCCTTGCCGATCGCTTCGGACTCCTTCGGACCATGGTGTTCACCCACCTCCCCTCCGACCTGCTCTTGGCGGCGGTCCCGCTCATGCCATGGTGGCCTCTGGCCGCGGCCGTCCTGGTCTGCCGACAGTCGATATCGCAGATGGACGTGCCCACCCGCCAGGCCTACACCATGGCGGTGGTCGCCCCGGAAGAGCGCACCGCGGCCGCCAGCGTCACGGGAGCCGCGCGCACCCTCGGCTCCGCCGCGGGGCCGATCGTGGGCGGCACTTTGGTTACCGCGGCGCTGCCGGGATTGAATCTGGTGGTCTCGGGGGCGGTGAAGGCGGCGTACGACCTGGTGCTCTACCAGCGGTTCAAGGCCATCCCACTGCCATCCTTCCGCTCCGGCCCGGTCCGAAGCAGAACGACCTCGGCGTCCGGCAACTCCGGTGATCGGCCCGCTCCCTGACGGCCGCCGTCCGCTGGGGCGCTGCCCCTTGCCGCGCCCCAGCGCCTCCACGCCTAGGGGCTGTCACCCCCGGGAGGCTGGCCCCCTCCCCGCCCCGCCACCGTGACGGTACCGGCGGGGCACCCTGCTCTATCCGGGTGGCAGGCCCCACCTCCGAGGGAGAGTTCGGGACACGATGGAGGGCCGGACGGGCGGCCATGGCCGTTACCTGGCATGGGGCACGTGGCGAGGCCGCGGCACGGGTCAGGTGGCTCCTCGCCTCCGCGCCTCGGGCGGCGCCACCCCGGGCCGAGTCCTCCCGGCGCGCGCCGAGGCGACCCGGGCGCCTCCCGAGTCTCCGCTGCCGCCCTCCAAGGCGGCAAGACGGCAGGGAATCTCGGCGTCCTCGTTGAGGTGGTAGCTGGCGCAGATCCGGTGGTAGCCGTCAGCCACCGTGAGCGGTACGCCGTGGTCCAGGGCCCCCCGCACCAGGAGTACCGGCGACAGCTTGCGCCCCGCGCGGACCTCGCGCAGATCCCGGGCACAGTCCGGGTCCTTGGCCGGCAGCAGCGGGAGCCCACTGGCGCGCAGCAGATCCTTGGCCTTGTAGTGCACCAACTCCGCGGAGCGCAACCGCGCCACCGCCACCGCCACCAGTGGCGGAGCCAGCAGGAGCGAGAGGTAGTCGGCCGCCGCGGGATAGTCGTGCGCGTCGGGCTCCGCCTTCCAGCTCTCCTTGGCCTTGCTCATGCCCACAACCTCCGGTCGCCCCACTTCCGGCCTGCTGTCCCTGGTCGCGCGCTGGTCACCCCGACTTCTCCGGCGGCCCTACGGGGTCGAGGGCTCCCTGGGCCGCTCTCATGGCGGTGATGTCCCCGCCCGGGCCACGAAGGATGTGGGCGGCCCCAACGGCCAGGAGCGCCCCGGCAGCCGGCCCGACGAGATAGACCCAGAAGTGGGCGAAGTCTCCACTCACCAGGGCGGGTCCGAAGGACCGCACCGGGTTCATCGAGGCCCCGCTTATGGGGCTGGACCACAGCCCGGCGAGGGCGATGTAGCCGCCCACGGCGATGGCCGACAGGGTGCCGACGTTCTGCGCCCCGGAGGCCGTCCCCAGGATGGTGCTCACCAGGCCCATGGTGAGGAAGGCCTCCATGGCCATGGCCTGCAGGTCCCCAACCCCGGAGCCGGGGAGGGTGGCGCCAAGGTGGGCGTACCTGCCGACAAGGGCCCAGAGGACGAGGCAGGCCAGGACCGAACCCACTACCTGTGCCGCGATGTAGGCCGGGATCCTCCGCCAGGGGAACTCCTGGCGGAGGGCGAAGGCGAGGCTGACCACCGGGTTGAGGTGAGCTCCCGAAACCAGGCCCATGAACAGGATGATGCCCATGACCATGAGCCCCGGGGCGGTCACGATAGCCGCCTGGGAGAGGACCCCTGGGTAGCGGGCCGCCACCGTGGGCGCCCCGGCGGCCACCAGAACCAGGAGGAAGGTACCGAAGAGCTCGGCGAACAGTCGCCTCCATTCGTGGCTGAGGTCGTTGAAGTTCCGGCCCCAGCTGGGCTCCACCCCCAGGACGGCGCGGTTGCGGATCTCCCGCCGAGCGGCCGTGGCCTGCTCCTCCCCGCTAGCCACGATGCTCCGCGCAGGCGGTCGACGGCCCGTGGGCCAAGGCGGCATGCCCAGCCACCGTCACGGGATCTCCAGGACCACTTTGCCGGTTGCCCCGGACCGCACCGCCTCCTGGGCCTCGGCACAGCGGTCCAGGGGGAAGCGGACTATGGGCAGCTCGGTGAGGGCACTGTCGGCCAGCGCCCTGCAGACGACGGCCGCCGCCTCTTCCAAGACCGGCCTGGCCACCCCGTACAGCAGCACGAAACGCAT
>JAKBTP010000100.1:6172-18853 GCA_021844355.1 bacterium | reverse complement strand
TCAAACTCCGCCCCTCACGCTCTCACGCGGTCGTAGAAGTCCGCCATGCACCATGCCTCCAGGTTGATTCGCTGGCCGTGATCGTACCGCCGCGGATATGCTGAGTACACCCGCCCAGCCTCAGAGGGTGTACGAACTTGTCCCCCGAGCGATCCCCCTCCGCGGACTTCGCGCCCCACAGTCACCTGGCCGGAGCGCGGCTCGTGGTGGTGGGGGCCGGCGCCATGGCCGAGGCCATAGTGGGAGGTCTCATGGCAAGGGGGCTGGTGAGCCCGGAGGAGGTGACCTGCACCCACCCACGCCGAGCGCGACGGGAAGACCTGGAACGCCGCCTCGGCGTCCGAGTGAGTTCGGACAACCGCCAGGCCGCGGCCACCGCCGACCTCTTGGTGATCTCGGTCAAGCCTCAGGTGCTCCGCCGGGTCATGCTCGAGCTCAAGGGCGCGATCGCGCCCGGCACCCTCGTGCTGAGCATCGTCGCCGGCGCCTCCACCCGGACGCTGGGCGAGGGATTGGGGCACCCTGCCGTGGTTCGGGCCATGCCCAACACCCCGGCGCAGATCGGCAAGGGGATGACGGTCTGGTACCCCACCACCGAGGTGGACGAGGTGGGACGAATGCGCACCCGCCAGTTGCTTGGAGCCCTCGGCGAGGAGCTGGAGGTGGAGGACGAGGAACAGGTGGCGATGGCCACCGCCGTCTCCGGAACCGGGCCCACCTACACCCTGCTGTTCATCGAGTCGCTGGTGGACGCCGCGGTCCATCTGGGATTCCCCCGCCACCTGGCCCGGAGGTTGGTCCTCAGCACAGTGGAGGGTTCGGCGGAATTCGCCGCCCAGAGCCAGCGCCATCCCAGTGAGCTCCGGGACATGGTGACCTCTCCGGGTGGCACCTCTGCCGAGGCGCTCGCCGCCCTGGAGAGGGGTCGCTTCCGGACCGTGCTGGCGGATGCCGTCTGGGCCGCCTACCACCGCACCCGGCAGCTGGAGCAGGCGCTGGATCGCGGAGTTCCTCCAGGACCTCCCCAGCCCCGTTAGCTCGACCCAGCCCTGATCGGAGGGCGGGCGCGGCGGCGCTCGCGGGCCCTCATGCTCTGCTCCAGGACCACCTTGCGCAATCTCACCGAGCGGGGAGTCACCTCGGCACACTCGTCCTCGGCGATGAACTCCAGCGCCTGTTCCAGCGAGAGGTTGAGGGCTGGACTCAAGCGCTCCAGCTCCTCGGCGGTGGACGAACGCATGTTGGTCAGCTTCCGCTCCCTGGTGGGGTTGACATCCATGTCTTCGGGCCGAGCGTTCTCCCCCACGACCATCCCCTCATAGACCTCCACCCCCGGACCGATGTGCAAAGTTCCTCGCTCCTGCAGAGACATCAGTGCCTCGGTCGTGGAGAACCCCCGGCGGTCCGCCACCAACGAGCCGTTGCGCCGCGTCTTCAGCTCCCCGTGCCACGGCTCGAGCCCGTCGAAGACGCTGTGCAGCACCCCGGTCCCTCTGGTTTCCACCAGGAACTCGGTGCGGAACCCCACCAGCCCGCGGGCCGGGGCCCGGTACTCGAGCCGCACCCACCCCGTCCCGTGGTTGACGATCTCCTGCAACCGTCCCTGGCGCAGGGCCAGGAGTTGGGTGATGACACCGAGATACTCCTCAGGGGCGTCCACGGTCAGGCGCTCCATGGGCTCGTGGACCACCCCCTCCACCACGCGGGTCACCACCTGGGGCTTGCCCACGGTGAGCTCGAACCCCTCGCGCCGCATCGTCTCCACCAGCACCGCGAGCTGCAGCTCCCCCCGCCCCTGGACCTCCCAGGTGTCGGGCCGCTCCGTGGGAGCGATCCGCAGCGACACGTTCCCCACCAATTCGGCGTCCAGGCGGCTCTTCAGAAGACGGGCCGTGAGCTTGGTGCCCTCCCGCCCGGCCAGGGGTGAGGTGTTGATCCCCACCGTCATGGCCAGGCTCGGCTCGTCCACCAGGATCGGCTCCAGCGCCTCGGGAGCCTGGGGGTCGGCGAGGGTGTCGCCGATGGAGACGTCAGGGAATCCCGCCACGAGCACGATCTCCCCCGGCCCCGCCGACTCCACCGCCACACGCTCCAAGCCCTCGGTCCCGAAGAGTTCCACGACGCGCCCTGATTCCACCTCCCCACCGGCACGGCACAACGCGACCGTGGCTCCCCGGAAGATCTCGCCCCGGTGGACGCGGCACACCGCCAGCCGGCCCAGGTAGGGAGAGGCGTCGAGGTTGGTGACCAGGGCCTGCAGCGCCCCCCCAGGCTCGTGCTCGGGCGCCGGCACCCGGCTCAGGATCGCCTCAAAGAGGGGCTCGAGCGAGGTGCCGGGGACCGCCGGAGAGGAAGAGGCCCAGCCCTCCTTGGCACTGGCATAAAGGATGGGGAAGTCCAGCTGCCCCTCATCGGCGTCCAGGTCCAGGAAGAGGTCCTCGACCTCCCGCACCACCTCAGCCACCCTGGAGTCCACCCGATCGACCTTGTTCACCACCACCAGCACAGCCAGCCTGGCCTCCAGGGCCTTGCGCAGAACGAAGCGGGTCTGGGGCAGAGGCCCCTCCGAGGCGTCCACCAGGAGCAGCACTCCGTCCACCATGGCCAGGGCCCGCTCCACCTCACCACCGAAGTCGGCGTGCCCGGGAGTGTCCACGATGGTGATCCGCGTACCCCGGTAGCGCACCACGGTGTGCTTGGCCAGGATGGTGATTCCCTTCTCCCGCTCCAGGTCCCCTGAGTCCATGACCCGGTCGGCGACCACCAGGTTCGCCCGGAAGGCACCGGTCTGGCGCAACATGGCGTCCACGAGGGTGGTCTTCCCATGGTCGACATGGGCCACCAGGGCCACATTGCGCAGGTCGGAGCGCCTCTCCACCACTCCACCATAACCCGGAGGCCCCGACGGGCCGGGGCGGGGGATCAGCTCAGCACCAGCGCCGTCCTGTCCACCTCGACGGCGGAACCCAGCACCACCAGCAGGTCGCCTCCGAGAACCACCTGGTCGTCAGCTGGCCCCACGAACAGCTCCCCGCTCGGGCGGCGGAGGGCCAGGATCCGAGCGGTGCCCCGATCCGCCAGGCCCGCCTCCCGCACCGTGGACCCCGCCCTCCGCCAGTCCTGGGGCACGACGATCTCCTCCACCCCGAGAGTCGCGGAGCCGGACCTCAGGGTGTCGATCACCTCCACAACCCCGGGCCGGAGGGCCATCTCGGCCATCCGATGCCCGGCCATCTGATATGGCGAGAGCACCCGGTCCGCCCCCGCCAGCTGGAGCCGGCGCAGGGACTCCGGCTGCCCGGCGCGGGCGATGATGAACAGCCGGGGATTGAGCGAGCGGGCGGCCAGCGTGATGTACACCGCCCGCTCGTCGGCGTCCACGGCGCACACCAGCCCGCGGGCGCGCTCCACACCGGCCCGCCGCAGGACCTCCTCCGAGGCGGCGTCACCCTCCAGGAAGAGCCGGCCTTCTCGCGAAAGGCGGCCCACCGCCTCGGGATTGTTGTCGATGGCCAGGTAGGGCACCCCGGCCCTCTCCAGCTCCGCCACCACCTGGGTGCCGATGCGCCCATAGCCGCAGAGAATGAAGTGGCCGCGAAGTGCCGAGACATCCCGGTCCAACTGGCGTGCCATCCTCCACAGGCTCAGCTGGCCGCCACTCACCAGCTCGGCGAAGAGGCCCAGCGAGTAGAGCATAGTCCCGACTCCGACCACGATCAGGCCGATGCTGAAGAGCCGGCCCGCCAGGGAGAGGGGATGGACCTCCTGGTAGCCCACTGTCGAGACCGTGATCACGGTCATGAAGGCGCTGTCGGCGAGGTCCCACCCCTCGATCAGCATGTACCCCAGGGTGCCGCCCACCAGCACCCCGGCCAACAGCAGAGCAGGGCGGGCGAAGCGCCGGAGCGGATGCTGGGACCAGCTGCCATGGGCCGCGCTCATCTGGCCAGTTGTAGCCCCCCCGACCCGCTCGCACAAGCGGGGGACCCGGACGCCGCTGGTCAGCGGCGTGGCCCTAGGGCCCGGCCGATATCCTGGGCGGCTGATGGCCACCGCCCCTCCGGCTACCGCTCTCGCCCATCGTTGGGAGGCGTCCTGGCTGGGCCGCCACCCCCAGCGCAACCTGGCCTGGGCGGCGGCCATCCTGGGCCTCGCCCTGCGCTGGGCAACCCTGGTGGCCACCGGCCACCTCACCGGGTCCTGGGAGTACGACGACGCCGTCTACTTCGGCACCGCGGTGCAGCTGGTGCATGGGCTGGTCCCCTACCGGGACTTTGTTCTCATCCAGCCTCCCGGGGTGCCCCTGGCGCTGACACCGGTGGCCCTCCTCTCCTTCCCCTTCGGAACCCACACCGCTCTGGAGGTCGCCCGCGCCCTGGTGCCGCTGGTCTCCTTCGCCAACGTGCTCCTGCTGGGACGGCTGCTGCGCCACCGTTCCCCCCTGGCGGTGGCCGCTGCCTGCCTGGTGCTGGCCCTCTTCCCCGACGCCATCCTGGCGGCCAGCGCGCTGCTTCTGGAGCCCTTCCTCAACCTGTTCTGCCTGCTGGGGCTGCTGGCGCTCTTCTCCGGGGACCGGCTCACCCCGCGCACCGATCTCACCATCTGGGCGGGGCTGGCATTCGGCGTCGGGGGGACCATGAAGACGTGGGCCGTAATCCCCCTGGCGGCCGTGGCCGTGGTCATGCTCCTCAGGGGGAGGGTGGCCCAGACCATCATCCTGGCGCTGGCTGCGGGGATCGGCTTCCTTCTTCCCTGCCTGCCCTTCGTGCTCCTTTCGCCTGCCCCGTTCATCCACCAGGTCTTCCTGGATCAGCTGGGCCGGACCGGGCAGGCCGGCCAGCCGATCCTCGTGCGCCTCGAGTTCATGACTAGCGTGTGGCCGGGTCTGGGCGTGCCCCCCGGTCACCGCTACCAGGTGCTCGCGGCCGGCGCGGCGGGCATTCTGCTCGCGGTGTTCGCCGCCGCCTTCGCCGCCCTGCCCGGGGAGGGGAACCGCCGGCTGCCCACCCAGCTCGAGGGCTTCGCTATCGTCAGCGTCCTGCTGGTGGGGGTCGCCCTCTGCTGGCCGGCCGAGTTCTTCTACCACTACGCGTCCTTCCTGGCCCCCTTCCTGGCGCTGCTGCTGGGATTGGCGGTCGCCCGGCTGGAGCGGGCGAGACCGCAGCTCATCGCCGCCGTGGTGGCGCTGGTGTTCGTCGGCGGGCTGCTGCATGCCGCGGCCATCCCGGCCCTCCTGCAGCGGGCCCAGGACCCGTCGGCGCTGCTCGCCAGCACCATCCCCAGCGGGGCGTGCGTCGTCACCGACGAGTCCGAGTACACGCTGAACGCCGACAGGTTCCTCGCCCGGCGGGGCGGCTGCCCGGTCGTGGTGGACGCTCTGGGAACGACCATCTCCATCTCCGGCAGCCAGGTGCCCTCCAGCCCCCAGGCCCAGGCCGCAGCTCCCGCCTGGCTGGGCTATTTCTCCCGCGCCACCTACCTGCTCCTCACCCCGCTCAGCGGCGACCGCATCCCCTGGAACCGGCAGCTGGAGAGCTACGTGGGGCGCAACTTCCACCCCCTCCTGGAGAGCCCGGTCCTGGTCCTGAAGCGCAACCCGCCCGTCTCCGCCCCCCTGGTCCTGCCTCTTCCGCCAGTCCCTCCCGGACCCTGACCAGCTATAGTTGTACGGGCAACCATCGGTTCGAGGAGGACACCTGTGAAGCGATCGGACCTCGGGCTCCTGGCCCTGCGCCTCGGCGCTGGCTCGATACTGGCCACCCACGGCCTACCCAAGCTGATGGGGGGAGAGGGGCGGGCCGCTCCCGCGTGGCTGAGCCGCCTCCTGGGCACGAACTACCAGGCCGCCTGGGAGAGGAGCGGGCCGGTCAACTTCGGGAAGAGCCTCGCCAACATGGGGGTCCCGCTGCCGGAGGTGGCTGCCAGGGCCAGCGGCCTGGCGGAGCTGGGCGGCGGCCTGGGCCTCATGGCGGGCGCCGGCACCCCGGTGGCGGGCCTCGTCGCCGCCGCCAACATGGCGGTCGCCGTCCGGAGGGCGCACTGGAAGCAGGGCTTCTACGGCCAGGGGGGATACGAATTCCCCCTCCTGCTGGGAGTGGCGGCCCTGGCCCTCGCGCTCACCGGGCCCGGGCGTATCTCGGTGGACGGCTGGCGCTGAGCGCCGGCCTCAGAATCCCCGCTGCCGGTCGTTGATCAGGGGCACCTCCCCTCAGTTGGGGCAGACCATGACGTGCACCAGGACGTTGCGCTCGGTGGCCTGATTCAGGACACTGTCGAGGCCACTTCCGAGGAGCAGGTCGGCGCACCCGCCGAAGCCGCGCGGCCGACCCCCGGTTCGGATGGTGTGGAGCCCCCGATACTCCATCTGGGTCTGACACCCAGGACATCTGTGCGGCGGCAGCTCAGCTCCGGGCTAGGTGCTGCCCACGCCCTGGGCCATGGACTCAAGGCTGTTGAAGAAGCTCACGTGGCTTCCGCCCGCAGGGCGAGATGGGCCGAGTGGCACGCCCCGGGCTAGCGAATCCGGCCCCCCAACCACGAGTACAACACCCGGGCTGCCGAGTGCTCCAGGTCACGGGTTGCCGTCACCAGGGTCAGGGAGCCGGCGAGGCGCAGTTCCGCGATCCTGGCCAGTGGGCTGGCCCACGCAGTTGAGCTGAGCTCTGCCCGATAGCGAAGGGAGAAGTCGGGGAACGCCTCCGGCCGGTGGCCGTACCAGGAGCGAAGCGCGGCGCTCGGGCCCGCCTCCGGCAGCCAGGAGTCGATGCGCTCATCTGCCCGAGAGATGCCCCTGGGCCAGAGCCGGTCCACCAGCAGCCGGTGTCCGTCCTCCGGGGTGCGCGGTTCGTAGAGCCGGGCGAGGCGTAGGAGATGCCCCCCCGGCCCGGCGGCCGGGAAGTGCTCCTCCACCGCCTCGAAGTGCTCGCACCTGAGCAGCCACTCCCGGGCCTCCTCGGAAGTCAGGGGACGTACCGTCTCCCCGGCCTCACGGTCCCTCCACCGCCGCACGACCCAGTTGCCGGCCGCTGTCAGACCCAGCGCCTCATGCTCTTCGGACGTACCGGTGGC
Source organism: bacterium (assembly GCA_021844355.1). Classification (GTDB taxonomy): domain Bacteria; phylum Chloroflexota; class Dormibacteria; order Aeolococcales; family Bog-877; genus JAJYXT01. The sequence continues at coordinate 11,785 of JAKBTP010000100.1, read as the reverse complement.
GAAGGAGACCTCGTTGCCGGCGGCACAGGTGGTCGCCTCGGGGAACCACGCCAGCACAACCTCCCGATCGTCCACCTGCCCAACCCCTAAAGAGTTCACCTTCTGGACGCCTCGCCAGATGTTAGCCCGATCCAGCGGTACAGCTGGTTCGCATCCCGTGCATGCTCCGAGGGCCGCTTTTGACACCTTCTTGACGTGAAAGCGGCGATGCTCCGGGCATGGCTGACCTCCTGCTCATCCTCGGGACCCTGCTCTTCGTCCTGCTGTGCCTGGCCGCGATCGCCGGCCTGGACCGCCTGTGACCCCGCAGCAGATCGTCTTCCTGGGCCTGGCCGTCGCCCTCTTCGGATACCTGGTGTACGCCCTCCTGCGTCCGGAGCGCTTCTGAGGTGCACTTCGCCCTCACCCTGCTGCTGCTGGCGGCCGCCCTGGCGCTCTCCTGGCGGTACCTGGGCAGCTACCTGGAGGCGGTGTACTCGGGCCGCGTGCGCTGGCTGTCCTGGGCGGAGCGGGTCGTCTACCGTCTCCTGGGGGTGGATCCCGGGCGCGAGCAGCGCTGGCGCGAATACGCCGTTTCCCTGGTCGTGTTCTCGGGCGTCTCCCTCATCGTCACCTACGGCCTTCTCCGTCTCCAGGGGCAGCTGCCGCTCAACCCTCAACACCTGCGAGCTGCCTCCCCCCTCCTCAGCTGGAACACGGCGGTTTCCTTCGTCACCAACACCAACTGGCAGAACTACGCCGGTGAGACCACCATGTCGTACCTCAGCCAGATGGCCGCCCTCACCGTCCAGCAGTTCACCTCAGCGGCGGTGGGGATGGCAGTGGCCATCGCTCTGGTGCGCGGCCTGAGCCGCGCCGGTGCCAGCACCATCGGCAACTTCTGGGTGGACACCGTGCGCGGGTGCCTCTACGTGCTCCTGCCCATCGCCTTCGTCGCCGGGGCGGTTTACGTCGCCCAAGGAGCCGTCCAGACGCTCGCCGGGCCGGTGCTCATCCACGACGTGCTCAACGGCGCCACCCAGCTGATCCCCCGAGGTCCGGTGGGCTTCATGGAGTCCATCAAGCAGCTGGGGACCAATGGTGGGGGGTTCTTCAACGCCAACGGTGCCGACCCCCTGGAGAACCCCACTCAGCTCACCAATCTCCTGTCGGTGGTTCTGCTGCTGAGCATCCCGGTGGCCCTCACCTACACCTTCGGCAAGATGGTGGGCTCACGCCGTCAAGGGTTGGCGCTGCTGGCGGCCATGGGCCTCATCTTCGCCGTCTGGACGGGGTTCACCGGCTACGCGGAGTCGCAACCGAATCCGGCGGTGGCGGCGGCCGGGGTGGTTGCCCAGCCCCAGGGCAACATGGAGGGCAAGGAGGTGCGTTTCGGGGTCCTGGACTCCACCCTCTACGACGTAGCCTCCACCCAGACCTCCACGGGGTCGGTGGACTCCACCCCCGACTCCTACACGCCCATGGGCGGCTTTGGCCTGCTCACCGGGATGATGCTGGGGGAGATCACACCAGGCGGCGACGGCAGCGGCCTCTACACCCTGCTGCTCTTCGCCATCGTGGCGGTGTTCATCGGCGGGCTGATGGTGGGCCGGACCCCCGAGTACCTGGGCAAGAAGATCCAGTCTCGAGAGGTGAAGCTGGCCAGCCTCGGAGTCCTGGTCATGCCGGTGGCGGTGCTGGTGATTACCGGGATCGCCACGGCACTCCCTGCCGGGCGCGCGGGGGCCTTCAACTCCGGCCCCCACGGCTTCACCGAGATCCTCTACGCGCTCACCTCTCAGGGCAACAACAACGGCTCCGCGTTTGCCGGCCTGAATGGGAACTCCACCTTCTACAACCTGGCTGGCGGCATCGACATGTTGGTCGGCCGCTTTGGAATCATGTTCCCGGTGCTGGCCCTAGCCGGAGCGCTCGCCAGCAAGCAGACGGTGCCGGTGTCCCGCGGCACCTTCCGGACGGACAACGCCACCTTCGTAGTGCTCCTGCTGGGGGTGATCCTCATCGTGGGCGGCCTCACCTTCTTCCCCGCCCTCTCACTGGGCCCGCTGCTGGAGCAGCTGAGCCATGGGAGGTTCTTCTGATGCTGCCAGCTTTCCGGGGGGGCGCCGGTCCCTCCGGCAGCCGCGGGGTGGCCCAGCGCCGCGGCCTCTTCGATTTGGCCATCCTCAAGGTGGCGCTGCGGGGATCGGTCGTCAAGCTCGACCCTCGGGTGCAGATCCGCAACCCGGTGATGTTCGTGGTTCTGGTGGGCACCGCGGGGACCCTGGCGGAGGCCATCATCCACCCCTCGGTCTTCACCTGGAGCATCACCTGCTGGCTCTTCCTCACCGTCCTCTTCGCCAACTTCGCCGAGGCGATGGCGGAGGGACGGGGCAAGGCACAGGCCGACACCCTGCGGCGCACGCGGTCCGAGACCCAGGCCCGCCGCCTCCGGGCCGACGGCACCGAGGAGCTGGTCCCGTCGGCCCAGCTCACGTCAGGGGAGCTGGTGGTCTGCGAGGCTGGCGACCTCATTCCCTCGGACGGAGAGGTGGTCGAGGGGATCGCCTCCGTCGACGAGTCGGCGATCACTGGGGAGTCCGCGCCGGTGATCCGGGAGTCGGGTGGAGACCGTTCAGCGGTCACCGGCGGAACCCGGGTGCTGTCGGATCGCGTCGTGATCCGGATCAGCGCCACGGCCGGCCACACATTCCTGGACCGGATGATCGCGCTGGTGGAGGGAGCCAATCGCCAGCGGACCCCGAACGAGATCGCACTCTCCATCCTGCTCGCCGCCCTCACCGTCATCTTCATCCCGGTGGTGGTCAGCCTCTATCCCTTCGCCAGCTACGCCCACTCACCGGTGTCGGTGGTGGTCCTGATCTCCCTCCTGGTCTGTCTCATCCCCACCACCATCGGGGCCCTCCTCTCCGCGATCGGGATCGCCGGGATGGACCGACTGGTGCAGCGCAACGTGCTGGCCATGAGTGGGCGCGCGGTGGAGGCGGCGGGGGATGTCCAGACGCTGCTCTTGGACAAGACGGGCACCATCACCCTGGGCAACCGCATGGCGGCCGCCTTCCACCCGGTGGCGGGGTGCCCTGAGCGCGAGTTGGCCGCAGCAGCTCTCCTGAGTTCCCTGGCAGACGAGACCCCTGAGGGGCGGTCGATCGTGGCCCTGGCCCGGGAGCGGCACGACCTGGCGCCCACCTCAGCCCCATCCGAGGCCCGGTTCGTGCCCTTCTCGGCCACCACCAGGATGTCGGGCCTGGATCTGCCCGGGCGTCAGGTGCGCAAGGGAGCCGCGGACGCGGTGCGCAGCTGGGTGGCCGAGCAGGGAGGCGGCATTCCCGCGGACCTAGAGCCGGCGGTGCAGCGCCTGGCCGCGGAGGGGGCCACCCCCCTGGTGGTCGCGGACGGACCCAGGGTGCTCGGCGTGGTCGAGCTGAAGGACGTGGTCAAGCCGGGAATCCGGGCCCGCTTCGAGGAGCTCCGTCAGGCCGGCATCCGCACCGTGATGATCACCGGCGACAACCCCCTCACCGCAGCCACCATCGCCCGGGAGGCCGGGGTGGACGACTTCCTCGCCGAGGCTACCCCCGAGACCAAGATGCGGCTCATCCGGGAGGAGCAGGCGGGGGGAAAGCTGGTGGCCATGACCGGGGACGGGACCAACGACGCCCCCGCGCTCGCCCAGGCCGACGTCGGCCTGGCCATGAACACCGGCACCCAGGCCGCCAAGGAGGCTGGCAACATGGTGGACCTGGACTCCAGCCCCACCAAGCTCATCGACGTCGTGGAGGTGGGCAAGCAGCTGCTGATCACCCGGGGCGCCCTGACCACCTTCTCCATCGCCAACGACGTGGCCAAGTACTTCGCCATCGTCCCCGCCCTGTTCGCCTCGTCGTACCCCCAGCTCCAGGCTCTCAACATCATGCGGCTGCACAGCCCGCAGAGCGCGGTGCTGTCGGCGGTGATCTTCAACGCCCTGGTGATCGTCGCCCTTATCCCCCTCGCCCTGAGGGGAGTGCGCTGGCGCCCCTCCAGCGCGGCCGCCATCCTGCGACGCAACCTGCTCATCTACGGACTCGGGGGCATCGTCACCCCGTTTGTCGGGATCAAGCTGATCGACCTGCTGCTGACCGCTCTCCATGCCTACTGACCGGAGGACCCGAGCCGTGATCACCCAGCTGCGCTCCGCGGTCGTCCTGGCGCTGGGCGCCCTCCTCCTCTTCGGGCTGGCCTATCCCCTGGCCGGCACCGGGGTCTCCCAGCTGCTCTTCCCCCAACAGGCAAACGGATCCCTGACCAAGAACGGATCCACTCTGGTGGGTCAGCCATGGAACGGGCCCCAGTGGTTCCACGGCCGCCCCGACCCGGACAACCCTCTGCGCCTTGACGGGGTTCCCGGAGCATCCGGGGGGAGCAACCTCGGCCCCAGGTCCCGGCAGCTCGTGGCGGGAGTCCGAGCGGAGGCAGCCCACCTACGGCGTATGGGAGCCCAACCGACGGCCGATCTCGTCACCAGCTCGGGCAGCGGGATCGACCCGGACATCACCCCTCAGGACGCCTTGGCCCAGGTGCCGATGGTCTCGAGAAGCACCGGGATCCCGGAGTCGCGGCTGCGTCGGCTCATCCGCACCCTGACCGTGGGCCCCGAGCTGGGCTTCCTCGGGCCGTCCTACGTTGACGTGCTTCAGCTCAACTCGGCGCTGGCCCGGCTCCGCTGAGGCCCGACGTCCCGGGGAGGGCCTTCTCTCCCAGGATGTGGACGTCCAGCTCCCGGCAGCGCTCGATGACCGAGAGCGCCACCGGCCTGTCCCAGGGAAGGCGGCGGCGCCGGCGCGGGGCGGGCATGAAGATCGCCGTCACCTGGTGCTGCTCCGCCCACTCCACCAGCGTCTCAGCAACCCCACCGGCAAGTTGGAGCGGCTCAAGCCTGACTCCGTGGCGCTGGCACAGCCCGGCCAGCCGCTCCAGCTGGCGCGCCTCGGTCCGATCAGGTCGAGGCGAGACGGCGGAGATCACGACGAGCGCGGCGTCCTCTCGGCGCGCCGCCAGCAGCCCCGCCTCCAGCAGCGACCCGGCCTGGTCGATGCGGTCGGGCCGGAGAGCGATCATGATCCGCTCCTGAACCGGCCACAGACCATGGGCCCCTTTGGGCCCGGCGTAGCGCGCCCGACGGCGCTCGGTGTGGGTGGCCACGATCCGAAGCGCAGATGCCCGGAGCTCCTCCAAAAGGGGCTCCGAGAACAGTTGGAGGGCCGACCCCACGTCGGCCGGGGCGGTCACCCAGCCAGATCGGATGCGATCCCGGAGCTCGGGGGGGGGCAGGTCCACGAGCTCGATCTCGTCAGCCTGGTCGAGCACCTCCTGGGGCACGGCCTCGTGGTCACCGTGGTCCTGGGTGCGGAACCGCCCCAGTACCTCCCGAGCCGACTCGAAGCCCGGCAGGTCGATCACCCCAACGGTGGCCACCACGTTGATCCCCGCATCCTGGAGGCGCCAGACCTGCTGGTACCGAGGCATGCCGGTCTGGAGGTCGCGCAGCCCGAGGTCGTCGACGCAGACGACGCCCGGATTCCGCCGCAGGATACCCTCCACGTCTATCCCCCCGGTGGCCGGTGACGGCAC
>JAKBTP010000100.1:0-6072 GCA_021844355.1 bacterium | reverse complement strand
AGGGCTGGCGCCCGGTGCGGGATTCGTGCTGGACCACATACCAGATGGCCAGCTCCCGGAGCGCCGCCAGGTTGCTCTCCCGGAAGAAGCTGTTCAGCGCCAGCTCTATCCGGTCGGTCGGGTAGATGTTGCCGTGGCGCATGCGCTTGCGCAGAGCCTCCGGAGTCATGTCCGCCAGGGTCAGCTCCTCGGCAGAGTCGAGCACCGGATCCGGGAGCGTCTCCCGGACGGCGACTCCCGTGACCCGCTCCACCACGTCCCGCAGGCTCTCCACGTGCTGGATGTTGACCGTGGTCCACACCTCGATCCCCGCCCGGCGGAGCTCCTCGACGTCCTGCCAGCGGCGTTCGTGCTTCACTCCGGGCACGTTGGTGTGGGCCAGCTCATCGACCAGCGCCACCGCCGGGCGGCGCCGCAGCGTGGCCTCCAGGTCCATCTCCTCGACCTCGAGTCCCCGGTAGGTGACGCGAAGTGGGGGCACCCGCTCCAGCCCCAACGCTGCCTCCTCGGTGAGCGGCCGCCCGTGGGGTTGGACCCAGGCCACGACCACGTCCGTCCCCTTGGAAGCCAGGACATGCGCCTCCTGGAGCATGGCGAAGGTCTTGCCCACCCCCGGGGCGGCTCCGATGAAGACCTTGAGCCGGCCGCGCCGCGGGCTCCGGGTCGGCTCCGGCTCGCCCCCCTGGCCACCCGGTGTCCCCTCGAGGGCCTGCGGAACCCTCGATTCCCGGTTGCTACGATCCCTCTGGCCGTCAAACACTGCGATGGGAACTATGCCAGCTGAAGTGCGCAGCAAGTCGGTGTGGAGACCGCTCTCGCCCCCGGAACCCTGGCGCTCGCTAATTGGCACCACCCTTACTGTGGCGGCCCTCGCCGGCCTCACCGCAGCGCTGGTGGCGCTCCGCGCCCCGGCCGAGATCCAGACCTCCGGGTTCCTCTACCTCGCCGTGGTGGTGCTGGGTTCGCTCCTCTTCGGGGGGGTCACCGCCCTGGTGGGCTCTCTCACCTCGGCACTGCTGATGGATTACTTCTTCCTCCCACCGGTGGGGCGGCTCACGATCTACTCGGCCCCGGCCCTGGCCGCCTGGGCGGCCTTCCTCCTGGTATCCCTCGGCGTGGGATTGCTGGCCACCTCGCGCCGCCGCAGCCTGGAGGAGCTGCGCACGGCCCGGGACCGGCTGGAGGCGGCCAACACCGGGCTGGTGCGAGCGGGCGCCGAGCTCGAGGCCAGCCTCTCGGCCCGTACCGACCTGGCCCGCACCGAGGCCGCCCTGGAGGCCACCCGCCGGGCCGAGGGCTTCCGGCGGGAGCTGCTGGCCACCGTGAGCCACGAGCTGCGCACTCCCCTGGCCGCCCTGCTCGGCCACGGCACCGCACTCATGGAGGACCAGGGACTTCATCAGCTCCAGCACCCGAACCACGCCCAGGCCATCGTGGCCGAGGCGCGTCGGCTGGACCGCCTCATACGGGACCTTCTGGAGCTGGCACGGATCGAGACCGGCCAGCTGGACGTGGAGATCGAGGTGATCGACCTCTGCGATGCCATCCGGGAGGCCGCCCGCCGCTGGCGCGGGCAGCTGACCCCCACCCTGCGCCTGGCCGCGGCTCCGGTCTTGGTACTGGCGGACTGGGACCGAGTGCAGCAGCTCCTGGACAACGCCCTATCCAACGTGTCTCGGCATGCCGGCACCCGGGAGGTCGCCATCGAGGTGCTCTCCCCGTCGCCGGCGCGGCAGACGGCCGCCGAGTGTCGGGTCCAGGACCACGGCAGAGGCATTCCCGCCGACCTTCAGGAGCAGCTCTTCCAGCGCTATTCCCGGGACCGCCGGGGCGGAGGTCTGGGGGTGGGGCTGTCCGTCTGCCGGGGGTTGGCCGAGGCCATGGGGGGAGCGGTCTGGGTGGAGTCCGGAGGGGAAGGAGAAGGTACGGCGTTCCACTTCCTGCTCCCCCTGGAGGCGAGCCAGCGGCCGGCCGCCGTGAGCCAGAAGGCAGCCGCGGTTTGAAGAACAAGGGCTCGATCCTGGTGGTCGAGGACGACTCGGGCATGGCCAGGTTCCTTCGCGACGCCCTCTCGGACTCCGGCCATCGGGTCCAGCTGGTGGGAGACGGGCGCTCCGCGCTGAGGCGGCTCGGCAGCGAGCCCGTGGACCTCGTCATCCTGGACCTCGGTCTCCCCGACATCGACGGCATGGACCTCCTGCGCACCGTGCGCGAATGGGAGTCCAACCCCCTCATCCTGGTGGTGAGCGCCAGGGGCCAGGACGCCGACAAGGTGGCGGCGCTGCGCGCCGGGGCCGACGACTACCTGGCCAAGCCCTTCAGCATCCAGGAGCTCCTGGCCCGAGTAGAGGCCCGCCTCCGGCGGGCAGCACCCCCGCCGCCCGAGGGGGTTCTGGTCTCAGGAGACCTCCGCCTCGACGTCGCAGCGGGCCAGGTCCTCCGCCGAGGCGTCCCGGTCCGGCTCACCCCGATGGAGCTGGGCGTCCTCCACGAGCTCTGGCGCCACCGGGGCCGGGTTCGCACCCACCGGGAGATCCTGGCCGCGGTCTGGGGCCCCGCCTTCACCGCTGAGCACACCTACGTCCGGACCATCGTCCAGCGTCTCCGGGCCAAGCTGGAGGATGATCCGGCCCACCCGCGCTGGCTCACGACGCTGCCCGGGGTGGGGTACATCTGGCAGGAGGTGCCTGTCCCCGCTCAGCCGCCGAGGTAGGACATCTCCACCTTGGGCGGCCCGGCCACCACGCCCCCAGCTCTCTCCTCGGAGTACCTGTCCGACCGCCTCCGCCAGATCCCTCGCACCAGGGCACTCAGCTGGTCGTCCCCGGCCGGACCTCGCAGGGTGGGGCGGAGGTCGGTCCCGCCCCGGGAGAACAGGCAGGTGTGCAGGTGGCCGTCTGCGCTGAGGCGAAGACGGGTGCAGGCCCCGCAGAACGGCTGGCTCACCGAGGAGATGACCCCGACCTCGCCGGCGCCGTCGCGGTAGCGGTAGCGGGTGGCCACCTCACCGGGGTACCTGGGCGTCTCCGGCTCCAGCTCCCACCGCTGCCCGATCCGCTCCAACACCTCAGAGCTGGGCACCACCTCGTCGAGCCTCCAGCCATGGCTCTCACCGACGTCCATGTACTCGATGAAGCGCAGGACATGGCCCCCGTCCCTGGCGAAGGCGGCGAGCTCCAGCAGGCCGCGGTCATTGAGGCCCCGGCGGACGACGCAGTTGAGCTTGACCGGCCCCAGCCCGGCCCTGCCCGCGGCCTCGATGCCCGCGACCACCACCTCCAGCCGGGCCCCCACACCGCTCATCTCGGCGAACACCGCAGGGTCGAGGGAGTCCAGGCTTACCGTGACCCGTCTCAGCCCCGCGTCGGCCAGCTGGTCCGCCATCCGACTGAGCAGGAGCCCGTTGGTGGTGAGGGCGAGGTCCAGGACCCCAGGCACCTCCGCCAGACGGCGGACAAGCACGGGCAGGTCGCGCCGCAGCAGTGGCTCGCCTCCGGTGAGACGCACCTTCGACACCCCGAGCGGCACCAGGACCCGCACCACTCGCTCCACCTCCTCGAAGGTCAGGACCTCCGAGCGGGGCAGGAAACGGAACCCGGGCCCGAACACCTCCCGGGGCATGCAGTACTGGCAGCGGAAGTTACAGCGGTCGGTGACCGAAACCCGGAGGTCGCGCAGCGGCCGGGAAAGCTGATCTAGGACCTGCACTTGCCCGGCCATCGTACGCCGTCCCCGAGCCGGGGAAGGGTCAGTGGGCCACCGCCGCCCGCGCCGACTCCTTGAGGGAACCCAAAGTCCTCAGCACCGCGGTGGGCTCGTACCCGGCGTGGGCCATGCAGTTCTCGCACTTGGGGTTGCGCCCGCGGCCGTACTGCTCCCAGTCGGTGGTCTCGAGCAGCTCCTTGTAGGAGCTGGCGTACCCATCCGCCAGCAGGTAGCAGGGCCGCTGCCAGCCGAAGACCGAGTAGCAGGGAATGCCCCAGGCGGTGCACTCGAAGTCGACCTTGCCCTCCAGGAAGTCCAGGAACAAAGGCGAGTGGTTGAGCCGCCACTTCCCGCGCCGACCCTCGGAGAAGGCCTCACGGAAGATCGCCCGCGTGCGGTCCACGCCCATGAAGTGCTCCTGGTCGGGTGCCTTCTCGTAGGCGTAGGCCGGAGAGATCTGCATGTTGTCCACCTGCAGCTCGTCATTGAGGAAGTCCAGCACCTCACGGACGGACTTGGCGGTGTCCTGGGTGAAGAAGGTGGTGTTGGTGGTGACCCGAAAGCCCCGCCGCTTGGCCTCCCGGATGGCCGCCACCGCCTTGTCAAAGACCCCCCTTCGGCTCACCGACTCGTCATGGCGGTCCCGCAGCCCGTCCAGATGCACCGACCAGGCGAAGTAGGGGTGGGGCTTGAAGAGGTCCAGCTTGCGCTCCATGAGGATGGCGTTGGTGCAGAGGTAGACGTACTTCTTGCGCTCCAGGAGGGCCTGGGTGATCTGGTCGATCTCCTTGTGCACCAGGGGCTCGCCCCCGGCGATCGAGACGACCGGGGCCCCGCACTCCTCGACGGCGTCGATGCACTGCTGCACGCTCAAGCGGCGGCGCAGGATGTCATCGGGGTGCTGGATCTTGCCGCAACCGACACACTCCAGGTTGCACTGGTAGAGAGGCTCCAGTTGCAGCACCAGGGGGAACTTCTTAACCCCGCGCAGGCGCTGGGACATGAGGTAGGTGCCAACCTTGATCTTCTGTCGCACCGGGATCGACATCTGCTTCCTCCGGCCGCTCGGGTCACGGCCCTGCCTGGCTTGATCGTTTAGGACTCTAAACCTTGAAACGGTCGTAGAGTCAAGCCGTGAACTCAACCGATCCAGACGCTGCCCCCCGCCTCAAGATCGGAGACGCGGCCAAGCTCACCGGGGTCACCCCCGGACGCATACGGCACTATCAGCGGCTGGGGCTGGTGAACCCGGCCCGAACTCCCAGTGGTTACCGCTACTTCGGGGCTGGCGAGCTGCTCCTCCTCCTTCAGATAGACCTGCTGCGCAGCCTGGGGATGAGCCTTGCCGAGATCTCGGAAAGCCTTCCGCGCCTGGGGGCGGAGGAATCTCTTCGCCCGGCTCTGGAGCGGCACCGCCGCACCCTGCAGCAGGAGCGGTCCCGCCTGGACCGCCTGCTCCACGCCGTGGAACGTGCCCTCCAGTCCGAGGAGGCGAGCGCGGAGGCGGTGGCCGCCTACCTGGCCGTGGCTCACTCCACCCCTCGGGAGAGCCTGGGCATCTTCGGACGCCTCAGACGGCCCCTCTCCGAGGAGGCCGCCGGGGAGTGGGCGGACATCCTGGGCGGGGGCTGGGCACTGCCGGTCTCCCCGATCCTGGGCCGCATGCTCCTCCCCGACCCCGTGACGGAGGTCTTGGAGCGACTGGCGCGCGCACAGGGCAACGAGATTCTCTTCGGCCGGGTCCGCGAGCTGGCCACCTCCATCCTGGCGCTCTCCGACCCCAAAGCCCGCTCGACCCCCCGCCAGGTGGCCGCCGACTGGGTGCAGAGCCTGGAGTCCGACCCCCTTCCTGGGGAGGTACAGCAGGCGCTCCGCGAGACCGTCCCCCAGATCCGCGAGCTGGAGGTCCTGAACCAGGGGTTCCAGCTCTGGGCCGAGTCCATCTCACCCGCCGCGGCCAGCGTCCTCCGCACCATCCAGCAGCTGGCCCGCCGACGGGGCCAGCTGGTCCTGGGAGTCCTCCTGGTGCCCCCTCCCCCCTCCTGAGACCCAACCCTCATGCCCCCCGGGGGTATCATGCATGAGGAGGTCACAGCGATGCTTGCGCTGCAGGTTCTGCAATCGGTTGGGGCGGGGCTGCGTGAGGCCCTGGCCATGGTCTGGGAGACCCTCTGGGCCCTCACCCTGGGGTTCATCCTCTCGGGCGGCGTTCAGGCATTCGTGTCCCGCCGGGAGATGAGTTCGGCCCTGGGCCGCCCGGGGCTGCTCTCGTTGACCCGGGCTGCGGGGTTCGGGGCCGCGTCGTCCTCGTGCTCCTATGCGGCGTCGGCGATGGCCAAGTCGCTCTTCGCCAAGGGGGCCGACTTC
>JAKBTP010000123.1 GCA_021844355.1 bacterium | reverse complement strand
CAATGCTGCCATGGTCGCTAGCCCAGCACCCCCGGGGCGAACGGAAGCGTGAGGTCCGGCTCCGGTGCCAGGGCTGAGACCACGAAGATCAGGGTCGCCTAGAGGTAGTCCGCCAGCCACTCCGCGACGGAGATCCTCAACGAGATCCGCCAGCCAGGGAGCGGCAACATCGCCAAGCGGTCGAGCCGGCCGGTGCCCGTCCAGCGAGTCTGAACAGGGTCGCCACGGTCCCACCCTGCGTGTCAGGATGGTCACCAGCATTGCGGAGTAGACAGGGGCCGAGGCCGTGACCAGTGGGATAACCAGACCCTTCGGGGAAGGCAGCTATGCCGCGAGTCTCCCCCTGGCGCACCGGGGCGGAGCCCAGCTCCAGACGCAGAGCTGTTGGGGTCTCCTCTGTAGTTGGTCCAGTCCTGGCAGGGGCGCCATGGTCTGGCTCTCCCCGTGGGCCGGATCTGCCTGCCCGTGGGATGCGTGCGGGTTATCGTCCAAGTCCCCACAGCGGCGCTGGAGCCAGTTCCCGGCGCCGTACGCTCTTACATCCTGGCCCCTGGGGGCGTTACAATCCGGCCATTGTAAGCGTTATAATCTGGCCATTACATTGGAGTGCGCGGCTCCCTGGACTAGGCCCGCGTAGAGGAGATCCACCGTGGCCTACCGCCCAAGGATTGTAGACAAGGAGTTGGCCCAGCTACTGAAGGCTGTCGGGGCGGTCGTAGTCGAGGGCCCCAAGGCGGTCGGCAAGACCGCGACCGCCACCCAGCAAGCGGGCAGCATCGTCGCACTCGACATCGACGCCGCTGCCCGCACCGCCGCCGACACCGATCCGAGGTTGATTCTGGACGGCGCGACCCCGAGGCTTATCGACGAGTGGCAGGTTGTGCCTCCTGTTTGGAACCACGTGCGACGCGAGGTCGACCGCCGCGAACTACCTGGCCAGTTTATCCTCACTGGCTCCGCAGTTCCTGCCGACGATGTGAGCCGCCACACGGGCGCCGGTCGAGTGGCTCGCCTGCGCATGCGGCCGATGACCTTGTTCGAACAGAGTCACAGTACCGGGCAGGTGTCGCTCACCACCCTTTTCGAGGGAATCGAGCCAGGCCCGGCGGAGTCCGACATGACGATTCCGCAGCTGGTGCACCGCGTCTGTGCTGGTGGTTGGCCCGCCATGCAAGCACTCAACGTGGCTGATGCGCAGCAGGCACTGCGGAGTTATCTGGACGAGATTGCTCGTGTGGATATCCACCGCCTGGATGGAGTCACTCGGGACCCCGAGAGGATCCGGCGGGTGATGCGTTCTCTCGCGCGCAACATCGCTACACAGGCGGCGATAACGGTCATTGCGGCAGACACCGCTGCAGACGATGAGCCGGTCCATCGCCACACTGTGCCGGAGTATCTGGCAGCGATGGAGCGACTGATGGTTGTTGAGGATCAACCTGCCTGGACGCCGCAACTGCGTTCCCGATCCCAGCTACGCACCGCTCCCAAGCGTCACTATGTGGACCCCTGCCTGGCAGTCGCGGCCTTGCGCGCCTCACCTGAACAACTACTGGCAGATCTTGAGTACTTTGGGTTCCTATTCGAGAGCCTAGTCGTCCGAGACCTTCGCGTCTACAGCCAGCTGCAGGGGGGGCGGCTGCTCCACTATCGAGACAACACTGGGCTCGAGGTAGATGCAATTGTCGTATTGGCCGACGGGCGTTGGGCTGGCATTGAGATTAAGCTGGGGCAGAGTCGGCTGGATGAAGCAGCCACCAACCTGCGCACCTTCGTCTCCCGCTTAGACCTCACCGGCTGCGGGGAGCCTGCATTTCTCGCGGTGGTGACTTCCAGTGGATATGCGTACCGACGGCCGGATCAAGTCTTGGTGATCCCCATTGCACTGCTCGGACCGTAGCGTCTCAGAACAGCTAAGCGATCCTGAGCGATGGCGTGCCTTCACGTCCATGCCCCCAGTCCCCGTACGGACGGACTGGAGAGGCGTAGAGGTTCCGGTGGAAGCCACGGCCCAGAGGCTCGCCACGAGGGCGGTGCCTAATGATCCGCTTGGTGCTGCTCGCACTGCTTTCGCACAGGGCCTGGCTGCCGGCCTCGGGCACCTGCCCCTCCGGACGCTGTTCCGCAAGCCCTTGCGAGCCGGCGGAGGAGGGGATCCTGCGCCGCCTGGGCACAGGGGTGGAGATCATGGTGGCATGGCGCTTGTCCCGTGCGCGGCGCTTCGCCAGGCTCACGGGGGCATCTGAGAACGAAGACTTGGAGATGGCAAGAGAGCCGTCCTTGCGCCAGTGGGCCCTCGCCTGGGACGCCAGCCCGCGGGCCCCGATCCGCCATGCTGCCGAGAGGTCCCGGTCACAGCTGAGCCCGCAATGCGGGCAGTGCGCCCAGTGGTAGCCGCTCGCGTGGTTGTCGGAGGACTTAACGTGCGAGAGATCGCTCCTGCAGCGCGGACAGCCAGATGAAGTTCCCCTGGCTGGCACCTCTACGACGGCTATCCCGTGCTCTTGGGCGAGGTGGCGCATGGCGAAGAACACCTGGGAGCGTACCTGGGCGGAGACCCTGGCGTTCATGACCCGCCCGAGCTTCCTCGCCTCGAGACTGCCGAGCCCCTCGATGTAGATGACACTCGCCCCGAGATCGACTGCTTGGTCTACCGCCCAGCGGGCTGCCGCCCATGCGATCTCGTGGTTCAAGGTGGACATGCGGTTGGAAACCGCCTCATGTTCGGCACGCAGGGCGAGGAGTTTCGCCTCCAGGTCACCCCTGCCCCCCCGACCGTCGAGGATGGCTTCGTAGCGCTTCACCTTCGCCGCAATCTGTTCACGCTCCACCCGTAGGTGGTGATACTTGGCTACAACACCAGCGGGGTCGAAGAAGAGCGGTCGTCCGTCGGTGAGTGCCCGTTGGCGACCCTTGTCGGCCATGAGCTTCACTACCACCCCGGTCAAGAGACGTGACACGCCCCAGTCGAAGCCAATCGCACGTGCATGCCCTGTGCGAGCAGCCACAGGCAGGCCACCGAGGCTCCAAGGCAGGTCCAGACAAACCCGCTCTCCGCTCACCCGCAGGCTCGGAGTGGAAAGGGCTGCTTCCGCCAGCACTGTTGGCGGGAGGGAGAATGTGACCCGGACCTCGGAAAAGTCCTGGCGGCTCGCCGGCTGCTGGACCAGCGGCAGGCGGAGGCATAGCTCGGCCGTATCGGCTGAGGTCCGCTCCAATCTCACCTGCTGGCGATCACAGACAGCCAGAGGGAGGGTCCTGCCCACTCCTGGCGCTGGCTCGATCTCGGTGAGCCCTGCGGGCAACTCTCGATGCTCTGCCAGAAAGGCGGCCACCTGACGGGTGCGGTTGCGCACCTCGACTTTAGATGTCCCCTCGGGTGCCGCGTCCCAGAGACCGTCCCACTCCTCGGATGTCCGCTTGGTGTGATCCGCCGGCCAGGTAGCCACTGTCGCATCGAGGATCGCCCGCCGGTGCAGCGCCAGGCGGAGGGCTCTGCCGACCAGCTCCTCCGCCATCCGTAGGTGCCGGTCCGAGAGGTAGGTGCCGGGCGCTGGGTTCGCTGTCCAGCCGAGGCGACGCATGGCCATGTACGCGTTACTGGGAAGCTCGCGCCCATCTGGACCAATGCCGGCTGCGATCGTGTCCAGGTCTGCCTCGTTCCAGTGCTCATCCAGTATCTGGACAGCCATGCCTGCCACGAGGTCCATCAGCCAGCGTGAGCGCTGCGCCAGTTCAGCGACCGGGAGGATCTTCCCACTCGCTGCTTCGGCTCCCCTGTAGCCTCTGCAGGTGGCGGTGCCGACGAGCACGTCACGAGGCTTGTACACATCCCACCTCTTCGTTCGCATGCTCGAGCAGCCTGCGCTTGGCCTCTGCGGAGCGGATACCGTACATGCGCCCGGCGAAGGTGGCCACGAGCGACATGAAGTCCTCCAACAGCTCGGGCATGCCCCCGGCCGCTCCATTCTCGTGGAGCACCTCGATCTTGACCCCGTCGCGTGATAGGAGCCGTTCGAGCCAGGTGGTCCCGAAGCGCGCCAAGCGGTCCGCGTGGGTCACGGCCAGCACTTCGAAGTGACCCTCCTCGGCATCTTTGAGCACCCGTTCGAGTCCCCGTCGGCTCTCACGCAGCCCGGACCCCTTGTCCTTGTAGACGGCGACCAGGCGAGTCCCGAAACGCGCGCGCAACTCGGCCTCCTGAGCCTCGAATGAACTCTCCTGGCCAGTGGTGCCCGATACCCTGACATAGCCCGCCACACGACTTTCTCCCGACGGCCTGCTCTCATCCGAGTCGCTCCGGAGAGCGTCAACAGCACTGATTGGGAAGCGCCGCTCCCTTCCGACCCACACGACTTCGATCCTGCCGGCGTCAGCCCATCTGCGAAGCGTCAGGGGATGGATACCCAGACGCCGTGCAGCAGGACCGAGGCGGAGCATCTCTGGTCTACTTGGCGGCATAGCTATAGCATAGCATTGTTACTAGATTTGGGCTACGGTTCGCGAGCCTCTACGCGCCCCTGGCCATGAGGGGCCTTCCCAGGGCCGCGCACGCAGCCAGGGACACCAGCAGAAAGACTGGGGCGGCTAGCAAAAACGCCCCGGGGGATCCGTAGGGCGGGTTGCCGTGCAGCACCAGCTGGAAGCCGTCGGAGAGATAGCTGAAGGGCAGGATCTGGGCCACCCAGTAGCGGACGCCCTCCGCGGGGACTCCGGTGAACAGGCCGGAGAGGAAGAGCAAAGGGGCGAGGATGACTGCCAAAAACAGCATCGCCTCGCCAGCGTTATCCGTGAGGGTTGCGACTGCGAGCCCGATCGTCCCTGAGAAGGCCAGTGTCGCCAGCGCCAGCAGCCAGGTCGCCAGGATGACAAGCGGGCTCGGCCTCTGGGCTATCTCCAGGATCACCAGGACGAGGGTCGCCTGCAGGCAGTCCACCAGCCAGCCGGCGAAGAAGATCTCGAGCGAGACCCTCCAGGCGGGAATCGGCAGGACCGCCAGCC
>JAKBTP010000003.1 GCA_021844355.1 bacterium | reverse complement strand
GGGTGTTCCAGATCGAGTCGCGTGCCCAGCAGCAGACCCTGCCCCGAGCCCGTCCTCGGGAGTTCAACGATCTCGTGGTGGAGGTGGCGATCATCCGCCCCGGACCCATCCAGGGGAAGGCGGTCCACCCCTATCTGCGCCGCCGCCAGGGAAAGGAGCCGGTCAGCTACCTGCACCCGAGGCTGGAGCCCATCCTCCGGGACACCCTGGGCGTGATCCTCTACCAGGAGCAGATCATCGAGATCGCCATGAGCCTGGCGGGCTTCAGCGCCGCCCGGGCGGACCGCTTCCGGCGGGCGATGAACCGGCACCGCTCAAGGGAGGAGATGGACTCCCTGGAGGCGGAGTTTCTTGCCGGCTGCAGGGCCCAGGGAGTGGAGGATGAGATCGGGGCCGAGCTGTTCGCCGCGGTGCGGGGGTTCGCGGAGTTCGGCTTCTGCCGCAGTCACGCCGCCGCCTTCGCCAGGACCGCGTACGAGACCGCCTGGCTGCGACTGCACCATCCGGAAGCCTACCTGGTGGGACTTCTCAACCTGCAGCCGATGGGCTTCTACCATCCCTCGGTGCTGGTGGACGACGCCCGCCGCCACGGGGTCGCGGTGCTGCCGGTGGATGTGAACCACAGTGCCTCCCGCTGCCGGGTGGAACGGCAGGGGTGCGGCCTGGCGGTGCGACTGGGGTTCAACTATGTGAAGGGGGTGGGTGAGGTCTGGGGGGAGCGGCTGGATGCCGAGCGTCGGCGCGGAGAGTACCGAAGTCCGGAGGAGTTCTGGCTTCGCACCCGGCTCAGCCGGGAGGCGATGGGGGCCCTGGTCCTGGTGGGAGCCCTGGATGGCTTCGCTGTGCCTCGCCGGGAGCTGCTCTGGAGGCTGCGCGGGAGCCAGGATGAGATCGAATCCTCTGACCAGCCCTGGCTCCTGCCCCTGCCAGCCCCACCCCCGGCACTGCCCCCCATGACGCCGGAGGAGCGCTTGGCGACCGACTATCACTTCCTGGGCCTCAGCACCGGACCGCACCCGGTGGAGCTGCTGCGTCCTCGGCTGGCCGTCCTGGGTGCCGTCCGGCTACAGGAGGCGCGGGCCGCTGAGCCGGGGGCCAGGCTCACGGTCCTGGGGATGGTGATCACCCGGCAGGCTCCCCCCTCGGCCCACGGGATGCGGTTCTTCACCCTGGCGGACGAGACCGGACACCTGGACCTGGTGATCCCGCCCGAGGTGCATCGTCGGCACCGCCAGCTGGCCCATCACCGGCCTCTGATCTGTGCGCAGGGGGTGATGCGGGCGGTGGACGGGGTGGTGAGCATGGCGGTGGAGCGGCTTCTGGCCCTACCCGAGGGTGTGGCCAGCGCGGCGCCTACAGCGTCTCACGACTACCGCTGAACGCCGCACGCCCCAGCCAGGCGGCCACCGTGCCAGCCCCCGCCACCATCAGGATGCCGTACACGCCGGCCACCGCGGCCGCCCGGGGCAGCACCGCCACGGCCACCGCAATCGCCACCCCGAATTCCCGGATAGCCACCGGGAACCCCACCGCCGTCGCCGTTCGACGGGGGAGGGAGAGCGTCCGCCCGAGTCCCCATCCCAGGGCGCCTCCGGCAAGGAGCACGGCACCCGCGAGCAGCACTATGGGGAGGAGTGTGGCGGACAAGAGGGCTGGCCGCGCCGGGCCCATGCCCGCCAGAACCACCAGGACGAGGCAGGCCGCGCTCAGATCCAGGTAGAGGTGGCGGTGCCGGGCCAGCCGGGGGAATCGGACTCGGAGCAACACCCCCGCCAGAAGGGGCAGCAGGACCGACAGTCCGAGCTCCCCGACCAAGGAAAGGGGGTTGAACCGGGCGGTCCCGCCCAGGGCCACGCTGAGCCAGACGGGCACCAGGACGGTGGCCAGGGCGAGGGAGCTGGCCATGATCGAGGTTGCCAGGGCCGCGTCGCCACCGGCCACCGCCGCCATCAGCCCGCTGGTGATCTCCGCGGGGGCGATGGCGCAGATCACCACGCCCGAAGCCAGCTCGCGGCTGGGGATCGCCCTGCTGACCAGAACCGCCACCACTGGCAGGACGGTCCACTCGAGCAGCAGCGCTGCTCCCACCAGGTGGGCCCGTCGGGCCGCTGCCCGGAAGTCCGCAGGCGTCAAGTTCAGGGCAACTCCTAGAACCTGTCCCGCCAGGAGGACGGGAACCACCGGCACCAGCGCGCCCGACGCGGTCGGCAAGGCCAACCCAATCCCTACCGCCAGGACGACCCAGGGCAGAAGCCGGTGGCGCACCGGGTGGAGAGCGCGGGTGGCAAGCCGCCAACGCCGGAGATGAGTCATGCGGCCACTATGCCGCCCCGAGGCTTCAGCGGGCTGGGTCGGGGCTGATCCGCGGAGCGGGGGAGGGAACCCTGGCGGAGGGCGGCTCTGCCGAGTGCCGGCGCAGCCACTGCAGCTGACGCATGGCCGCGTCCAGGTCGGCGCTGGTGAACGGTGTCCGGCGGTGCCGGAGGAGCACCACTCGGGACTGGTCAGGGGCCCCGGTCGCCACGGGGATGACGATGATGGAGTCGACGGCGACGCTGGCCCGGGCCTGCGCCCGGCCGGACACCGGCGTGGTCCACATGATGGCGCGGCCGCTGGATCCCGCTCGTCGCCAGAGATCCCGGACCGTCCGGGTGGGGCGGTACTGCTCCCCGGGGTGGCTGGCCAGGACCGCCATGTCGGCGCCGAGTAGCACGGCGTGGTCGGCGCGGGCGGCGCGGGCGAGCCGCTGGAGCAGGGCCACGGACCCCACCGGGGTGTCCGGGATTCTTCGGCCCCAGCGCACCAGCCGGAGGCTCAGCCAGGCGTTGACCGCCATGCCCAGCGCCGCCGCCAACAGTCCCTCCAGCACCAGGGTCAGGCCCGTGGGGCGCAGGGCCAGGAACGCGAGCAGTTGCACGGCGCCTGACCCGAGCCCGGAGAGCAGATAGCGCCTCAGCAGGGGGGAACGCTCCCGATGGAGGTCGGCGAAGGTGATCCGCAAGTTCAGCACGGTGTTCCAGAGCAGAGAGATCGCGAAGGCGGCGGCCCAGGCCAGCAGCGCCGGCCAGGCCAGTGCGACCCCCACAAGTTGCAGGGTGGCGAGGAGTATGCCGAGGCCGCTCAGGCCCACTGCCGCGAACTTCCACCGCCGGGCGCTCCCGGGGACGTCGCGCACAAGGGACCAGAGATGACACAGGTACAGCCAGCCCTGGTGGGCTGTGGCCTTGCTCGCGCCCGCGCCGCGTGGTTGGAAGTCCAGGGGCACCTCGGCGACACGGGCACCGGGGGTGCAGACGAGCAGCTCCAGCAGAATCTTGAAACCCACGGGCCGGAACTCCAGGCCGCGGACCAGGTCCGTTCGGCAGAGGAAGAAGCCCGCCAGGGGGTCGGTGCTGGCCCTGGCCTCCAGGAACAGGGTCCGGGCCAAGAGGGTGGCGCCGCGGGACACCAGCCGCCGGCTCCAGCTTCCCAGCCCTCGTCTGGTGGCACCAGGCAGGTAGCGGCTGGCGACCACCAGATCCGCCCCCTCGCGGGCCCTGGCCACCATCTCCGGGATCAGCTCCGGGGGGTGTTGCAGGTCGCCGTCCATGACGCAAGCGAGGCGGCCACGTGCCCGGGCCAGACCCGCCACCACCGCGGTGCTGAGTCCGCCGACCCGCTCCTGGGGTCGGCGGTGGACCAGGCCGATCCGGGGATCCCTTCGGGTGGCCTCGCGAAGGACCCTGGTGGTGGCATCGTCGCTGTCGTCCACGAACAGCACCTCGAACGGGAGCTCCGCCAGGGAGGTGCGGAGGCGCTGGATCAGAAGCGGGACGTTGCCAGCCTCGTCACGGGTCGGGACCACGACCGTGAGCTCGAGGGCTGGCTCGGCGGCGGGTTTGCGGGGCCGGGGCATCTCCTCGAGTCTAGGCATGCGCGTGTCATCGCTCGGCGCTGTTACCAAATCGTTCGTCTGGCAGCCGAGCGAGCACCCAGTCGATCGCTGTCTGTGGGTTGAACCGGCCCTCCGCCACGACTGCGCCGTCCCAGAGCAGGACTGGGATGCGCTGCCCGAACAGCTCCTCGCTCCGGGGGTCGGCGTCCACGCTCAGCTCTTCCAGCCGAAGGCCATGGATCTCCGCCAGCGTGGTCAGCGGGCCTCGCACCCCATCACAGAGGTGGCAGCCGGGCCTGCTGAGGAGGATCAGGGACGGCTCAACCGACACTCCAGCTCTCCAGCAGCCCCAGGTAACGGCGACGCCAAGCCTCGGCCACGGCGGCGAACAGCGTCCAACCCGCCGCCTCCACCAGCACCCCCGGAAGGGTGTCGGCTGCGAGCCGGCTGCCCCAGAGGCTGAGCCCGGCGTAGAAGCAGAGACGGACCACGGCCACTGCTCCCAGCACCCGGGCCGCATCCGTCGCGAGCAGGACCACCAACCGCTCGCGGCGGAGACCGGCCCTGAGCTGAGAGGCTGAGGGCGGGCGTTCGGATGCGGCGCTCCATGACGGCTCGGGGGTGGCGGTCCGGAGTCGCAGCCAGCCAACTGCGGCGAGAACAGTGGCCGCCAGCACCGGTGGCAGGGCCTGCCAGGGCGCCCCCAGGCGCAGGAACTCCTGCCAGCCCGAGAGTCGGCCCCCGGCGGCGAAGACCGCCTGGTAGTGCGCCTGCAACAGGAAGGAGCCCACGGAGATGGCCACCCCCAGGGCGAGTGCCAGGATGACCGTCAGTCCCAGTCGGCTGGAGACTAGCTGCCAGAGCAGCGCCGGGGCGTCCGGGATCCGAGACGCCGACCATCGGGCCCGGAGTCCTGCCATCACCCCGAGTCTATCCCCGATACCCGCGTCAAGACGGTGGGCCGGCGGCCACCACCTCCTCGATGCTGGTGGGGCTGATTCCCTCCGGACCCAGCCACTCGAGCCACCAGGTGGCTCCGGCCGCCTCGAATCCCCCGAGCACAGATCGCGCGCGGTGGGGCTCGGCCCAGCTGGCGTGGGTGATCACGAGGTCGGCGCCCTCCGAGGCCCCGAGGGCCAGCAGAGCGGACCGTA
>JAKBTP010000088.1 GCA_021844355.1 bacterium | reverse complement strand
GCTGCGATGGTCCTCAGTGGCCTGTCGCCAGCTGCCCGATCTTGAGTCCCAGGACCAGGACGGCCAGGACTAGGTAGCCGCGCAGCCCGTACATGGCCACCTTCTGGCCCAGGGACCAGGTGGGAGGGCGGAGGGTCGGGAGGGGCGGCATCCGCCAGGCCTGGCGGTCCCCCTCCACCATGCGCTGGCGCTCGGCGCCCCTCGCCCGCCTCTTGGAGTCAACCCCCAGCGCCCCCAGGACCAGGGCGCCGAGGATGGTCGTGACCAGCGTGAAGGGCCCGAGGGGCATCTTGGGGAAGATGGTGGTCACGGTGAGGATCAGGGAGAGCAGCACCAAGACCCCCACGATGATGCTGGCGACCACGTTCTGGCGGAAGGAGTTCACCCAGGGGCCCAGCACCTCGGCGTCGTTGCAGAGGAGGAGCAGGAAGACGATCGCCGAGGGAAGCAGGACCCCGGCCAGGACCTGTACTCCGGTGGTGATCAGCCCCAGGGGGGCGCCGGGGATCAGGACCACCGCCGCCGCCAGCGCGATGAGGGCGGCGAAGGTGAGGTAGAAGCCCTTGGCGTCCCCCACGCTGCGGTGGAGGGAGTGGCGCAGCCCGAAGATGTCCCCCAGGGCGTACGAGGTGGCCAGGGTCACCGCCGAGGCCCCGATCACCGAGGCGTTGACCAGCACCACGGCGAAGATGGCGCCGGAGGCGGGCCCGGCGGTGTGGTACAGCCCCCTCGCCACCGTGAGCCCGGAGCCGAAGTTGCCGGCCAGATGGGTGTGGGAGAAGGCGAAGGCGGTCGCCACCATGAGGCAGGCGGCCCCCGCCGTCGTGAGGACCGCTCCGATCGAGGTGTCGGCCAGCTCATAGCGGAGCCAGCGGGTGGTGATCCGCTTGTCGATCACGTTGGACTGCTGGAAGAACAGCTGCCAGGGGGCGATGGTCGTCCCCACCACGGCGATCACGAAGAGCACCGAGGTGGAGCTGAAGCCCCCCTGCACCCCGGGGTGGGTGATCCCGGACAGGATCGGCCCGGCGGTGGGGTGCGAGAGGGCCGCCAGGGGGAACATGAGAAGGCTGGTGACGATGAACACGAACATGAAGCGCTCCCACAGCTGGAAGCTGCCGGTGGCCACCATGGCCAGGAGCCCCACCGCCACCACCGGCACCGAGAAGAGAGGGGTGATCCCGAAGTAGCGGAGCCCGAGGTCCACCCCGATGAACTCGGTGACCAGGGTGAGGAAGTTGAGCAGGAAGAGGTCGCCCACCGAGAACGCGGCCCAGAAGCGGCCGAAGCGCTCGCGGATCAGGCGGGCGTGGCCCACCCCGGTCACCGCCCCCAGCCGCACCACCATCTCCTGGGCCACGATCAGGGTGGGGATCAGCAGCACCAGCACCCAGAGCAGGCTCGACCCGTAGTTCTGGCCCGCCTGGGCGTAGGTGGAGACCCCACCGGCGTCGTTGTCCCCCACCATCACGATCAGTCCCGGCCCCATGATCGCGGCCAGCGTCAGAAGCCGCCGCGACAGCGGCCGCGGCCGGTCCGGGTCCCACTTGGGGACTCGACCCAACGCTCCCCGGATCTCGCCCTCATGGGCGGGGTCCAGGACCGCCGAGCCCGGTGGCGCCACCGGGCGGAGCTCTCTCGCCATCTGGGGCCCTCCTGGCTGTCACTTCCGACGTGCGAGGCGCACGCCGGGGCCTGGGGCGCTAGGAGAGGCTCAGGGCGCGCGCGGGGCTGGGGTTGCCAGGCGGTCTACTTGACCCGTCCATGCTCACCTCCATGCCCCGACCCGATGGTCACCGGGCCGAGGTTATCTCGGGGTTAAGCCCGGCGCGCACGGATATGCTACCAGGGTGAGTTCGCCCGCCGACCGTCCTCCCAGCCCTTCCTGGGGCTGACGTGGACGCCACACCGAGGCGGCGGGGGCCGCGCCGGCACCGCCGGCTGCTCGGCACCCGCTCAGTCCAGGCCTCACTGGTGTCGCTTTCCCAGCTGCGCTCCATCTCCGCCACCGACGAGCAGGGGCGGGGCGCGGGCAGGGTGGTGGACATCGTGGTCCGCTGGACCGGCAATGACGCCTACCCTCCGGTGACCGGGGTGGTGCTCCAGCTCGGGGAGGAGCAGCTCTTCCACCCATCGACCCAGCTGGCGCGCCTCGACCGGCGCGCGGTGGTGGTGCGGTCCGCGGAGACCTCCGCCCAGCCCTTCTCCCGCCGCGAGGGGGAGTTGCGGCTGGTCCAGGACGTTCTGGGCCGGCAGCTGGTGGACGTGGACGGGGTCAAGGTGCTGCGCGCCGAGGAGCTCTACTTGGCTCAGGTCATGGCCCGGCTCCGGCTGGTGGCCGTGGCTGGAGGGCCGAGGTCGGTGCTGGCCCGGCTCCTGGCCGGGAGCCCGGCGGAGCGGCGCCAGCTGGTGGACTGGTCCGCGGTCCAGCCCTTCGGGGAGCCTGGCTCGGAGCTTCGCCTCCAGCTCCCCCACGAGGGGATCCGCCGGCTGCACCCGGGTGAGCTGGCCGACCTCCTGGAGGAGCTGGACCGGCCCGCCCGGGAGGAGCTCGCCGGAGCCCTCGACACCTCGGCGGTGGCGGACGCCCTGGAGGAGATGGAACCGGAGCGGATCGAGGACCTGCTGCGCGAGACCAGCCCCGAGCGGGCCGCCCAGCTGGTGGCCGAGATGGAGCCGGACGAGGCGGTGGACGCCCTCCGGGACATGGAGCGGGCTGAGGCCGACGCCATCATCGCCAAGCTGCCGGCGGAGACGGCCCGCCAGATCACTGAGATCCTGGGTTACCCGGAGACCATGGCCGGAGGCTTCATGACCACGGCGCTGGCCCTCGCCCAGCCGGGGGAGACGGTGGCGGAGGTGCGCCAGCGGCTGCGCCAGCAGCGTCCCCACGGACAGGACATCGACTCCGTGGCGGTGGTGGACGAGGAGGGGCGGCTGCTGGCCGACGTCCCCCTCTTCGAGCTGCTCGCCTCCTCGGACGAAACCCCCCTCTCCCAGCTGGTGGGGGATTCCGAGCCGGTGACGATCCACCCCGAAGCCTTCCTGGACGAGGTGGTGGACCGCCTGACCGACGCCCGGGCGTCCTCGGTGGTTGTGGTGGACCCTGAGGGCCGGCCCAAGGGCAGGGTGCTGGCGGACGACGTGATCGACGCCCTCAAGGAGGGCGGGCTGCGACTCAAGCTTCCCTGGCTCTTTCGCTGACGAGCGCAACCGCCGTGGCCCGCCGGATGGCCCCCGCCGGAGCGCCTGTGAGGCCGACGCTTCCGTATTCTTGAAGGCCGTGAGTGAGCAGCTGGGCGATCCCGGGCGCCCTGAGGGCGTCCTGGTGATAGTGGCCCACCCCGACGACGCTGAGTTCGGCTGTGCCGGCACCGTGGCCCGCTGGACCAGCCGGGGAACTCGTGTGGACTACCTCATCTGCACCGACGGGGCGGCCGGCTCCGCCGACCCCAAGGTGGGGCGCGAGGAGCTGCGGGAGATCCGGGAGCGGGAGCAGCGGGCGGCGGCGGACGTTCTCGGGGTCTCCGAGGTGACCTTCCTGCGGCGGCCGGACGGCGATCTCCACTGCGACGACGCCCTCCGGCTCGAGCTCTGCCGCCAGATCCGCCGGCTGCGCCCGGAGGTGGTGGTCTGCCAGAACGCCGTCCGCCACTACGCCAACCTGGGGGGCAACCACCCCGACCACCTGGCCGCCGGACAGGCCGCCATCGAATGCGTCTACCCGTACGCCCGCAACCCCTACTCGTTCCCCGAGCTGCTGGCGGAGGGCCTCGAGCCTCACGAGGTGACGGAGGCCTGGGTGACAGGGACGGAGTTCCCCGACCACCTGGTGGACGTGTCCGAGACGGTGGAGCTGAAGCTGAGGGCGCTGCTCTGCCATGAGAGCCAGCACCGCTCCGACCCCTCGGAGCGGGTCCGGGCCCGGCTGGCCCAGGCTGGCCAGCCGGCCGGGATCCCCCTCGCCGAGTCCTTCCGCCGGGTCAGGGCCTTCTGATGGCCGGCTGCCGGGTGGTGGTCCTCCACGGGGACGAGACCGGAGAGGAGCTGCTCCTGGAGGCGCTCCGGGTCCTGGAGGCGCCGCAGGTGCGTCAGCTGGTCCAGCTGGAGCATCTGGACCTGTCGCTGGACTCCCGCAGGCGCACCCGCAACGCCGTCGTCCACGAGGCGGCCCAGCGGATGCTGGAGTGCGGGTTCGGACTGAAGGCCGCCACCGTGACCCCGGAGGGCCAGGGGGACGTGGGCAGCCCCAACGCCATCCTCCGCCAGGAGGTGGGGGGGGACGTCATCGTCCGCACCGGCCGGAGGATCCCCGGGGTACCGCCGCTGGCCGGCGTCCACTCCCCGATCACCGTGGCCCGGATGGCGGTGGACGACGCCTACGGGGCCCGGGAGTGGCGGGAGGGAGAGGGGGCGGAGGAGTCCGCCTTTCGCACCACCATGATCACCAGGGAGCGCTGCCGCCGGGTGGCGGAGTACGCCTTCATCCACGCCGCCGCCGTCGGGGCCACCATCTTCGGCGGGCCCAAGTACACGGTCTCCCCGGTGTATGAGGGGATGCTCAAGGAGGAGATGGACAAGGCCGCCGCCCGCCATCCCGAGGTCCCCTACGAGCCGCAGCTGATCGACGCCACCCTGGCCCTGGTCCTGACCCGGGAGGACCCCCTGGTCATCCCCGCCCTCAACCGGGACGGGGACCTCCTCTCCGAC
Source organism: bacterium (assembly GCA_021844355.1). Taxonomy (GTDB): domain Bacteria; phylum Chloroflexota; class Dormibacteria; order Aeolococcales; family Bog-877; genus JAJYXT01. Next base: position 330 of record JAKBTP010000088.1, on the reverse strand, counting down.
CTGGTTCTGGCCCTGTACGGGACCCTGGCCGGGAGCGAGTCCCTCATGATCGGCTTCCGGGAGGACGGCACCCAGCAGGTGGTGATGGCGGAGGCCCCGCACGGCACCGCTCCCAAGCTGCTGGGCCGCCACGTGGCCAACCCCATGGCGATGATCCTGGCGGTGGCGGCGCTGCTCCAGGAGATGCCCGAGGAGGCCGCCCGGGCCATGGGACACAGGGTCCGGGACTCGGTCATGCGTACGGTGGCCGCCGGGGTGAGCACCGCGGACATCGGCGGCACCGCCGCCACCGAGGAGTTCACGGCGGCGGTCCTGGAGCGGCTGGCGGGC